>JBEKUT010000191.1:0-12555 GCA_049514735.1 Bryobacteraceae bacterium
CCCGATGACTCGACGGATATTGTTCCAACGCCCGCTTATACGCCGCCACCGCCTCATCGGTCTTGCCGCTCTTCATCGCTGCCTCGCCCAGCACTTCCAACACCGGACGCGGATAGTACGGCGGCTCCGTATAAACCAACCGCACCTCGCGATCCGCCGCTTCCGAAAACTTCTTCAACCCCGCCGCGCTCTTTCCCTCCGCCATCTTCAAATGCCCATCCAATTCCAATCGCGCGATCTCCAAGACATCGGGAACCGGCATCTTCACTTTCTCTCTGTACTCCCGCAGCGACGTGTCCATCAGCTTGCTCTCCGCCCGCGCCGCCTCGATATTTCCCTTCGCCGCGTACGCTTGCGAAACCGCCCAATGCCGCCACGCCTGCTCGCGAGGCTTGTCATATACCGGCAGCGTTTTTCCATCCAGAATTTCGTCCCACCGCTCGCCCTGCACCAGCGTCCGCATCATCGCAAACCAACCCTGCCGGTACGCGCTGTAGAACCCATCGATATTCGCCGCCTCGCGCGGATTCTCCCGCAACTCCAGCAGCTCGCGAGCGGCCTCTTCAGCCTTGTCGTAATCCCCGCGGAACGAATACGCCGTCGCCAGGAAATGCACGTTGTGTCCGTGATGTCCCGTGCCGTATAACTTATCGGCTTTCATGTAACCGCGCTCGTTCTCGGCCGCGGCCGCAAACGATTCGATCGCATCGTCCCAGCGGCCCGTCTGCGCATAAATATGACCCGGCATGTGCAGCGCATGCGGAATATTCGGAGTCAATTCCGGATACCGTTTGCAACTCGGCCACGCATCCTTCGCAAACGTCGCGCCCTCAAATCCGTGGATCGCATAATGATGAACGCCCGGATGGTCCGGAGCCTTTTCCAGCAAATCGCGCAAAATACCGACGGCCTCCATCGTCCCTTCGCGCGGCTGCTTGTCCGGCAGCGTAAACCCGCGCATCAGGTGCAGCGCGAGATACAACCGGGCCTCCACTTCATCCGGATATTGCGCCACAATCGCGCGCAATCCCGCGATGTAATCGGCATCCGGATCCTTCGAACCAGCATTTCGACGAGCGGCAACGGCCGCAATGTACATCTTCTCGAGCGGCGTCGCCTTCCCGGGAACCGCCGCGAGTTCAGTTGCTTTCTCTGCCGCCTCCACGGCCCGCGCCGAAGCCTTCAACGGATTCCTCGATCCGAACGTCTTCTCGTACCCATCGAGTTGGAAGCGCGGACGGTAATCGCCCGCCGCAATCATCGCGACTCCCCACCATGGCATCGGAGCTTCGGGATCAAGCTCCGCAGCCTGCCGGAAACTGCGCTCGGCTTCGGTCGCCCAGAAGGAATGCAATTGCGCCACACCTTGATCGAAGAAAGCTTGCGCCTGGGGATTGGACGTCGTGATGGGAAAGTGGACCTTGCCCTGACCTGCCATCAGTCTCGCGGGAAGCGCCGGAGCCGTTCCCGACGGCGGTGGAACGCACAGATCCGGCTGCTTGGTCTGCGAGAAAACGCAAACGGCGAAGAGCAACGCGAGGGTGACTTTCATTCTGGAATCTTAGCAGCAACCAGGTCGCTCAGTTGCCGCGCGGTGTACGATGAGCCCGCGAGTTGGGCGAGCAACCGCCCATCCCGGCCGATCAACGCAGTTACGGATGTGTGCGTGATCGCTCCTTCTTCCGCAAAATAGACGAGTCCGAACATCCCCGCCACGCGCTGTATTTCCGGCGGGTCGCCGGTGAGAAAACGCCACGTGCCCGCATCGGCCCGCCAGCGCGCCGCATATTCCTGAAGCACTGCGGGCGTGTCGTGTTCGGGATCGATCGTAACTGAAAGCAGAGCGACCTGCGGTCCAAACTTCCGCTGCAGCAAAGCGAAATTCGCGGACAGCCGCGGACAAACATCCGGCAGCGGGCAGCGCGTATAAATAAACTCGATTAAGCTGAGCTTGCCGCGAAAATCCGATAAACGCACTCGCCGTCCCTGCTCGTCGATCAATTCGAAATCCGGTACAACCTCGCCCACCTGGATCGTCTTTTGCACTCGAGGAAGCGGAAAATCCGGAGCCGGTCCCGCGTCTATTCGCAGCCGCGTGATCTGCGTCGAATGTTTACCAACCTTCAGCTCGAAGGCCACACGGGAACCCGGTGCAAGTGCACCAAGATTTGTTTTGGGCGACACCTGGAACGGCATCGCCATAGCCGGCATGTACCCCGGAATCGCCCGATGCGAAATCGTAACCGTCGACCCATTCACAGCCAGCACGATTCCGCTGCCATGGAAGCGATGCGCGCACCCCGCCAGTACTGCGCACGCCAACACGGCCGCTCTACTTGAAATACAAAACATCGGGACGAATCGAATGCGACTCTTTCACGACCTCGCATGGCCCGCACCGCAATTGATAATCCGGCCGGATTTTCCCAAGCTGATTCCTCAAATTATTCGCGGCATGCGTTGCAATTGAAATGCGAGGTTTAAACTTCGCGATTGTATCGTGAGCCCCGCGCAGGACGTCCACGCCCTCCAGAGCGACCCTTATATAATCGACCCGCGGCAGCGCCAATTCGGCCACCACCTTGTCGACAGTTGCCGATGGGTAAAGCACAACGCGGCCCGTCGCGATTTCGTTCGAGAAGTTGCGGTTGAGGCATTCGATATTTTCCGGCGCAGGCTCAATCGCGACCACCTTTTCTGCGCCAGCCATCAGTTCCTCGGTCACTGTCAGTCCAAACCTCGCGCCGCAGTCCACCACAATGTCGCCAAGCAGCGGCCCCGCATCTCCCGTCCCATAAAGATTGTGCTCCTGCGCGGCGAGTTGGAACGGCAGCACGAACCGCTGCCCGCGTGGAATCCAGTATCGCGTTTTCGGCGTCTGCCACAACTCGAAACCCTCTGCGTCCACCGAAATCAGCTTGCTCTCTTTGTAAATCCGATCGGCGCATTCTTTCTCGATCCGCTCATTCCGCTCGCTCGCGAGCGCCTCGAACAACGGACAATCCGGACTGCGTCCCACGGCCACCCACGTGAAAAGTCGAAACGGCGGATACCATGAATACCCAATTCCCGCTACGGCCAGCAGGACCACGCCTATCAAAGCGGGTCGCCTCACGCCGGCAGTTCGCAGCCTTCCAAGAACTTCGGTGCGCGCCGCGCCTGCGCCACGCTCTCAAATCCCGATGCCAGCTTGAGCAGCACCGGTTCACTCCATGCTTTTCCGAAAAACGAGAGCCCCAAAGGTAATCCTCGATAGAACCCCGCCGGCACCGTAATGTGCGGATACCCGGCGATCGCGGCCGGACTCGAGCAGCCGCCCGTGTCGGAGTCGCCGTTCACCCAATCGATCAAGCACGCGGGCCCATTCGTCAGAGTGACGATGGCGTCCAGCTTGTACCGATCGATCACGGCGTCGATGCCCTCGGTCCGCGTCAGTTGCAGGCACTGCTGCCGCGCATCCAGATACTTCTTCTCCGTCAGCGGACCTTTCTCTTGTGCCTGATGAAAAATCTCCTGCCCGAAATACGGCATCTCCCTGGCGCCAATATTGTCGTTGAAATCAATCAGCCCCGCAAGCGTTCGCGGGTCCCGCGCCGCAGGCAATTTTGCGAGATACGCATTGAGGTCCGCCTTGAATTCATAGAGCAGCACCTCGAACTCGGCATCGTTCCACTTGCCGTGCGATGGCAGGTCGGCTGGGTCGATCACTTCTGCGCCCGCTCGCTTTAACATATCGATGCATTGGTTCAGGAATGCATCCATCACCGCGTTCTTATCGAAAAACTTCCGCGCGATCCCGAGCCGCGCGCCGCGCAGTCCGTTCGCATCGAGAAACCTCGTGTAATCCGGTTGCGTTTTCCCCGCCGACGCCGCGGTTGCTGCATCGTTCGCGTCGACGCCGGTCAGGGCGCTCAACAGAATCGCCGCGTCGCGCACCGTCCGAGCCATCGGACCCGCCGTGTCCTGGCTATGCGAGATCGGAATGATCCCGGCGCGGCTTATTAAACCGACCGTCGGCTTCACGCCAACCAGTCCATTAACCGAAGACGGGCTCACGACCGATCCATCTGTCTCCGATCCGATTGCCGCCGCGCACATACTCGCCGCAACGGCCGCACCCGATCCGGAACTCGACCCCGATGGATTGCGATGCACGGCATAAGGCATGCGTGTTTGCCCGCCGCGCCCGCTCCACCCGCTCACGGAATGTGTTGAGCGGAAGTTCGCCCATTCACTGAGATTGGTCTTGCCCAAAATTAGTGCGCCAGCCGCCCGCAGACGAGCCGCGACAAAAGAATCGGTGGGAGGGTGCCAGCCGCCGAGCGCAAGCGATCCCGCCGAGGTGGCCATACGATCGGCCGTATCGATGTTGTCCTTAATCAGGATTGGAATCCCGTGCAGCGGCCCGCGCGAGTGGTTCTGTTTGCGCTCCTGGTCGAGCTGACCGGCAATCGCTTCGGCCTCCGGATTCATCTCGATCACCGCTCTCAACCGCGGCCCATCGCGGTCGATTCGTTGAATCCGTTCCGCATACAATTCCAGTAGCCGCCGCGACGTCCATCGCCCCTGCTGCAGTCCTAGAGCGAGATCGGCAAGGCTGACCTCTTCGATCTCGAACGGCGGCGTGGCAGCGTGAACGGCCACCTGTGCGGCTGCGGCCAGGAAGGTTCTTCTCTGCATTGGCCGTATTGTCGCATTACTTTCTCTGCACGCACTTCGCGTACAAATCCTGAAAAAACCCGTCCGGATCGTACTTTCTTTTCAACTCAAAATAGCGGCTGCGGTTGTAAATCTTCCAGAACGTTTCTTCGTCGTAGTAAGCGGTGGAGTAGAGGCCCTTCTTACCTTCCAGCTCCAGCGCTTCCTCTTCGATCTTCCGGTTGTAATAGCCGTCTTCGTGAGTCGTTGGCACGGTATCCCAGAAACCAAAGTTGATGTACATCTTCCTGGGGTCGAGCGCATACAAATCGAACGTAACTCGCGGATCATAAGCCTTGAAAGGGCAGACCCATACCGGCGTGATGCCGATGTCCTTAAGCAGAAAACGCATAAACTCAGGGGCATGCTCAATCGGGATATCGACGTCCTGAATTACGGATTCCTCCCGTCCGGACTCCGGCAACAGGCGCTGCGACAGCCGCATGATGCGCTGATACGTTCGGGAGTTCAGCGCCCACGCTCCCGCGGCCAACCGCACCACCGGATTCTGAATGTAGAAATGCTTCGAGCACCAGAACCAGTCCGCATCCCAACGCCAGATATACCCGTGCGCGGTCAGCCAGTCCTCGCGATTCTGCTGGATGGATCTATAGTAAATGCGCAGGTAAGTGTAATCGCTCACGCGGCGTGCATCGCTCACAAACTGGCCTGATGTCAGATACATCTCGTCGGCGCTGAATATAGTGCCATCGAGATAATCGATCCCACGCTGCTCGCCCACGCTTGTGAAGTAAGCCTCCGCCGACGTGAAGCGCGAGTGTCTGACGCGAACATACCGTTGCGCGGGAATAAGACGGACCTTCAAACGCAGAACATACCCCAGCGTCCCATAGGAATTCGGAAATCCAAAGAACAAATCGGAGTTCTGCGCGGGCGAGCACAACACAATCCGGCCGTCCCCGAGTAAGATTTCCATCTCGAGCACGGTTTCGTGTACCAGTCCGTAGCGGAACGACGAAGATTCGATGCCGACACCGCTTACCGCGCCGCCCACTGTAATGGTCTTGAGTTGCGGAACTACCGTGGGTAACAGTCCGTATTGGAGGGTCTCGTCGACAAACGTCTCGTAAGTCGTCATGCCCTCAACGTCGGCTGTCATGAGATTCGGATCGACGTGCAGGACCTCGTTGAAACCCCGCACGTCGATCTTGCGTTTACTCGCGCCATTGCGATGGCGAAAGAGATTCGATGTAGACTTGGCAAGTCCTAGGGACACACCCTGTGCACGAGCTGCGGCGAGTTGCTCCGCGAGGCGTTCGCACTTTTCTTGATGTGTCACTCCCGATTTCCAGGCCGTTACCGCACGGGCGTGTAACTCGGAACGTCACCTTTCGACAAAACCAACTGCCACAGTTGTAACTTGCGAGCGCGGAATGCCCCCGCCGATCCTTGCAGGTAGAACTTCCACATGCGATAAAACCGGTCGCCATACTTCGAGCGTAGCGAAGGCCAAGCACGGTCGAAGTTACTCCACCACTCCATCAGAGTCCGGTCGTAATTCGGACCGAAGTTATGCCAATCCTCCACTACCCAAAGACCCTCAATGGCGGCGCCTAATTGAGCGATCGACGGGATAACTCCGTTCGGGAAGATATACTTGTCCACCCATGGATCGGTACTGGTTTCGGATTCGTTGCCCCCGATCGTGTGCATCAGGAACAATCCACCGTCTTTGAGGCTACGGCGTGCCAAGTCGAGAAATGCGCGGTAGTTTTTGGGGCCGATGTGTTCGCAAAGCCCGATGGATGCCACGCGGTCGAACTGCTCCGGCTCGTTGGCGGCTTCGCGATAATCCTTTTGCTCGAAGCGGACTGGCAGGTTCCTGCACTTCTCACGCCCGTAAGCGACCTGCTCCTTCGAGATGTTGTAACTTACCACCTCGCATCCGTATTCGGACGCCGCGAAATGCGCGAAGCCGCCGAAGCCGCCGCCTAACTCCAGGACTTTCATCCCCGGCGCGAGTTGGAGTTTCCGGCAGATCAAACGCAGTTTATTCTCCTGCGCTTCAGTCAAAGAGTTAGCATCTTTCCAGTACGCGCAAGTATACTGCATTCTGCGATCGAGCATGGCCTCATACAGGTCGTTACCCAGATCGTAATGCTCCTCCGCTACCGTGCGCGACCGCAATTTCGACTGCCGGTTAAATATCCTGCTTTTCAGGGCGAGGCAGGCGCTGCCGAACGTCGTGAAGCTCTTGTATAGATCCGCGCGATGCACCCTTGTGAAAAACTCATCCAATGCATCGACGTCCCAACATCCATCCATGTAGGATTCGCCGGCGCCTAGCGTGCCGCGCGACAAAACGCGATCGAAGAAACGTTCATCGTGCAACTGTAAGTCCCACGGACGTTCACCATTTATCTGAATGTCCGCAATGGTAAGGTACGCTGTGATTCTTTTAGCTGCCGCGGAATACGGCGTGTAAGGTTCCCTTGGTTTCCTGTGTCGCGCGCGCTCGCCGGGCGGGCGAACAGGATTCACGGTTTCTGGTCTAAAACCGGACACCATATGAACTGCTGCGCCTCCTCATGTGGTGCAGAAGTAAATTGACCCGCACACTCATTATGTACTCGATTTTGGCGGCTGACAAGGTTAGGAAGAATGTAACGTGACCGCTATTACTTCCGTACTCGTTCGATAACGACAGTAGTGAGCTTTACGGGGTCGACCGGTTTGTCGCCCTTAACCGGCGCATGACTGATCGCCGCGGCGACATCCTGCCCACTTATTACGTCGCCGAAGATGGTGTATTTGCCGGTCCATTGCACTACGGGATCGGTGGTGATGAAAAACTGGCAGCCGCCGGTGTTCGGGTCGCCGGTATTCGCGATTGCCAGCTTGCCGCCACGGTCGAACCGCAGGCCGGGCAGGATTTCGTCTGGAATTCTGATCCCGCAGTTGTGGGTGCCCAAACCGGTGGGATCGCCCGACTGGATCATCTCTCCCGGGAGCACGCGATGGAAGGTGATGTTGTTATAAAGAGGCCGCTTGACCATGGCTCCGGTCTTGGGGTCGCGCCATGGCTTAGTGCCTTGCGCCAGGCCAATGAAGGTTTGCACGGCAATGGGAGTGTATTTTTCATAGAGTCTGGCCGTGATGTCGCCCTTCGATGTTACGAAGGTCGCGTAGAGACCGGGAGAACGATTTTCAGGGGATTGAGCCCACGACAGGGCGGCGATGAGAACAACAGTGGAAAGGAGCTTCACTTTATCCCATCGTCGCACCTGTATGGGCGTTTTTCTTATTTGACTGTGAGCGTCACGTTCGCCTGCGTGGTGTTTCCGGTTGCCGGGAACGTTGCGACAACGGCCGCGCTTCCAGGCGTGATCCCGGACGGCACGGTCACGTTTACTTGCAGCAGTCCGATGATGGATCCTTCGACGGCGCCTGCATAGACTACCGTCGCAGTAACGCCTCCGATAGTTACTGTCGGCGCGATGGCCGCAGGCATCTGAGGCGGCAACGTGGCGGGCGGAGTGGGCGGCGGAATAATATAGCCGGTGTGAGCTCCCGCTGGCGTAAGATACTCGCCTTCACCAGTAAGATACAGCACCACGGTATCGGTTGCCGTTGTCGGATTAGTAGCCGAGTTGAGTCCCGTGTAGAGCCCGGTTGCGCCGCTATAGACTTCAGCGGCCGCTTGTCCAATGCCGGAACCGTCGGCGGTAAAGATTCCTGGAGCGTTCACGCCAACCGTAATTGTGGTTCCGGTGGGTAGGTTTGCCACCACCGTGCCATTCGAAACCTGGATGGTCTGTCCGGCCCCAGGCTGAACGCCATAGGGGATCTGAACCGTAACCTGGTTCGGATCGGCATAAAGCAGCGGCGCAGACTGGTAGCCGTTCACGTTGGAGCCGACGATGACCAGCAGACCGCCGACGTTTTGGTTCACATATCCGTTAACAATGCTCATGTAAACCGGATTGGGCGGCCCGATGCCCGGGCCGAAGAGCGCCACAATTTCGCCCGGACTGACGCTTCCCGACGCGTAGCTGGCCGCATTCAGAACAGCTTCTATGGTGGGAGCGTTCGAGACATTCAAGGACGCCGGAGCGCTGGAACCTCCTCCCAAAGGGTTCGTAACGACGATCGCGACGTTGGTGCCCGCGACGGTAAGCAGAGTGGCGGGCACAACAACCTGAATCTGCGTTGCACTGAGCAGGGTCGGAGTTAATGAGATGTTATTGGCCTTGACCGTCGATCCGGCGTAGAAATTGGCGCCCGTGATCCACAGTGTTACCGCGCCGCCATTTGCCTGCACCGGGTTCGGCCAAAGTAGAGTTATGGTTGGCAAGGAGCTGTCGACGATGAAATTGACGATGATGTTCTGCGTCTTGTTCGCGGCTGGCACACCCGTGGCCACGATCACGATTTTTCCGCTATAAGCTTTGGTCTGCGGAGTCAAAGTGGTGGGATCAGCCGTAAACGTGAGCGTTACGGGGCCGCCTGGCAAGACAACTCCGGCCGTGGAATTCGGGTCCAGCGTCAGCCACGCCGCACCTGTCACTGAGGCCGTAAATGTGACCGCAGTTCCGGTAGTTGTTAATGTCACCGAGCCTTGAACGGCTGTAGTTGCGGTCGAAAGATTCACGGTTGCGGGGGTGACGGTGAGGGTTGGCAGGGCTGTAACGACGTCCAGAGTAACCGGTATCGATGTGACCACTCCCAATATGGTGACGGCAACAGAGGCACTGTATTCGCCGGTGCTGAGCGTGGTTGGGTTCACGCGGACCGTAAGGGTTGCGGACAGGGTTCCGGTGGATGGAGTAACCGTTATCCACTCAATCGCTCCGTTTGTTCCGGGAGGGATGGCGGCGGTAAACGCGGCTGTTGGGGTGGTTCCCGCTCCGGCTTTTATGGCGACGGTTTGGGGTGTGGGCAAGGTGGTTCCAATCTGGTAAGTGAACGACAGGGCCGCTGGTTTCGCGGTGATGGCTCCTTGGCCGTGCGCCAGTAAGGCGGCAGAGAAGAAGAGAAACGCTAGTTTGTTGCCCACACCGGGCTTATCGGCTGGGGTGGGGGGAGCGCGAGATTTTTTTGAGGCCTAAGAGAGAACAGACGACGAAAACCGATCGTCTGTTCTACTTAGGAAGTGGCCTTGGATAAATGGCGGTAATAGCCGAGGTCGGCGCCGGTTAATAGCTTAGTGGCGAAGATGATTTGGGCGGTATGCTGGGCGAAATGTTCGACCACATGATAAATGGCTTCCATCACGGTCACGTCGTAGTTCTGGATGGTGAGCGGGTCGAGTAGCCGGGATGTTGGCAGCGTCTTGATGGTCTCGATGGCGGGGTCAACCGATTGGTCGAGTTTAGAAAGAAGAGAAGCTTTTTCGAGGCCGCCGCGGGCTGCAAATTCGGAGTCGCGGTCGCGGATGTCGGGACTTCCCGCGACTCCACATCCGATCCACTGACGGACATTTCCCGATAAATGGAGCACTAAATTGCCGATCGAATTGTCTTCATCGCCATGGCGCATCCAGATCTTTTCGTTGTCGAGCCGGCCTACACAATCGTGAATGCGCGCGCGGAGCTGCTCGAGATTTTCGGCGGAGAATTTCAGAAACGCTTGCTCAATCAAAGGACCTCCTCGGACCA
This sequence comes from Bryobacteraceae bacterium, assembly GCA_049514735.1. Lineage (GTDB taxonomy): Bacteria > Acidobacteriota > Terriglobia > Bryobacterales > Bryobacteraceae > JAICMB01. Next base: position 10,317 of record JBEKUT010000191.1, read on the forward strand.
CTTCTCGAGAATGGATTTTACTTTGGCGGTGAACTGGTCGCCGAGCGCTCCGTCGATCAGGCGGTGATCGAAGGTGAGGGCGAGAAAGGCCTGGGAGCGAATTGCAATAGCATCGTCAATCACTACGGGGACCTTCTCGACCGCGCCGACTCCGAGGATGGCCACCTGCGGCTGGTTGATTACCGGTGTGGCGAAGATGCTGCCGAAGCTTCCGAAGTTCGTGATGGAGAAAGTGCCGGATTGCACTTCGTCGGGCTTGAGCTGGCGCGAACGGGCGCGAGTGGAAAGATCCACGATGGCGCGCTGCAGGCCGGTGACGTTCTTCTCGTCGGCGTTGCGGATGACCGGCACGATCAAACCGTTGCCGCCATCGAGCGCTACCGCAATACCGATGTTGATGTCGTTGTGATAGATGATATTCGTGCCGTCGATGGATGCGTTCACGATGGGGAAGGCGCGGAGAGCTTCGGCGGTCGCCCGCGTAACGAACGACAGATAGGTCAGCGAGAAACCGTGGCGGGCCTGGAATTCGGCCTTGGCACGGTCGCGGGCTTTAGCGACGCGGGTCATGTCGACCCGATGCACGGTGGTCACGTGCGCGGAGGTGCGCTTGCTCATCACCATGTGCTCGGCGATGCGCTGGCGCATGGTGGTCATCGGCTCGATGCGGGTGTGGGGCGCCCCGCCGGCGGTCGCGATGGGGGTTTCGACTGGACGCGCGACTGGTGGCGGCGCGGGGGCCGCGGGTGCTGCTACTGGCGCGGGGGCCGCGGGCGGTTGGGAAACTTGCGAGATGGTGCGCGCGCCCTGGGCGGACATGTACGATTCGACGTCCTGCTTGGTGATGCGCCCGCCGGCTCCCGATCCTTTCACCTGCTTGAGATCGATGTTGTACTCGCGAGCCATTTTGCGAACCAACGGTGAAAGGGGTCCTGCGGGCGACTCGGCTACGGCCGGTTCGGGCTCGGGCACGGGGATCGGATAGGGTCCGGCGCTCTCGGCCACGGGTTCATGGATAGCAGTGGGCGGCGCGGTCGGTTGCGCTTCGGCGGCGGCCGCGGAGGGGCCGACTTCAGTTGGCGACGGCGTTGCGGGCGATGCCGCGCCGTCTTCGATTCTGCCTACTACGGTTCCAATTCCAACCGTCATTCCCTCAGCTACCAGCACGTCGCCCAAAACGCCCGCGGCTGGGGAGGGTATCTCGGTGTCGACTTTGTCCGTTGAAATTTCGAAGAGCGGCTCATCGCGTTCAATGCGGTCGCCTTTCTTCTTCAGCCACTTCGTGAGAGTGCCTTCTACGATGCTTTCGCCCATCTGGGGCATGACGATGTCAGTCATGAAATTGTGGTCTCCAATGCCGGGATTCGAGGCCCAGCCAGCTTGAAATCGAATTGTCGCTCAAAGTGATGCGCCAGGGCGCGAACGACGTCTTCGCGCGGCGCATTCGAACCTAATTGGCGCATGGACGTCACAGGCCTGGTGAGTCCGCAGGGCACGATGTACTGAAAGTAGCTGAGATCGGTGGAATGGTTCAACGCGAAACCATGCGAGGTGACCCAGCGGCTGATGTGAATGCCGATGGCCGCGATCTTAGCGCCATCGACCCAGACTCCGGTTGCGCCTTGGACGCGGCCGGCCTTGATATCGAACTCGGCGAGCGCACCCATGATTACCTCTTCGACCGCGCGGACGTAAGCAACAACATCGCGCTTCCAATCGCGCAGGTCGAAGATGGGATAGCCGACGATCTGTCCCGGACCGTGATACGTGATGTCGCCGCCGCGATCCGATTGGTGGAACGAAATGCCGCTGCGCTCCAACACCTGGCTGCTGGCGAGCAGATTTTCGAGGTGTCCGTTGCGGCCGAGAGTGATGACGTGGGGGTGCTCGACGAAGAGCAACTGGTCGGGAATTTCGCCGCGCTTGCGCTTGTCCGCCAGATCCTTTTGCACAGCGAGAGCCTCGGCGTAGTCCAGGCGGCCGAGGTCCCGAACTTCGCAATTATACATTTCACAACTAAACATTGATGGCGAGCCCGTAGACGTTGTTGAACGCCTCGCCCATAGCCTCATAAAGAGTGGGGTGGGCGTGAATGGTGCTCATCATGGTTTCGACGGTGGCTTCGGCTTCCATGGCGGCCACGGCTTCGGACACGAGCTCGAATGCCTGTGGACCGATGATATGGACGCCGAGAATCTCGCCGAACGTTTCGTCGGCGATGACCTTGACGAAGCCATCG
>JBEKUT010000192.1:0-12500 GCA_049514735.1 Bryobacteraceae bacterium
CGCCGGGATGCCTGACAATTCCGAGCACCGTTCTCTTGGGGCAGTGCCGGCCCAACCCGCGCGCGCACCACGCGCATTTTCCGCACGCCAGATTGATCTCGCCGACCACGCGCTTGCCCAATAGTGAGCGGTCCCCAGCTTCCACCACCTCGCCGACAAATTCGTGCCCCGGCGTCCCGCGAAAACCGTAATACCCGCGCTGCAATTCCAAATCCGTGCTGCAGATGCCGCCGTACAGCAGCCGGATGGTTGCGAATCCCGGGATTGCACGCGGCTTCGGAACGCTCTTGACACTAACCACACCGCTCTCAAGATGCACCGCCCGCATTCGATCCGACGATAACACGCGGGCGCAATATACTAAAGACGCCGATGTATCGCCGACTGCTCCGCCGCGTGGTCTTCGTCGCGGGACTGCTGCTGCTCACCCTGGGCGTGGGGACCCTGGGATTCCGCATCATCGAAGGCTATCCTCTGTTCGACGCCTTCTACATGACGCTGATCACCATCACCACGGTTGGGTATGACGAAATTCACCCGCTCAGCCAGGCGGGACGAATCTTCAACTCCATACTCATCCTTTTCGGCGTCAGCGCGATGTTCTTCTCAGTCGGCGCTGTCACGCAGACTATCATCGAGATGGAGTTGCAAGACCCGCTCCATGAACGCCGGCACAAACGCATGATCGACAAAATGCAACAGCACTTCATCGTGTGCGGTTACGGACGAGTTGGCCGCAACGCCGCCTTCGAACTGCAGCGGGCGGGCGTGCCCTTCATCGTGATGGATCGCGCCGAGGAGCGCGTGGAGAGAGCCATCCATTCCGGCATGGTTGCCGTTCTGGCCGATTCCACTCGCGACGACAGCCTGCGCGAAGCGGGTGTCGAGCGCGCCAGGGGACTCATTGCCGCTCTCGCCACCGATGCCGATAATCTTTTCGTGATTCTCTCCGCGAAGAATTTGAATGCCAGCTTGACCGTGGTGACGCGCGCCGCCGAAGAGGATGCCGAAGAAAAACTGCGCCGCGCCGGAGCCGATACCGTGTTCGCGCCTTACACCATGACGGGACACCGGCTGGCGCAAGCATTGCTTCGCCCGCACGTGGCGCAATTCCTGGACTTCACGACAAAGAACGTGGGCCTCGACGTTGCTATTGAACAGGTGCGGGTCGAAGAAGGCGCGGAGTTTGTCGGGAAAACTCTGGGCGAGATGCAGATCCGGCGGGAATTGGGAATCATCATTCTGGCGATCCGCAAGGCGGCCGGCGAGATGATTTTCAACCCGCCGGCCGAAACGGAAATATGCGCGCACGACTTTTTGATCGCGATGGGCGAGCAGTCCAATTTACGGGGTTTGGAAAATCGGCTGACGGCGCGCCGCCGGTAAGGCGTGGCGCGTAGCGTAGCGCAGACGATCGGCTTTTGCGTCGTCTGCGTTGTTTGCGGAAAGGCAGGCCACAAAACCCGATGGCCTGCCCTACGCGATGGCCCGCCCTACACCGTCCCCATTTTTTTGAGCAGCTCGACGAAGCGCGGCTCGCTCCGAAGACAGGCGAACTCCGGACTCAACGTCCGTACCGGGACCGCCGTGTTGTGCGATGCGACCGCTTCCTCAAGAAAAATCAGCGCCCGATCATGGTCGCCCAAGCCACAATAGATGGCCGCGGCGCTCACCGTCCTGTCGCTGCCCGATCCGTCGAGGAGCAGCAATTGACGAAGCGCTTCGTCGCGGTCGCCCGAACGCGCGTAGCAATAGCCGAGGCATCCCGAAAGCAACGCCTTGGCTTTCAGCAGACTCGTTGCGTTGGTGAAGTACGCGATGGCGTCGCGGTACAGGTTCTTGCCCGTGTGCGCCCATCCGAGGCCGAGATAGGAGAGCGCAAAATCGGGCGCGAGCTGGGCTACCAGCTTGTGCTGCGCGATGGCCTCATCGTAACGGCCGTTCACGGAGTGCAGCCAGCCCAAAGCGAAATTAGCGAACAGCGAGGCCGGATCGAGTTCCAACGCTGTCTCCAACTCGGCGGTCGCGGCGTCCAGCATGCGCCGGCAGGCCAACTGCAATCCGTAGACGATATGAACAGAGGGGTCGGTGGGAGCGAGCTGGATGGCGCGCTGCAATTCATGTTCGCCAGCGCTCCAATCCCAGTCCAGGATCGACAGCACCGCGCCTTGCGCCACCCGCGCTTCGGGAAGGTTGTCGTTGAGCTTGGTGGCCTGCTCCGCGGCTTCTTTCATGCGTCCGCCCGATTCGTTTGAATTGATAAAACCGAAGACGGTGCTCACCAGCAAGGATTGGGAAAGCGCGGCCCACGCCGCTGCGTACGTGGGGTCGTGTTCGACGGCCTTCGTAAACAACGGCACGCTGTTCCGAATGCTCTCCGGAGTTCCGATCTTCCAGTTGTAGCGGCCTTGCAGATAAAAATCGAAACTCTGCCGGTCGCCCCAGTTGCGGCGAGCCCGGCCTGCATCGCCGGAGGTAACCGCCGTAATGAGCACACGATTCAGTGAACGCGCCAACCCCTCGACGGGAGAAAGGTCGTCGAGCTTGCAGTCGACCTGCTCGGACCAGAAGTAGGCGCCGTCGGAGGTGCTCAACAACTGCAGAATGACGTTGACGCGGTCCACGTGGAAGTGCATGCTGCCATCGACGCAATAATCCGGCCTGGGCGTCTCGGGCGCAGTTGGGGCGCTCTCAACTGGCATTGGGCTTGCTTGGGTCTGGGCGCCGTTCGTTCCAGTCACCTGGAAATAGCCCTCTTTAATGAGGACATGCGCGATGCGGCGTTTCACATCCTCGACTGCGTTGTCGTGGCTGGCGCCGCCATTGAACACCGTTATTGAGCCCACGCCGATGGATCGCCGTGGCGCTGGTTTTGCAAAGCCGGTACGGGCCATGAGGCCGGAGCCGCGCTGCTCGAATACCGGGACGTAGCTCCCTTTGCGTAGCTGGATGCGGATTTCGGAGTCATGCCCTTCGGTGAGGTAAAACTCCTCCAACTTAGTCCGCAACCGCCGCGCTTCTACGCGAACGATGGAGTCCACCCGCGGGTCGAAGGCTTCCTGTCGATTGAAGACTTCGAGCCCGATCAGATACTCCTTCAAACGGTGGTGTTGCCCTAGGAGGCACTCTTCGACCACGAACTGTAGGAAGCGGCGTATTCGATGGGAGTGTACGAATACGCGGCTGCGCAAAATACGTTCCAGCTCAGTGCGGATCTCCGCCTCTCGGAGTCCGTTAAGAGCCGGTGATTCATCTATCGCGAGTCTAACTGCCGTTTCAGTCATTACGGTATGTACGACCCCTCGGGATAAGGAGACGTTACACCTGTAATCAACCTTGTATACAATCTTTTGGTCGCTGTTGGCGGGCTGAGTGTGTAACTTATTCCAATTCCTGTAACCTTTACCGGGTTTTCGTCTAACAACCCTAGCATCTGGCGCTACGGTGCTCGCAGAATCCCTTTGTTTGCTATACTTGGCTTTTGGACCGATCCAAGCGCCGTCCGAGGTGTGTGTGTTCTTCAGCGTACAGGAATTAGAGCAGCGGAAGATTCGCTTCGAGGTTTCCCTTGCTCCCGGCGAAATCGAGTATATCGATAAGACTCTTCGCCAGGTAGGACCGCTCGAAGCGCAGGGATCGGCGGAATTATTGGGCAACACGCTTGGAGAGATCCGGGTGCGTGGCCATCTAAAGGTAACCATGGAAGGCGATTGTGGGCGCTGCCTGGAAAAGGCGGAGTTTCCTATCGATTCCGATTTTGACTTATTCTATCGGCCACCTCAACCGGTGGGCCACTCGGAAGTGGAAATTCGAGAGGGCGAAGCCGAGATCGGGTTTTATGACGGCGACGGGCTGCAACTCAATGATATCCTACGGGAGTACGTCATTTTGTCGTTGCCGATGCACCTGGTTTGTTCGGAAGCATGCCTGGGCATCTGCCCGGTGTGCGGCCAGAACCGCAACCTGCGTGCCTGCGGCTGCGAGATAAAGCCTGTCGATGACCGCTGGGAGGCACTGAAGAGGCTCCAAGGCTAACTATTTTAAAGAAAACGCAAGCCCCATGATGATTGCGGGGTAAGAGGAACTGAAATGCCAAATCCAAAACGAAGACACTCGAAGAGACGCACGTCCACCCGCCGGGCCCACGATTCCTTAAAGGTCCCAGGTATGGCCGAGTGCCCCAATTGTCATGAGCCGAAGGCCCCTCATCGTGCCTGTCCGCATTGCGGCCGGTACAAGGGCCGGGAAGTAATCGAAGTAGCCGAACAGTAGAACGAAACCGCACATGGTGACCATCGCGGTGGACGCAATGGGCGGCGATAACGCTCCCAAGTCCGAGGTCGAAGGCGCTATCCGTGCCGTTCGTGCGCTTGGGATCAAAGTGATCCTGGTTGGCCAGCGGGAGATCCTCAAGAAGGAGCTGGATCAGCACCCCGGCGCGCGCGATCTTCCCATCGAAATTAAGCACGCGAGCGAAGTGGTGACGATGGACGACAGCGCGGCGAAGGCTTTTCGCACCAAGCGCGACAGCTCCATCCGCGTCGCTTCACGATTGGTCCGCGAAGGGGTCGCGCAAGGTGTGGTTTCCGCCGGAAACACCGGCGCGGTGATGGCGACGGCCAAGATGGTGCAAGGCATGGTCCGCGGCGTGGATCGGCCCGCGCTGGCATCGGCATTTCCGACCCTCAAGGGCCGTCCGGTTATCGTAGTCGATGTCGGGGCCAATGTCGATTGCAGCGCCACCATGCTGGCGCAATTCGCCATCATGGGCGACATTTACTCGCGCACAATTTTTCACAATGAGCGGCCACGGGTCGGACTTTTGTCGATCGGAGAAGAGGAGCACAAGGGGAACGAATTGACGCGGTCGGTCACGCCGATCCTGAAGTCGCTTCCGATCAATTTTATTGGGAACGTCGAAGGCCGCGACATTTATGCAGGCGACACCGACGTCATTGTGTGCGACGGCTTCGTGGGGAATATTGCGTTGAAGGTGAGCGAGGGGCTGGTGGATATGATCGCCCACATGCTGCGGGAAGCGCTTAAAACTACTATCTCAAGAAAAGTAGGCTATCTTCTTGCACGGTCGGCATTTGCAGAGTTTAAGAAGCGGCTGGATTATTCCGAATACGGCGGCGCGCCCTTGCTCGGCGTGAAGGGCGTTTGCATCATCACGCATGGCAGCTCCAACGCCAACGCGATGAAAAATACGATACGGGTTGCTGCCGAATTTGCCGAGGGCCGCATCAACGAACGGATCGAGGACGAACTGGGACGGTCGGCCGAATTCCGCACCGGTCCTGCGGCGGACTGACGTGAAACGGATAATTTGCGTCACCCTATTTTTGGTGATCGGCGTCTGGGCCGCTGAGGATCCGGTGCAGTGGGGTCTCGCGCTCAATCCCACGGCAGCGCCGCCAGGCAGTCATGTATCCGGTACGTTCACCGCCAAGGTGACTCCGGGCTGGCATCTTTATTCCCTAACCACGCCCCCGGGCGGACCGAACCCAACGACTATCAAGATTCTCGAAAGTCCCGTTGTGGCCGGCTTCAAGGTTGATCAGCCGAAGCCGGAACGCAAGTTCGATCAGGGCTTTCAAATGGACACGGAGACGTTCGCCTCCGATACCCCGTTCACCATCGATATCACGCTGAAGCCGGATGCCCCGGCTGGCCCGGTAGAGATCACGGCGCAGGCGCGTTATCAGGTCTGCACGGACAAGATGTGTCTGCCGCCGAAGACCAAGACGGCCGTGGCGTCGTTGACGGTGGACCCATCCGCAAAGGCGGTCGCAGTTCCGATTGCTCATCCGCCTTCTGGTAAGCCAAAGGATGAGAATTTCGCTTGGTTCCTGTTGACAGCATTCGGCTTCGGACTCGCGGCTATCTTCACGCCGTGCGTCTTTCCCATGATTCCGATCACGGTTTCGTACTTCATCAACCGGAAGGACGGATTAGCGCAGGCGATCGTTTTTTGCGTCGGCATTATCGTTCTGTTCACCGGACTGGGTCTGCTGGCTAAGGCCATCGCAGGCCCGTTCGGAGTTCAGCAGTTAGCTTCGAGTCCCTGGGTCAACGGATTCATTTCATTGGTGTTTATCGTGTTCGGCCTGAGCCTGCTAGGGGCTTTTGAGCTGACGCTTCCGTCCGGCCTGCTCACCAAGATGGACTCGGCTGGCCGCCGTGAGGGCTATGCCGGAACGTTGATCATGGGATTGACGTTTTCGCTCACGTCGTTTGCCTGCGTGGGGCCGATTGTGGGACCGCTGCTGGTGGCGTCGGCGACGGGGGAGGGTTTGACGCCGGTTTTCGGAATGCTCTGCTTCGCGACCGGGCTCGCGACACCGTTCTTTCTGCTGGCGCTATTTCCTTCGTATCTGCAACGGCTGCCCAAGCGCGGCATGTGGATGGCGCGCGTCAAGGTGGTGCTTGGATTTATAATCCTTGCTGTTGCAATCAAATACATCAACAACATTGATCAGGTGCTTCAACTCGGATTCATCACGCGGGAGCGCTTCCTGGCCGCCTGGGTGGTGCTCTTTGCGATGGCTGGGCTGTACCTGCTTGGGTTCCTTCGACTGGAAGGCGTCTCACCGGAGGATCACCTCGGCGTAGGCCGGATGCTGCTGGGAGCCTTCTTTCTGATCTTCGCCATCAGCCTGGTTCCTGGCATGTGGGGCGCGAAACTCGGTGAGATCGATGCTTATATCCCGGCCGCGACGGCTCAGGTCGGCTTTGGCGGTGGTGCACCGGCAGCGGAGGGTATTCCGTGGATGAAGGATCAATATCGCGAAGCGCTGGCGCGGGCGAAGCACGAAAACAAGCTGGTCCTGGTCGATTTTACGGGCTATACTTGCACCAACTGCAAGTGGATGAAGGCGAACATGTTCACCCGTCCGGAAATCGCGGCGGTGGCGAAGGACTTCATCGCGGTCGAGTTGTACACCGACGGCAATTATGAGGCTTCGAAATTCAATGGCGACTTGGAAGCTCGGATGTTCCAGACCGCCGCGCAGCCGTTTTACGCGATTCTCGACTCCGACGAGAAGGTCGTCGCGACATTTCCTGGCCTGACGCGTAACCCGCAAGAGTTCTTGGCGTTCCTTAAATCCAGGACGTGAAATTTTCAACCGCTCCGGCCGCGGCAGGTCGAAGATGGATCCAATGCGGCGACGAACGCGCCAAGATCGGCGTTGGCCGGTCCTCCCGGAAGCGGGAAGGCCGCTGCAACGTCAAACACCTTGTCGCGTAAGCTGTCCCTTCTCGCCATCGCTCCAATCGTCCTTCTTTCCGTACAGCCTCGACAAGCGTCGCGCGAAACCACACAGCGAGAACGCCCGCACCCTTGCCGCACAAGCCTGCCAGGAGCTTTAGATTAAACGAGGTTTGTCCTTGGAATCGTGGATCGGGGGGTTGCTCCGATGCCAAGAATGACCAGACACGTTTGACGTCGCCAGCGTGGACGGCAGGCACGGGCCGTCCAATGAATGCTCTCAGGGCAGAATCAGACATTCGATAACTCCCGAATGCGCTGTCGCCGCGTCAAAAAGCAATTCCGAATAGAACTTCGACCTGATTGCGGTTGGACCGGACAGGTCCTTCGGTGAACGTGTTCTCAAGCCATCGCGTATAGCGGATTTCGGGGGTGACCTTCAGCCCGAATGCATCGCGGAAGTGTGTTCCCACTCCCGCGACTACGCCCTCGATATTGTGGCGGGCCGCGGCGGCCGATTCGTTGCAACAGGTGTCGGTGTTGGTAGTGGTGACAGCACCGCTCGAGGTGGTGGTCACCGCGCTGCTGGCCCGTTGGAACCTCCAGCTTCGCAGGTCGCTCACGTGACGCAAGGCGCCGCCGCCTTCGTAATACCAGCGGTGCCGCGTCTTATATTCGATCAGGAGCGGCACGTCCCAAAGCGTGGTATTCGTAATTTCGTAGGTGATGTTCGTGATGGTCGTCGTGGTGCCTGCGCCCGCGGTGGTTCCTCCGACGATGGCGTCGCTAAAGTTGTAGCCTGCCCGCCGGTGAATTAAATCCAGGTCCAGTGAAAATTTCTTGAACAGACCTGCGTGAAAGGTAACGCCTTCGGCAAGCGGATGCGATCCGGAGCTCCCCATTAAAGTGGTCGATGGGGCTGGGGCGGTGGTGCCTCCGTTAATCTGTTTGAAAGGCGTGTATGCCGCGATTCCGCCGAACCAGAAGCGGCGAGTACTCTCGGATTGCGAATTCGACGGAGCCGAGGGAGAGGAGGAGGACGAAGTTTGCCGTGATGACGAACTTTTCTTGGCGGGCGCCGGGGTTGGGGCAGGAGGCGCGGGGGCTTGGCCGGTAGAATCGGTCTGCCCGGCAGGGTTCTGGGCGGGTGTCGTCTCGGGTGTCGCGGTGGACTGCCCGCGGAGCGCGCCTGGCGCGATCAGCAACAAGGCCGCAAAGTGGGCATGCACGATGCGCGAACGATAAACCCTTGGTCGAATCGAACTCAATTATTTTCTCCTGTCATGTTGGCGATGGCGGCAGTGGCCTTTGCGCCCTCAATCAAAACTGAAGCCTCACTACCAATTCCAGGGTACGCGCGCCGCCGGTGGCGTTGATCGAAGTGCCGCCGGAAATCGACTGGTTGAGGGTCTGGGTGGCGATTCCGAAATTCGGACTGGCCAGGTTGGCGCCTTCGAAGCGAGTGGGATTCGCAAAACTCGGATGATTAAAAATGTTGTAGGCTTCGGCGCTTAAATTCAGGCGGACTCGTTCCGTGATGGCGATCTGGCGCCTCAACGAAAGGTCTAACTCCGACGCATCGAAACCCCGCAGCGCGTTCCTGCCCAGATTGCCTTCGCCAAATCCGGAGGGCGCCGAGAAAGCGGCCGCGTTCAGACGCATACCGCCCGGCGCGCTCGGATCGCTAATCCAGATGGCCTCTCCGGGAACCAGGTCGGGCCGGCTTTGACCAAATACACCGATGTTTGTAGAGCCGGAGTTGGACGTGGTTGAACTGACGCCCACGACATCGAAAGGCAAGCCGGTCCGGAAACTTCCATACCACTCGACGAACCAGTTATGGGTGAGGGGCTTGAGGAAGCCGTTGGCATTGGGTATGAGGTACGATCCCGAAGCGGTTATAGTATGGCGGACATCGTAATCGGAGGGCCCCTTCGAGCCGGCGAAGCTCGCGAATCCCGCTCCGAACCCGGCGTCGTTCGAAGAAGTATCCAAAGCGTGAGCCCACGTCCAGGCTGCCTGCACGTTCAGCCGCGTTGAAAGTCTGCGCCTGAATTGAACCTGCAAAGCGTTGTAGTCGGAACTGCCACCATTACCGATTTGGCTAAGCAGGTCGTATTGTGCGTTGTAGGATGCTGAGGTCGCACTCAGAAGCAGATTTGAACCGGTGTTGTGAACCAGTGTGACGGTCAACGCCTGAGATTGTCCGAAGTGATGCTCAACGGCCAAGCTCGACTCCTCCACCTTTGGCGCCGCGAGGTCGTTTTCCGCGGTGCTCACGCGCACGTACGGCTCAACGGCATTGAGACCCGGCGGAGCAATGTTGGCGGGGCTGAGTGGGAAAACCGGCAAGGTAAGGATTCTCGAATTCGAATAAGGTATGGACGAGAATACGCTGTTGATAAGGCCGTAGCCGACATCGTAAAACCAACCATAGCCGAACCGGACAATGGTCTCGTGACCCTGCTTCGCCGAAACCTGGAAAGCCAGTCCAACTCGTGGAGCGACATTCTTCCATTGCGTGGAATAAAGCGGTTGGGACTGCGTCAATGGAAAGTACTGCGAGTTAGAGACGGCCAGTGGCAGCGGGCCGCTCCGCGTACTCGGCGCGGGGTTTATATCCCAGCGCAGGCCGTAAGTGATGGTGATCCGCGAATTTGTCTTCCAGGTGTCTTCGAAGTAACTCGAGAAATTTAAAAATTCCGGAAATACTTCCTGCAGGTTGGAATCGATGACGGCGCTGGTGGCTAAGCCTGTTAGGAGCCCGCCCGTAGTGGTCGCGGCGATGCCGTTGAATGTGACACTCGAATCGTAGAGCTGTTTGTAATAGGTTGGCAGGATTTCCCTGACATCCACGCCGATTTTATAGGCGTGATTACCGGCGATCAGTGTCACGCCATCCACCAGGTTGGCTTGATCCTGACGGTTCTTCGAGTGATTCCCGTAAGTATAACCGGACGCGCCCAGGATGGAGAAGCTAAACTGCCCGGTCTGCTGCGTAATACCACCTGGAAACACTAGTGAATCGGTGAGTGGGACCGCGCCTCCGTAGTTATCCATAACACCAAAGGAACTGCCGGTGTTTAACGAAAAATTGACACGAAGATCGTTCGTTACCGTAGGCTTGGGGGTTGAAAGCAGACCCACTGTCAGGCCCTGCGCCTTGGTGTTGGTGTAGTTTACGACGTTCGGACTGGTGATGGCCCTGATACTGCCATCTAAGGAATTGTAGCTGTAACGAGCAAATAGGGCCTGGTGAGAATTGAAGGTATGGTCCAGCCGGAAGCTCCCCGACTTAGTGTTGATGGGGTTTGAAAATACTCCTTCGAATTGGGCCGCTCCGCTGGCGAGCCCCGGACCGTTGGGCATCGGAAACGCATTCACGAACGGCTGGGTTTTGACCGGCACTGCCTCTCTGGTCGCAAGATCCGGAACGGAATCGATCGCAACCTGCGGGCTTAACAAACGCAATCCTTCGTAATTAAGAAAGAAATAAGTCTTGCCCGCCACTGGAACCGGGCCGCCGAAGGTGGCGCCATAACGGTTCTCTTGCATGGCAGTGGTTTTCAAACCCGAAGCGTTGGCGAACCATTGGGCGGCGTTCAGGTCGCCATTTCGAAAGTACTCGTACAGGGAACCGTGGAATTTATCCGTTCCCGCGCGGCTGCTCAAGGAGACCTGAGCTCCGGGTGAACGCCCAAATTCCGGAGCGAACGCGGAGGTCTGAATGCGGACATCCTGCAGAGCATCGAGCGGGATGGGGGTGGCGCCGCTATCGCTGGTTGCGCCGGAGTTGACCCCGCCGAACTGCCCGCCAAGTCCGAACCCTACTGCTCCAACCCCGCCGAAAACCGCGTTTCCAGGCGCTCCGCCGGAGCCCACGCTGACGCCATCGAGCGTGTAATAGTTCGTATTGGCACGCAGGCCGTTCACGTGGATATCACCGGCGCCGTTGCCCGCGTCGCTTGTCACGCCAGGAGCCATCAAGACCAATGACAGAATGGTCCTGTCGTTCAGCGGCAGGTTCGTTAAATAGTCGTGTTCGAGGACGGTTGAAACGGACGACTCGGTGGAAACGCCCTGCACTTCGCTGGTGACGTTGACGACGGCGGTCGCCGCGCTGGCGACCTCTAGAGACAGACGCAGCGATTGCCGGTCGCGCACGCTCAACACTACCTTGTCGATATGTAATTTGTTAAAACCCAGTTTTTCTACTTCCACTGCGTACTCGCCCGGCGGCAATGAGTCCAATTGGAATTGCCCGGAGGTGGTCGTTAGCGTGCTGTTCACTGCGCCCGTTCTCTGGCTGATTACCGAGACCTGCGCTTCCGGAATCACGGCGCCGCTAGGGTCGACAACCACGCCGAGTAAGGCGGCTCCGTCCTGCCCGAAAATAGAAATGCTGGAGAGTGCTAAGAACAACCAAATGAATCGGATGCGGAGCGTGGGTAGAGTTTGCGGTACTCTAGATTTTGCACCGTTAACCCTGTTACTGAAAATCTGGACACACGTCACAGCTGAAGCACCTCCCCTTTGTTTGCCAAATGCTGATCGTATCAAAAGCCCGCGATGTTCGCACACTCGCAAGGGCTGGTCGCGAGATTTTAGACCTTTTACGGCCTCAAGACGTTGAACGAGTTCGACGGAGGTTCAGATGAATTGTAAAGTTTCTTAAAGGTCCCATAGGATTGAATTTCAAAAGGAGGACGAAGTGCAACCGGGGTTCCGCTTGCCGCGTCCGTCACAAAAACAAATGGAAATAGTAGATTTGGTTAGTCTATCGTGGCTTCACACCACAGGTAATCAGGCATCCGGAGCGAAGAGGCTGTTCTTCTGCGTCCCAGGTGTGAAATGGATTCACACTGCCTCTTTTTGTATTTTGCTCGGCGTTTTGTCGATCGGGGCGGCCTGGGGACAAAACTATACGATCTCGACTTTTGCCGGAAACGCCGCGACCGGCGCTGGCTTCAGCGGCGACGGAGGCGCTGCCAGCGCCGCGGTATTGAACGGTCCAAGTGGCGTTGCGGTGAACGCGGCGGGCAATCTATACATTGTCGATACGGAAAACGAACGTATCCGGGTAGTTCAGAACGGAATCATCGCCACAGTGGTGGGTAACGGCGGTTTTGGTTATGCCGGCGATGGCGGCTCGCCGCTCGGCGCTCAACTGAACAACCCCACCAACGTCGCGTTCGATGCCTCGGGGAATCTCTACATTGCCGACACCGACAATAGCGTGATTCGGATGGTCTCGACGGCCGGCGTTATTACCACCGTGGCCGGAATT
>JBEKUT010000193.1:0-12478 GCA_049514735.1 Bryobacteraceae bacterium
ATGCGCTTGGCGTTCCGTCACCGCCGCTCGATCGACCCTTCTTCGATCTCGGTGGCAGTTCCCTGCAGTTGCTCCGCGTGCAGGGCCGCATCGAGAGACAGCTAGGTAGAGACATTGCGGTTGCAGATCTGTTCCGCTTCCCCACGATTCGATCGTTGGCCGGTTATCTCGCTCAACGCGAGAACCAGGGTCGACAAGAGTCCTCAAATCGACGACCCGCAAAAGGCGGCGATATCGCCATTATTGGTATGAGTGCCCGGTTGCCCGGCGCGAAGAATGTTCGCGAGTTCTGGGAAAATCTAAAAAACGGCGTAGAGTCGATCTCGTTCTTCAGCGACGACGAACTTGAGGCGGGTGCGGGGCCGAACGCGGTCAAAGCCCGTTCGATTCTCGACGATACCGATCTCTTCGATGCCGGCTACTTCAACATTTTTCCCAAAGAGGCCGAGACCATCGATCCACAGCACCGGATCTTTCTCGAGTGCTCGGTCGAAGCTCTCGAAGACGCGGGCTGCGATCCGGCGCGGTATCGCGGCTCAATCGGCGTGTTCGCCGGCTGTAGTCCAAACACCTATTTTCTGCAGAACCTTTGCGCCGACCGGAGTTTTATCGAAGACTATACCGCTGGCTATCAGGTCGCCAATTATCAGACGATGCTCGGAGCCAGCCCGGACTTCCTTTCCACGCGCGTCTCTCACAAGCTTAATCTCACCGGGCCCAGCATCACGATGGGAACTGCATGCTCCACCTCACTGGTCGCCGTAACCCAGGCGTGCGAGAGTATTCGGAGCGGTCAATGCGATGTGGCGCTCGCGGGTGGTGTGTCGATCACGTTTCCGCAAAAGCGCGGCTATCAATATCGGGAAGGCGGCATCGTTTCGCCCGATGGACATTGCCGCGCCTTCGATGCCGACGCGCAAGGCACGGTATTCGGATCGGGGTGCGCGATTGTCGTACTGAAAAGCTTGGATGAAGCCATCGCGGACGGCGACTCGATTTATGCCGTGATCAAAGGCTACGGCGTCAACAATGACGGCGGCGATAAAGTTGGATTCACCGCGCCGAGCGTCGAGGGTCAAGCGGCGGCCATTCGGCGCGCGCATCAGACGACGGGTGTCGATCCCGCGACTATAAGCTATGTCGAGGCGCATGGAACGGGCACGCCACTCGGCGATCCCATCGAGATTGCGGCATTGACGCAGGCGTTTGGTGGGGCGGACGGTCGCCGTTGGCCGTCTGCCTTCTGCGCGATCGGAAGCGCTAAAACAAATGTGGGACATCTTGATGCCGCAGCCGGAACCACCGGCCTGATCAAGACCGCGCTCTCGCTACGTCACGGCCTGCTCCCAGCAACACTGCATTTCAAGAAACCGAATCCGAGAATCGATTTCAAATCGACACCCTTCTTCGTGAACGACAAGGTGACGGAATGGAAGCAGACGGATTCGCCGCGCCGGGCCGGAGTCAGCGCGTTTGGCGTCGGCGGAACGAACGCCCACGTCATCTTGGAAGAAGCGCCGCGATCCGAAAGTTCGTCAACAAAGTTTTCACATCATGTTTTGATGCTCTCTGCGAAATCGCAGACGTCGTTGGATCGGGCAACGGCAGCTCTGGCGGATCACCTCAAGCAAAACCCCGGCGTCGAAATTGCCGATGTCGCCTACGCCTTGCAAACCGGCCGGCGGCGTTTCGAACATCGCGGCATATTGGTCCACGGAACGGAGGGTTGGACGACCGGACGGGCCTCGCGAGAACTCCCCGTCGTCTTCGCATTTCCCGGACAAGGCGCGCAATACCCAGGCATGGGCTCCGAGTTATACGATTCGCTGCCCGTCTTCCGAACGACTGTGGACGAATGCGCCGCGATCCTGCTCCCGCACCTCGGCTTCGACCTACGCTCGGCTATCAACGCGGATGATTTGAATCAGACTCGCGTCGCGCAGCCCGCCATATTCACCATCGAATACGCGCTCGCAAAGCAGTGGCTGGCGTGGGGCATCCGGCCGCAGGCAATGATCGGGCACAGCGTCGGGGAGTTTACCGCAGCTTGCCTGGCGGGCGTATTCTCGCTGTCCGACGCGTTATCAATGGTCGCCGCGCGCGGCGAGATGATGCAGTTGTTATCCCCGGGCGCGATGCTCTCGGTACGCGCGCCACAACAACAACTACGGGAATTGTTAACCGCGGATCTGGCAATGGCCGCGGTGAATAGTCCGTCGCTATGCGTTGTGGCAGGCTCCGGCGAGTCGATACAAGCGTTGGAACAGACGCTGACGGCGCAAAACATCGTGAGCCGCAAGCTCCGCACGTCGCACGCATTCCACTCTTCGATGGTCGATCCGATTCTCGATCCTCTCGCGCAGCGCTTCAGTGAAATCCGGTTGAGCGCTCCCACGATGCCCTATGTCTCCACTCTCACGGGCGAATGGATCACTGCGAAAGAGACCACGAATCCAGAGTATTGGGCGCGGCACGCACGCGAAACCGTGCAGTTTTCCAGCGCCGTGCAGCGTCTGCAAAAAGAGCAGTCCTGGTGCGTACTCGAAGTGGGACCGGGGCAAGCATTGACGGCGCTCACACGGCAACACGGTGATTCTCCGAACGCGCTGACCGCGGTCGCAAGCATGCCCGACGCTTCGTCGCGACAACCCGAAACGGCGGCGATCATGTCCGCGCTCGGCCGCATGTGGCTGTGCGGAATCGAACCCGATTGGAACGAAGTTTATAAGAACCAGAGGCGACGGAAAATTTCGCTACCCGCTTATTCGTTCGATCGAAAACGGCATTGGATTGAAGCTCCAAAAACAAAAGCAGCAACGGAAGAAAGGATGGGGCCCGTGAGCACATCTACGCAGTTGGTTAAAACGCTTGCCAGTTCGTCCGTCAGTATGCCGTCGCGGCAGGATCGGCTCCGGAGTGAGCTCGTAGCGTTGCTCGAAGATCTTTCCGGCATGAGCCTCCAGGCGGTTGGCGCAGGAACAACATTCCTGGATGTGGGATTCGATTCCCTCTTCCTGACTCAGCTAACGCAGTCGCTCGAAAGCAAGTATGGGGTGAAAATCCGCTTCGCGCAGTTGCTGGACGATCTCGCGACGCTGGAGCAATTGGCGTCTCATCTGGTTTCCGTCCTTCCGCCGGAAGCTCCTGCGGTTGAACAGGCGCCCATCGCCGCAGTGAGCGATGAATCGGGTCTTCAGAAGTTACTACAAGATCAGCTCAAAGCGTTTAACGATCTGACCGCACGTCAACTCGAGATGTTCAGAGGCGCGAAGGCCGCGAGCCAGCCAGTGGGTCCAAAGACCGAAGCTCCGAAAGAACAGAAGTTCGAATCTTTCGGTCCATATAAGCCGATCCAGAAAAGCGTCACGGGCGCAATCACGCTGCAGCAGACCAAGTACCTCGGAGCTTTCATCGAGCGCTACAACAGCCAAACAGGAGGCTCGAAGCGCCTGGCGCAGCAGCATCGCGCGAAACTTGCCGACCCTCGCGTAGCCGCCGGATTCCGCGCGCAATGGAAAGAACTCGTCTATCCCATCACCATCGAGCGTTCTCTCGGCTCCAAACTTTGGGATGTCGACGGCAACGAATACATCGATGTTCTCAATGGCTTCGGAGTTACGATGTTCGGACACTCCCCGGCGTTCGTGCGGGAAGCAATTGAGAAACAGCTTCAAAATGGAATCGAAATCGGACCCCAGACGCCGCTCGCCGGCAAGGTTGCCGAGCTGCTCTGCGAGCTGACGGGTAACGACCGCGCGACATTTTGCAACACTGGCTCGGAAGCGGTGATGGCCGCGATGCGACTGGCCCGCACGGTCACGAACAAGAAAAAGATCGCCTTCTTCGCGGGCGATTATCACGGTTCATTCGACGAAGTCTTGGTGAAGGCCACCGGAAGGCCGGGAAGCGTTCCTCGCTCGCGTCCGATCGCTCCCGGCATTCCGGATGAAAAAGCCGCCAATACATTGGTGCTCGAATATGGTTCGGCGGCCTCGCTTGAAATTATTCGCGCGCACGCCCACGAACTCGCCGCCGTTCTGGTCGAGCCTGTCCAGAGCCGCCACCCGAATCTGCAACCAGTCGAGTTTTTGCGCGAGCTTCGCGCCATCACCGAGCAAGCGAACACGGCTCTCATTTTCGATGAAGTCGTAACCGGTTTCCGCACTCATCCGGGCGGCATGCAGGCTCTCTTCGGGATCCGCGCCGACCTGGCTACATACGGGAAAGTGATCGGCGGAGGTCTGCCCATTGGAGTGCTCGCCGGAAAATCCAAATACATGGACGCGCTCGATGGCGGAATGTGGCAATACGGCGACGATTCGATTCCCGAAGTCGGCGTGACATTCTTCGCGGGCACTTTCGTTCGCCATCCGCTCGCGATGGCCTCAACCTGGGCCGTCCTGAATCATCTTAAAGAAGCGGGTCCGCAACTTCAGGATGAGTTGAGCGAGAAAACCGGCCGGCTCGTGAAACAGTTGAATGAGCTGTTCGAAAACGGCAGCGTGCCCGCCCGCATCGAGAGCTACCGATCGATTTTCTATTTCGGATTCCCGCCCGCTGAGAAATACGCCAGCCTTCTCTACTATCATCTGCGATTGAAGGGCGTTCACATCCAGGAAGGTTTTCCCTGCTTCCTGACCACCGCGCACACGGAAGCCGACCTCGGCCACATCGTCCGAGCATTTCGCGAAAGCATCGCCGAAATGCAGCAGGGCGGGTTCTTGCCCGCGCCCGCTCGCAACGTGAGCGTTGAATGCGAAGTTCCGCTTACCGAAGCGCAAATGGAGATTCGACTATCGGCGCAGATGGGCGAGGAAGAGTCCTGTTCTTATAACGAAGGCTTCAGCATTCGGATGCGCGGGGCAATGAACGAGACTGCATTGCGCGAATCGCTGCAAGCCGTGGTCGACCGCCACGAAGCATTGCGCTCCACGCTGACCGCATCCGGCGACGCTCTGCGCATCATGCCCCGCGTCACCCTGGACATCCCGTTGGCCGAACTTTCGGAACAAAGTTTGGACCAACTGAAAGATCAAGACGCGCGAACGGCTTTCGATCTAATCCATGGTCCGCTCATTCGCGCAAAGCTCGTGCGCCTAAGCGCCGACGATCATGTTTTGTTCATCACGGCGCATCACATCATTTGCGATGGTTGGTCGGTAAATATCGTTCTCAGCGAACTGAGTGAGATCTACACCGCGAAATGTCTGGTCCGCGCACCGAACCTGCCGGTGCCGATGCGGTTCAGCGAATACGCGGAAACACAGGCGCGCCAGAGCGTCGATCCGAACATCGAAAGCTACTGGGTATCGGAATATTCGGAGCCCGTGTTGCCACTCGAACTGCCGCTGGATCGGGCCAGGCCAGCGCTCAAGTCTTATCGCGGCGACACCTTCACCGCTCACATCGACGCCGAATCGTACCGCCTGATCAAGAAGGCTGGAGCGCAAAAAGGCTCCACGCTTTTCGGCACGCTATTCACTGGGTTCCAGGCGCTGCTCTCTCGACTCACGGGACAAACGGACATCGTCGCTGGAGTGCCGGCCGCAGCGCAATCTTTACTGCCGGGCGCCGTGCTGGTGGGGCATTGCGTCAACTTCCTGCCAATTCGAATCAAGCTGGAAGGCGATCCGGAGTTCGGCGATTTCCTGGCGCAAAGCCGCAGGAAACTGCTCGATGCTTACGAGCACCAGAGCTACACGTACGGAACGCTGGTCCGCAAACTCGCGATCCCGCGCAATCCCAGCCGGCTCCCTCTGATCGAAGTGCAATTCAATCTTGAGCGCGTCGGAGGCAGTCTCGATTTTCACGGACTCACCACTGAAGTCAATCAGAGTCCGAAGCGGTTCGTCAATTTCGACATCTTCCTGAACGTTGTCGAGTCGGCTAACGGCCTCGACATCTACTGCGACTACAACACCGATTTATTCGACGCCTCCACCATCGCGCGCTGGATTAAGAATTACGAAACGATGCTTCTGGGCTTCGTCGAAAACGCGGAGCGGCCGATTTCGGCGCTGCCTTTGCTCAGCGCGGATGAGCGGCATACGCAGATTGTCGAATGGAATGCCACGGCGGCCGATTATCCCCGCGACAAGTGCTTCCACCAGATGTTCGAAGAGCAAGCGGCCTCAAATCCCAAGGCCTTCGCGGTGATGTTCGAAGGCACGCGCCTCACCTACGCTGAGCTGAACAGAAGATCGAATCAGCTCGCGCATTGGCTTCGTGATTCGGGAGTGAATTGTGGAAACCTCGTCGGCATCTCTTTAGATCCGTCTATTGAAATGCTGGTAGCGATTCTCGGCATCATGAAAGCCGGCGGCGCTTACGTCCCTCTCGACCCGCAATATCCCCTGGACCGCATCGACTTTATCAAGACCGATGCAGCTCTCTCGCTCATACTCAGTGAGAAAAACTGGCCACGGCTCGAAGGCCTACCGGAAACGCCGCCCGCGTCCGTGCAGCCCACGGATTCCGCGTATGTGATCTACACTTCCGGCTCTACGGGCAAGCCCAAGGGCGTTGAAATTCCGCACCGCGCGCTTATGAATTTCCTGTGCTCCATGTCGCGCGAACCGGGGATTTCGGTCACGGACAAACTGCTCGCCGTCACGACCCTCTCTTTCGACATCGCCGGTTTGGAATTGATGCTGCCGCTGCTGGCTGGCGCGCAAGTTGTCATCGCGCCGCGCGAAACGATTGCCGATGGGAACGCCCTCGCGGATCTTATCGACGTTGCCGGCATCACCATCATGCAGGCTACTCCGACCACTTGGAAACTGCTTCTCGAAGCCGGATGGAGAGGTAAGAAGGATTTGAAAATCCTCTGCGGCGGCGAAGAACTGACGCGCGATCTCGCGAATCAACTCGTCCCGCGCGCGGCATCCGTTTGGAATATGTACGGTCCAACGGAGACTACCATCTGGTCGTCCACCTGCCGCGTTCATCAAGGTGAAGGTGCGGTCTCCATAGGCCGTCCCATCGCAAACACACAGCTTTATGTTCTGGACGCCCAATGTCGGCCCGTGCCGGTTGGGGTTCCCGGCGAGTTGTACATCGGCGGCGATGGCCTGGCTACGGGCTATTTCAATCGTCCCGAACTCACGGCGGAGAAATTTGTTTTCGATCCGTTCTCGAAACAGGCTGGCGCGCGAATGTATCGAACGGGCGATCTGGCGCGCTATCTGCCGGACGGCAATCTGATCTGCCTCGGCAGGCTGGACAATCAGGTGAAGATCCGCGGGCATCGTATCGAACTCGGAGAGATCGAGTCGGCTCTGCTAGCCCAACCCACGGTTCGCGATGCTGCGGCCGTGGTTCGAGAGGACGCACCCGGCGAAAAGCGTCTGGTCGCGTATCTGATACCGTCCGAAAAGACCGGCTGCGATTCAAACCAATTACGCGTGGATCTGTCGGAGCGCCTGCCGGACTACATGATTCCGTCGTTGTTCGTAGCGATGGACGCACTGCCGCTGACGCCCAATGGAAAAATCGACCGGCAATCATTATCGCAATTGCCGCCCCCGTCCAGCGGTTTGGAGAAATCCTACATCGCGCCGCGAACCGATCGCGAGAAGGCCCTCGCCGCGATCTGCCAGGAGGTGCTCCGGGTGGAGCGGGTCGGAATGGATGACGACCTCTTCGCGCTGGGCGCCGACTCCATCCATCTCTTCCAGATCGCCTCGCGCGCGGCGCGAGAGGGCTTGCAGGTGGCGCCGAAACAGCTCTTGCAGAATCGCACTATAGGAGCTCTCGCGGCAGCGCTCGATCAAAAAAAGACTGTCGCAAGAGCCGCCTCCGCATCCGGGATTGTTGCCGTATCGCGAGACAGATTCCGCACGAAGCGGACGCAGTGAGGTTCGAGTAAAGCCATGGCAGCAGCCACTCAAGAACCGATCGGCGAAGTGCTCGCGCTCCCGGCATCGTCCGGGCAACAGCGTTTCTGGGTCCTCGATCAACTGCAACCAGGCGATCCTTCTTTGAATGTCGCGGTGAGATTTGGGCTTACGGGACCGCTCGATGTGCCCGCTCTCACCCGAGCCATGAACGAAATTGTCCGGCGGCACGAAATCCTGCGGTCCAGCTTCGACATGATCGACGGCCAGGTGATGCAAGTTGTGGCGCCATCGTTGATTGTTTCAATGCCGGTGGTCGATCTGAGATCCGCGGCTGGCGAAGCAGACCGGCTCGCTTCGGAAGAAGCCCGCGCGCCCTTCACGCTATCGAAAGCGCCGCTTCTTCGCGTCCGTCTCCTGCGCGTTGGCGACAACGAGCACACCTTGCTGATCACCATTCATCACATCGTCTCCGATGGTTGGTCGATCGGAGTGATCACCGACGAGCTCGGGGTTATCTATGAAGCCTTCCATCAGGGCAAGATTTCCCCGCTACCCGAACTTCCCATTCAATACGCTGATTACACCATCTGGGAACAACAGAATCGCCTTGAAGAAGCTTTCGCCGAAGGTGAAGAGTATTGGAAAAAGCAGCTCGCCGGCTTCCCGCAATTCGAAGTGATGCCCGATGGACCACGATCGCCCGCGGCTGTCGCAACTGGAAATATATGTTCCCGCCTGCTGCCGGTGCAGTTAACCGATTCGTTAAAAGATCTCAGCCGGCGGCAGAATGCCACGCTCTTCATGACCATGCTGGCAGCATTGACAACGCTGCTGCATCGCTACACGGGCGAGACCGATATCGTTACAGGATCGCAAGTGGTCGGACGCAACTCCGTCGAAATCGAATCCTTGATTGGACCGTTCATCAACACTCTGGTTCTGCGAACCGACGCGTCCGGCGATCCGGCGTTTCTGGAATTGCTGGCGCGTGTGCGACAGATGGTGACGGATGCTTTGGCGCATCAGGACGTCCCGCTGGAACGCGTCGCCGAGATCCTGCGATCGGAGCGCAGCGCGGATCGCAATCTGCTCTTTCAGGTCAACTTCATTTACCAACGCGATTTCGTGCGCCCGTGGAATTACGCAGGCGTCGGAATGCGTCCGATCCCGTCCAAATCGCCGGGCGCGATTCACGACCTCAATGTATTTCTCGTAGAGCGCGCAGACGGCTGGCGCGCGTCTTGCGAATACAATACCGCGCTATTCTCCGAGTCCGGAATTGAGCGGCTGCTGGAACATTATGAGTGCCTGCTCAACGCGATTTTTACGAATCCACGGCAGCGCATTTCCCGCTTGCGATTCATGGGAGAACAGGAAGAAACGCAGCTTCTGAATGCCTGGAACCAGACTCGGACCGAGTATCCACGCGAGCGTTGTATCCACGAACTTTTCGAGCGGCAGGTCCAGGAAACACCAAATGCCGTGGCCGTGGTGTGCCGCGGAGAGTCGCTGACATACCATGAGCTAAATCAAAAAGCGAACCAGTTGGCGCGCTACTTTCAGGCCCGTGGAATTGTTGGTGGCACACTCGTCGGCATCTGCGTCGATCGCTCGCTAAACATGCTGATCGCGGTGCTTGCGGCACTGAAGACCGGCGCAGCATACGTTCCGCTCGATCCATCGTTCCCCGCCGAAAGGCTGGCGTTTATGGCGGAAGACTCGGATGTCCGGCTGCTGGTTACGGAACGCGCGCACGCGGAATTGATCAAGACCTCCGCGCAAAGGATCTGCCTTGATTTCGAACGCGAAGAGATTGCCAAGCAGGATTCTGGCAACCTGACCTGCGGCGCCTCACCCGGCAATTTGGCGTACCTGATCTACACTTCGGGATCGACAGGCAAACCCAAAGGCGTCGCGATTCATCACCAGACAGTGGTCAACCTGCTCTGTGCAATTTTAGAGAAACCAGGACTGACTTCCAGCGATTCGCTGCTCGCGGTCACGACACTGTCGTTCGATATCGCTGGGTTAGAGTTGTTCGCGCCTTTATTGGCAGGCGCCCGCATTATTCTTGCGACGCGGGAGCAGGCGTCCGATGGTCTCGCGCTCCGCAACCTCTTGCACTCGAGCGGCGCCACCGTGCTGCAAGGCACGCCCGCGACATGGCGCATGCTCATCGATGCCGGATGGCGTGAAACTCCCTGGCTGAGGATGCTCTGCGGCGGAGAACCGCTGCCACGCGATCTGGCCGGCGCGCTGCTCGAACGCGGCGGCGAATTGTGGAACATGTATGGGCCGACCGAGACCACCATTTGGTCGTCATGGAGCCGCATTCAGCACGACTCGCAGCCGATTACGATCGGCAAGCCCGCGGCCAATACGCTTTTCTATATTCTCGATACCCACCTACAGCCGGTGCCGGCCAGCGTTCCAGGAGAATTGTTCATCGGCGGCGAAGGGGTTGGAAAAGGTTATCACAATCGGCCGGAGTTGACGGCGGAAAAATTCATCGCGAATCCGTTCGGGGCCGGCCGTTTGTATCGCACCGGCGACCGCGCGCGATATCGAGACGACGGCAACGTCGAAATGCTTGGGCGCATGGATACGCAGGTCAAGATTCGCGGCTTCCGCATCGAGCTTGGAGAAGTGGAAGGCGCGCTGTCCGCATGTCCGCAAGTTCGCCACGCGGCGGTTGTTGTTCGTGAGGACAGCTCCGGACAGAAGGTACTTGCTGGATATTTCGTTCCCGATGACAAAGACGGCAACATCGTAGATGCAGTGCGCAGGCAGCTCAAGGAACGGCTGCCGGAGTATATGATTCCCACGTTCCTGGTTCCGCTGCCGAGGCTTCCTCAGACGCCGAACGGCAAAGTGGACCGCAAAGCGCTTCCCGCTCCCGACACGACGCGCTCCGAAGCGCCCACCGCCAATGAGGCCCCGCAGAATCCACTGGAGATCATGCTCGCCGGCATTTGGGAATCGGTGCTCAACGTAAAGCCCATCGGAAGAAACGACAACTTCTTCGAAATCGGCGGCCACTCCGTACTCGCCGCGCGCATGTTCGCGCGAATGGAACAAGAAGTAGGGAAAGCGTTGCCGCTGGCAACTTTGTTCCAAGGGCCAACCATCGCCAAGCTGGCCGCGCTCTTGCGCGACAGTGGCTGGACACCGTCATGGTCGTCGCTGGTTCCCATACGCCCGGGCGGAACGCGGCCGCCGTTCTTCTTCGTGCATCCGATTGGCGGAAATGTCTTGAACTTTGCCGGATTCGCAAGTCACTTCAGTGCGGACCAGCCAGTATATGGACTGCAGGCTCGCGGACTCGATGGCCAGGAGGCGCCCAGCATATCGGTGGAGCGCATGGCGGCCGATTACATCGGAGAAATTCGAACGGTCCAACCCGAAGGGCCTTACTACATCGGCGGCTTTTCGGCAGGCGGGATCGTGGCATTTGAAATGGCGCGGCAGCTACAATGGTCCGGTCACAAAGTTGGCGTGCTGGCGCTCCTCGATACGAAAGTCGATGGGAGTCCGCAATCGTCGCTCGCAGTCACCGGAAATGCAATAGGCCGTTGGATCAGGACGATTCGATTCAATCTAAGGTATATTTTCCATATTGGTTGGTCTGAATTCACACGTCAGAAGATCAGGAATTGGAAAATGCGCGCGCATATCCGGACATGGTCGGTTAAGACCGCACTGGGTCAGGCCGATGGCGCGGGCGGCCTGGATGTCGAGGAGGCATTCCTGGTGGCATTGCGCCGCTATAATCCGCAGCCGTACGACGGCGCTGCGATCTTGTTTCGAGCGAAAAACGAACTGCTACGCTATCCCGATCCGAATTTGGGATGGGGCGCTTTGATCAACGGAGGTCTGAAAATCGAGGAGATCAGCGGCGATCACGACACGATTCTTTATGAGCCGCATATCGGAATGCTGGCGCGTGTTCTTGATACCCGCCTGGAAGCGGCGCATCGCGAACGGCCCAAGACGGTCACGACGAGCCGGCAAACAGCTTGAACGATGAAAGACGAAGTCCACATTTGGCGCATCGATCTCGCGAAGCCGGGCAATGTTGAGTTGCTCTCCGCGGACGAGCGGGACCGCGCCAGCCGCTTCCGTTTCGCGATGCACCAAAATCGCTACATCTCTGGCCGCGCCATGCTGCGCACCATTTTGGGGCGTTTTGCGGAGACTGCTCCCGAGAGATTGACTTTCGAATACACGCAATTTGGAAAACCGTTCTTACCCGATTCGAAGATTCGTTTCAACCTTTCTCATTCCGAGGATCTGGCGTTGCTCGCCGTAACATTCGAACGCGAAATCGGCGTTGATGTAGAGCGTATCCGCCAGCAGAAAGATTTTCTCGATGTCGCGGAGCGATTCTTCGCCGTGCCGGAACGCGACGCGCTTCGCTCATTGCCCGTTTCCGATCGCGCCGCGGGATTCTATCGTTGTTGGACAAGAAAAGAAGCTTATATCAAAGCTCGCGGCGATGGGCTTTCGCTCGATCTGAACAGTTTTGTTGTTTCGCTGCTCCCTCAGGAGCCGGCCGCGCTGCTTGCAGCGAGCGATGGTCCCGAAGAAGTTTCGAGGTGGAGGATGTTTACGCTGGATCTGCATCCACAATACGCGGCCGC
>JBEKUT010000194.1:0-12392 GCA_049514735.1 Bryobacteraceae bacterium
AAAACCTGGAAGCCGCCCGAATCGGTGAGGATCGCGCGATCCCACGACATGAAGCGATGCAATCCGCCGAGTTGGCGCAGTAGATCGGGACCGGGGCGCAGGAAAAGATGATAGGTGTTCGCGAGAATGATCTTGGCGTCGAGTTCCGCGGCGAGGTCGCGCTGCATGATCCCTTTGACGGTCGCCTGCGTGCCGACCGGCATGAATACGGGGGTCTCGACGATTCCGTGATTGGTGTGAAGCAGGCCGGCGCGCGCGCCAGTATGGGGACAGACGGCCTGAATTTCGAAGTGCACTATTACCAATGTACGTGGTGGCGTCGCGGATAATGGCTATGTGAAACTTCGAGTTCTTTTCTATGGTTTGGCTGTGGCGGGTGCGGCTTTTGCGCAGATGGGCGATATTTCGGGGTCGCGGATTCGCGCGCATGTGAAATTTCTTTCGAGCGATTTGCTCGAAGGCCGCGGCGTGGGGACGCGCGGCGGTGACCTCGCTACCGACTACATCGCGACGCAGTTTGCTCTTATCGGAGCAAAGCCCGCGGGCGACGATGGAACCTATTTCCAGCGCGTGCCGCTGGTCGGCGTGACGACGCAGCCGGAGGCGACGATCAGCGCGCAGGCGCAGGGGAAATCCGTGTCGTTCCGGTTTCTCGAAGATTTCGTCGGCGCCAACACGCAACAGACTCCGGAAGATCGGTTCGACGCCGAAGCCGTTTTCGTCGGACACGGCATCTCCGCGCCGGAGTTTCACTGGGACGATTTCAAGGGCGTGGATGTCAAGGGGAAGGTTCTGATTCTGTTTACGAACGAGCCTCCGTCGGAAGATCCCAAATTCTTTGGCGGGCGCGCGCTCACTTACTACGGGCGTTGGACCTATAAATATGAAGAGGCGACACGCCGCGGCGCCCGCGCGGTTTTAATTGTCCACACCACTCCGACGGCGGGGTACGGCTGGGACGTTGTGCGCAGTTCGTTTAGCAAGGAAGACCCCGAGGTGAAGGTCGCGCCGGGCGAGCACGCGCTTTCATTTTCCGGATGGTTGACGCAGGATGCGGGGGCGCGTTTGTTTGCGCTAGCGGGTCATACCGTCGATGAAATGTTGAACGCCGCGAATCGGCGCGATTTTAAGCCGATACCGCTCGGGATACGGATTCGCGCGAACATTCCGACGACGGTGAGGCAGATCGAGTCGCGCAATGTTGCCGCGGTGGTTCCCGGCAGCGATGCGCAATTGAAATCGCAGTACGTAGTATTCACGGCGCATTGGGATCATCTGGGCATCGGGCCGCCCGTGGACGGGGATCGGATTTATAACGGCGCGGTCGACAATGCGACCGGCTGCGCCATGATAATTGAACTTGCGCGGGCCTGGGAGGAGCTTCCACAGAAGCCGCGGCGGTCGGCTTTGTTTCTGGCGGTGACGGCCGAAGAGGCGGGACTGCGCGGATCGGAATATTACGCGACGCATCCTATATTTCCGCTAGCGCAGACCGCGCTCGACCTGAACTTCGACGCGTTCTACCCATTTGGCCGCACGCAGGACCTGGCGGTGACGGGCGCGGAGCGGACCTCGGTGTGGCCGGTTGTCGAACAGGCGGCGCGGCGCATGGATGTGGAGATCAAGCCTGAATCGCACCCGGAGCAAGGCGCCTATTTCCGATCCGACCATTTCTCATTCGCGCATGCGGGCGTACCGGCGTTTTCTATTGAGCTCGGGAGCCAGTTTGCCGGCAAGCCCGCCGATTATGGCGAGAAGATTTTCGAAGAATACAACGACAAGCATTATCACCAGCCCTCGGATGAGTATCGCGAGGACTGGGATTTTGCGGGGATGGTGGAAGCGGCGCAGTTCGGGTTTATTATTGGCGTGGATGTCGCGAATCAGCCGAGGATGCCGGAGCGGTTGAAGCTCGATTAGCGGACGCTCGCTTACGCGCGCGGCTCGGTTGATGCGCGTCGAAGACCGGTCCTTGCCGGCCGCAGACTAGCTGTGACCTAGCACGGCATGTGGCTGATATGGTTCTTCGAGGGATTTCATCTCAGCGTCGTCCAGCTTCACCTGCAGCGCCGCAACGGCTTCTTCGAGATGCTGCATCCTGCTCGCGCCGATAATGGGTGCGGTCACGCCGGGCTTTTGCAATATCCACGCAAGCGCGATCTGCGCGTTAGACAAACCTCGCCGCTGCGCGATCTCAGTCAAGCGGTCGACTACCGCGAAATCCGACTGCTGATAGTAGAGCTTGTGCGCGTACTCGTCGGTCTTGGAACGGACAGTTTCGCCGCGATCTTCTTTACGACGGTTGCCCGCTAGAAAACCGCGCGCCAGCGGACTCCACGGAATCACGCCGACTCCCCGATCGCGGCACAACGGAATCATTTCCCGCTCTTCTTCGCGATAAATCAGGTTGTAGTGATTCTGCATGGTGACAAATCGCGTGGAGCCGGATGCATCGGCGGTGTACAGCATCTTCGCCAATTGCCACGCGAACATCGACGACGCGCCGATATAGAGCGCCTTGCCGGTCTTCACCACTTCGTCGAGCGCTTCCATGGTTTCTTCGATCGGCGTCTCATAATCGAAGCGATGGATCTGATAAAGGTCCACATAATCCGTTTGCAGACGCCGCAGGCTGTCGTCGATGGCATGCATGATGTGCTTGCGCGAAAGCCCGCGCTGATTGGGGTCGTCACCCATGGGGTTGAACACCTTGGTCGCAATCACCACACGGTCCCGCGCTGTGAAGTCTTTGAGCGCACGGCCGACAATCTCCTCGCTGACGCCCAGAGAATACATGTCCGCGGTATCGAAAAAGTCGATGCCAAACTCGAGCGCCCGCCGGATAAATGGACGGCTCTCTTCCTCCTCCAGCACCCACTCGCGCCACTTCTTCGATCCGTAGGTCATGGTTCCCAGGCACAGCCGGGAGACCTTCAGTCCAGTGGATCCTAGGTTGACGTAGTCCATGCGATCAATTGTCGTACGCCGCTCAACTAAACTCGACCTTCGGGGCGGCCTGTTCGATTCCTACGCGGCCCGCCTGGATCTCCGCCTTGAAGTAGTTTTCACCTCGCGCCGGACATCCCGCCATGCCACGCAGCATCGCAATCTGTCCTGTGTGTGTGAGCGCGTCGGCAATGGGCCCTTGGAAGATTCGTTCGGCGGGAAAGCCGAGCGGCTCGGCCGTTGCGAGCCTTTGGTCGAAAGCGTCGAGCGCGCGAAAAAAGCGCTCCACTTCCTCGTCCCAGGCGAGCGGCGTCGAGTCATGCCAGGCGTGTTTACCATCCGCGAGTCCCACGGCCCAATCGAACAGGTCGCCCATGTGGGCCAGGATTTCGGCCGGCGTGCGCGTCACGGGCGACGCTTTGAAGCCCGCGAAATCGGGTGGCGCCCCCCGTAATGCTCTTGCCGCGCGATAGGCAAGCGTCGCAATGGGGTGCCGTAGCAAAGATGTTTGTGGCGCCGAGGCTGGGGGTGTCATATCCTAATTAAATCAGGATCGCCGATGAGAGGCGTGCTTGGTAGGTGTCCATCAAAGGTGTAGCTGGTCCAACAGTCCTAGCCTGTCACAACTACCCCAACTAAGGTCTCTCCCCTAGTTCCCTTTTTGCGACTGTAGGAAGCCCTCAACATCTATGCCTTAGTACATTCACAAGCCGCAACCCAATTGCTAAACTGGGGCGTCTTGTGAAGTGTAGGTGTCTATGGCGTGCTTATTCTGCCGCAGAAAAATCGGGCCCTTGCGCAGGTTTGCAGATGCAAATTTCTGTTGCACGGACCATCGCAACAAATATCGTGCCAACTCGGCGCGCGCGTTGCGTGAGGCCGAGGATCTGTACGGCGCGGAGGACGAACACGATGAGCGCTGGCGCGTCTACGCGAAAAAAAGCGAGGCCGCGAAACCATCTTCGTCAGCCGCGGGTTCACAATCGAGCGCGTTCGTAGTGGCGCTCGCCGTGGCCTTTCTGCTCTTCGCCGTAACGCGCGGATCGAACGACGGTCCGGCCCCTGCGCCGTCGTCCCACTCCAGCAGATCCTCTACCTATGCGAATGCGGCCAACGGCCTGCAACGCAGAATCGGCGAGGCGATTGAGAACCGCGCTCCCGTAACTCTGCGCGAGACATTCGCTTCCGGCCTTGTTAAGTGGGACACGTCTCCTGGTTTCAAGACGGGTGACTGGGCGTTCGATAAGGGCTATGTCCGTCCCGGCAGACTGCGTGTCTGGAAAGACTCGGAGTCCCTTGCGAATTACGATATGGAGTTCGTCGGACACGTTGAGAAGAAGAGCATGGACTGGGCCTTTCGCGCCGCGGATTTCAAGAACTATTACGCGACCAAGCTCACGGTAAATACCAAGTCCACTTCGTTGGCCAATACCGGGCTGGTGCGCTTCGCCATGATCGACGGGAAGGAGCGGGATCGCGTGGAAGTGCCGCTGCCCATCACGCTCGAACGCAATACCGACTACAACGTGAAAGTGAGTGTGCGGGGCAGCCGCTTCCTGACCTCCATTAACGGTCAACTGGTTAGCTCCTGGTCCGACAACCGCATCAGCCGCGGCGGCGTGGGGCTCTTTGCCGATCTAGGCGAATCCTCGGCATTCAAGTGGTTGAGCGTCTCGGAGCGCGACAGCTTCTGGGGACGGCTGGCGTCGCATTTCTCCATAATCGTTTTCCCTTCCTTGCCGCAGGAGTAATCGTTCGCGCGCTAAACTGGGTTTCCAGTTATGAGCAGTGTTTCGCCGCTTGCGCGCCGCGGGGCCGTGTTGGTCTTTGTACTCGCGTTTGGCCTCGCCCAGACGAATACCAATCGCGCTCGAAAGTTTTTCAATGACGGCCTGCGGGCGGAGAACGCGGGTGAATTCGAGGGAGCTCTGAAAGCTTTCTCCTCCGCGATTGAAGCCTCGCCCGATAACCAACCCGCCTGGTTTCATCGGGCCCGCATACGCTACACCCAAGGCGATTTCAAGGATGCGGCCGCGGACCTCGACAAGGCGCTGCAGCTCGCGCCGGCCGACGGAGAAGCCTGGCAACTGCGGGGCGACTGCTTCCGCAAGTTGAAGCAGCCGGAAAAGGCGCTGGCCGATTACGACCAGGCTCTCCAGCACAGCATCGATAATGCAGCCATCTATAATTCCCGTGGAGCGGTCTACGCCGAGCTTGGCCAGGGCGACAAAGCCATCGCCGAATACAACCGCGGAATTCGTCTGCGCCTGGACGATCCGCTGCCCATCAAACAGCGCGCCAATGTCTACGCCAATTTGGGCAAATATCACGAGGCCATCGACGACTATAATCAGGCCATCAGTTTCAAAGCGGACTACGCGGACGCTTATCTGGATCGCGGGTACGCCTACGGACAGCTCGGGGAATTCAATCGCGCGGTGGAGGATTTCAACAAAGTTCTCGAGCTGCAACCGAACAGCTACAGGGCTCTCGCGCTGCGCGGCGCGGCCCACACGAAGATGCGGGATTTCAAAGACGCCGTGGACGATTACACCGCGGCCATGCGCCTGCGTCCGTCGGACGTGTATCTCTACCTGGCGCGCGCCGCCTCTTACGTGCAACTCGGGAAGCAGCAGGAAGCGCTGGAGGATCGCGAAAAGGCCGTCGCACTGCGGCCGGATTTCGCGGAGGCCTGGGTAGCTCGCGGCGGCTCGTATCACCAGTTCGGGCGGCATGAGGAAGGTCTCCGGGATCGCACCGAAGCCATCCGTCTCAATCCTCAGATGCCGGAGGCGTGGTTCGCGCGCGGGAGCGCGTATTTTCTATTGCACGATTATGAGAAAGCTCGCGCCGATCTGCAAAAGGCGGTCGAGTTGCGCCCCGATTACGCAGAGGCGCGGGTTGTGCTCACGAGAACCGAGTACGAAATCAAGTTGGCGCAGGCGGCTGCACCCGCGCAACCCGCACCCGTTGCAGCCGAGCCAGCGCCGCAGCCGCCCGTGGTCGCCGCCGTTGCCAAAACGCCGCAACTATCGCCTCCGCCACCACAGGCTGTTTCGCCGAAACCGATTCCGGCGGTGACGACTGCTCCAAGAGCCGCCACGGGAGAATCGGCGGAATCGCACGAAGCTCGCGCCCGTCAGTTGATTGCCAAGGAGGCGTTTCGCGATGCGGTCCCTGAACTAACCGAGGCGATTCGCCTCAAGCCGGATTTCGCGCGCGCCTATAATGCCCGCGGTTACGCGTACATGCGCCTGCACCTCTATAAATCCGCGCTCGCCGATTTCGATCAGGCCATTCGCATCGACCCGAAATACGAAAATGCCATCCACAATCGCGCGGCGGCGATGCGATCTGCCCATTAATCAAGCGAGCAACTGCGCGGCGCGGGGCGCAAAATAAGTCAGAATAAAATCCGCTCCCGCGCGGCGAATCGACGTGAGCGATTCGAGAATCGCGCGGTCCAAATCGAGCCAGCCGTTCTGCGCGGCAGCCATAATCATGCTGAATTCCCCGCTCACCTGGTAAGCGCCTAGCGGCAACTCATAACGATCGCGCGCCTGTCGAATAATATCCAAATAGGGCATGGCCGGCTTCACCATGATCATGTCGGCGCCCTCTTCGATATCCAACTCGATCTCGCGCATCGCCTCGCGTGCGTTGGCGGGATCCATCTGATAGCTGCGCCGGTCTCCGAATTGGGGCGCCGATTCGGCGGCTTCGCGAAATGGACCGTAAAACACCGATGCATATTTTGCCGCGTAGGAAAGGATTGGCGTGTTTTCAAATCCCGCGTCATCGAGCGCTTTGCGAATCGCGCCCACTCGGCCGTCCATCATGTCGCTGGGCGCGATGATATCCGTCCCGGCTTTGGCGTGTGAAACGGAGGTCGCCGCCAGCCATTCCAGTGTCGAATCGTTGTGCACATCGTTGTTGACGATGTTGCCGCAATGTCCGTGGCTCGTGTACTCGCAGTTGCAGACGTCCGTAACGATCAGGAGGCCGGGAATCTCGCGCCGGATCGCGCGGATGGCCTGTTGCACGATACCGTGCTCGTCATAAGCTCCCGATGCCGTCTCGTCTTTCGATGCGGGAATGCCGAACAGGATGACGCCGCCAATGCCGAGCGAGTGCGCCTGCGCGCACTCTTTCACCAACTCGTCCACCGAGAGCTGGTAATTTCCGGGCATGGAACTGATCTCGCGCCGGACGCCTTCGCCCGGAACGGCGAACAAAGGCAGGATGAATTGCGAAGGCGTCAACATGGTCTCGCGAACCAGCGTTCGGAGGCCGCTTGAAGCGCGGAGACGGCGCATGCGGTGAATCGGAAATGGCATGAAATTCCAGGATAATGCAAAGGTCTCTTCAAAGTGCGGGCAGCTTGAGTTTGCAATGGCGCTTGGCGAGAAAGCTGAAGTGTCGAATGCGCTCAAAGCCCGCTGGCAACGTATGCAGCAGGAAGCGGCGAATGAACTCCAAGGCGGCGCATTGTATTCAGCGTCCTCATCCCCAATACCGGCGATCATCTGCGCAATCATGGCTTTCTCTGGGCTGGTCAGGCGGGGTGGCGACCGTCGCCGGCGTACGACCTCAATCCGCTGCCGATCGATCTCAAGCCGCGCGTTCTGACGACTACAATCGACCTGGAACATGGAACGGTCTCGCTCGAGTTGGCGCTCGATGTCGCTTCGTATTTCGAATTGACTTCCGATCGAGATCGAGCCATCGCGGCCAAGGTTGGGGAGGCGCTTGCGATGGCGAAAGGAGGCCGCCAAGCTAGGCCGTACCGCGCCGGAGATCGGCTGTATGGCGTCGGCTTTCGAGCATGACGATTTGAAGGCGGCGTTGGAAAGCGCTGAGAATCCGAACCAAGGAAACCGCCCAGCACTGACAGATAAGTGACCTAGTTATAGTTAGAGCCGACGATGGAACGATATGCTAATTGCAGGCATGCCAGACGACTTAAACCATGGCAAAGGAGCAAAGGAAGCGTCAACCAAGCTGCTGCTTGACCAACTGTCGAACGAATACAAGATTCTTCAAGACAAGATCGACAAGATAGGGGCTTTTAAATTCACGACACGGGGATGGTCTCTGACGCTCGTAGTCGCCTCTTGCATCGGCGCGGCGACGGCCAAACCGCCGCCAAGGCTACTCTGGGGTTTAATAGTCTTCGTCCTCGTGTTCTTGGTCTTGGAACGTACTCAGACCGGACATCGGGAAATTTTTTGGACGCAGGTGCGCCGAAGTTGAAAGATTGATTTGGCGGGTGCTGCGAGAACAGGGCTGCGATGTGCCGGCTATTGTTCCTAGGATCGCCCATGAGCTCGCAGACCAAGCTCGGATCAAGCTTGGGTGGTGGCATCCCCGCGCCCGCGCACTAGTCGCATGGCTCGCTTCGCACCCTAAACCGCCTGAGCCCATGAACGATCCTCCAACGATTCAATACAATGTCGTTGACCCGTCGGGTAGCCCCGCTGCTCGGCCTACACGTGTTCAAGGTGCCGCTCCGAAACAAAGGGAACAGGATGCCTCGTCCAAAAAGCCAGTATCAAGAAAAGTACCCGTTAAATTCGAAAAGATTCCAGGCATTCTGGAAGAGCTAGAATTCTTGGTGGAAGCGTTGGGACTTGAGGATCCTGAGGATGTCCAATATCGGCTCGACGCGCTTACGACGTCGTTTCTCGGCGCGGGCTTGGTTCCCAAGAAAAAGCTGCGCACTTTGAAATTCCATGCGGCGATCGAAGTCTTAACAATTCCTCTCGATAATCGCGAATCGCTTGGCCTTCAAATGGAAACATTTGAAGATCTGATTAATGCCTATGGGGACGAGCCTACCGACGCCGAAATGGACGAGGCAAAGAAGATCCTGCAGAAGGTCACGGCCGCAGTTAAAGTCGCCCTGGAATCGGTGCTACGGGAGCATGACGACAAAGATCAGTTACGCTGCAGTTACGCTTACGGGAGGACCAATGAAGACGGACGCAATTAGCACAGTCCCCCAACTCGCTCAAACACTGCCGCAGCAAGATCGCCTTTTGCTTGGCCGACTTATCGAGGAATGCGGGGAACTGATCGTCTTTGGATCGCGGGCTGCCGGGGTTCACTCAAGCAACTCAGATCTTGACATTCTATGCGTCAGGTCAAAGAGTCTTATGGGCTCAGGGCAACTGGACATCGTTTCTCGTAGCCCTGGCGAAATCGAAAACCCCAAATGGCTTGGCTCGGAGCTGGCAAACCACATCGCGGCGTACGGTATCGTGCTTTGCGGAAGCGCCGACTGGAGGAGTGCTGCGCACGTAAGCGCTGCGGCGGTCTCTCATAAGCAGCGGCGCGTCATTTCGCTAGTGGATGGACTGCGGGCGTACTGGGAACGCCTTCACCCGGAGTTTCGAAGGAAATACCTCAAAACGATTCGGCGAGAGATCCAAAGACTCGAATACCTAGGCCAAGGGAATCCAGTGCCACCGACTCCATTGCTGGACCGAAAGTGGGGCCAAGAGACCGGCGCGCTCGAAGGCTGGGTCAAGTTTCTACAAACCATTGCCGCTCCAAGTCCGCTTACGCGCGAGCGACTCCTTCGGACGGCCGACCTGGTTGCGGAACCTGATGCGGTTTCGAAGCGGAGCAGTTTGCCAGCAGACTAAGGCGCGAACATCTTTCGCGTCCGAAGGCAATTGCACGAAACGAACTCAGCACTACCAACCACGAACTACGAACCAACAACGCCTCCCAACCCGCCGATGGCCGCAATGTTATTTTGGATATAACCAGCATCATGATCGAAACCACATCGACTCCCGAAGTCCTCACACACGAGGACCCGAATCCACTGGAAACGAGCGAATGGCTCGAAGCCTTTGACCAGATTCTGGAGGATGCAGGGTCGCCCCGGGCCGCGTTCCTGCTGGGCCGTCTGACCGATTACGCCGCGCAGTATGGCGTCACCGTCCGGCAGCTCTTGAACACTCCATACATAAACACCATCCCTGTCGATGAAGAACTCCCCTACCCGGGCGACCGCCAACTGGAACGCGCCATCAAGAGCCTCATCCGCTGGAACGCCATGTGCATGGTGGTACGCGCTAATAAATACGATTCCGGCATCGGCGGCCACATCTCCACCTACGCTTCGCTGGCGACCCTCGAAGAGGTCGGGCACAATCATTTCTTTCATGCCAAGTACGGCGGCCAGCCGGGCGATTTCGTGTTCTTCCAGGGCCACGCCTCACCTGGCGTCTACGCCCGCGCCTTTCTCGAAGGCCGTCTCAGCGAAGAGCATCTCAAACATTTTCGGCATGAAACGCGTGACGATCATCCCGGCCTGTCCTCCTATCCGCACCCTTGGCTGATGCCGGATTTCTGGCAGTTCCCGACCGTCTCAATGGGGCTTGGTCCGCTCAACGCCATCTACCAGGCGCGCTTCATGAAGTACCTCGAGAATCGCGGCATAATTCCGGAGACGCCCCGACACGTCTGGGCATTCGTCGGCGATGGCGAGACCGACGAAGTGGAAACGCTCGGCGCTCTCAAGCTCGCGGCGCGCGAGAAACTCGACAATCTAATCTTTGTCGTGAACTGCAACCTGCAGCGCCTGGATGGTCCGGTGAATGGCAACGGCCGCATCGTCGATGAGCTCGAGCGCATCTTCCGTGGCGCTGGTTGGAACGTCCTCAAGGTTGTGTGGGGCGATACGTGGGATCCACTATTTGCGGCCGACAAATCCGGTCTGCTGATGAAGCGCATGGAAGAATGCGTGGATGGCGAATACCAGGCCTTCAAAGCGAAGGGCGGCGCCTACACGCGCAAGGAATTCTTCGGCAAATACCCGGAGTTGGCCAAGCTGGTGGAGCACCTTTCGGATGAGGAAATCGCGCACCTGCGCCGCGGCGGTCACGATCCCGTGAAGGTCTACAACGCGTACCTGCGCGCCATTCAACACAAGGGCTCGCCGACTGTCGTTCTGGCCAAGACCGTCAAAGGCTACGGCCTCGGCGAAGCCGGCGAAGGCCGCAACCCGGCCCACCAGCAAAAGAAGCTTACCGACAAGGAACTGCATTTCGTCAAGGAACGCTTCGAAATTCCGGTGCCCGATGGAACCATCGAGCACATGGATTTCTTCCGCCCAAAAGAGGACAGCCCCGAGATGAAATATATCCGCGGCCGTTTGGAAGCCATGGGTGGAAGCCTTCCGGCGCGCAACCCCGTGGCGGCGCATTTCAAGGTTCCGCCGCTCGAAGCTCTTGCCGAGTCTATAGGGGGATCGCAAGGACGCGAAGTCTCCACGACGATGGCCTACGTCCGCATTCTCACGCTCCTCTTGAAGGATCACGAGGTCGGAAAATATATCGTCCCGATCGTTCCCGATGAAGCGCGCACGTTCGGCATGGAATCGCTGTTCCGGCAGGTCGGCATCTACGCCAGCCAGGGCCAACTGTACAGTCCCGTCGACAGCAACGTCTTCCTCTACTACAAGGAAGCGAAGGACGGCCAGATTCTCGAAGAAGGGATCACCGAAGCCGGGGCCATGGGATCGTTCACGGCCGCCGGAACTTCGTACGCCACCTACGGCGTGCCGATGATTCCGTTCTTCAGCTACTACTCGATGTTCGGATTCCAGCGCATCGGCGACATGATCTGGGCGTTCGCCGATTCGCGCGGCAAAGGCTTCCTGATGGGCGGCACCGGCGGCCGCACCACGCTGTCGGGCGAAGGGTTGCAACACTGCGACGGCCACAGCATCGTGCTGTCGAGCACCGTTCCCACCTGCCACACCTACGACCCGGCGTTCGCCTATGAGATGGCCGTCGTCATTCAGGACGGCATCCGGCGCATGTATGAAGCGATGGAAGATCGCTTCTACTACATCATGATGTACAACGAAAATTACGCTCAGCCTGCCATGCCCGAAGGCGTTCAGGAAGGCATCCTGCGCGGCATTTATCGCTATAAACAGGCCGAGGGCGGCGAGGCGCAAATCAACCTTTTCGGAAGCGGGACCATCCTCAATGAGGCGCTGCGGGCGAAACAAATCCTGGCCGAGAAATACCAGGTGCGCGCCGACGTGTGGAGCGTCACCAGCTACAACGAACTGCGCCGCGACGCTCTCGAAGTGGAGCGCTGGAATCGGCTGCATCCAGCCGAGACGCCGCGTACGCCGTATATTCTCGAAGCGCTGAAGGGAGTGGACGGTCCGATCGTCGCGTCTTCGGATTACATGAAGATCGTGCCCGATCAGCTTGCTCCCTGGCTTCCCAATCGCCTGGTCTCGCTCGGTACCGATGGATTCGGGCGCAGCGACAACCGTGAATCGCTGCGGAAGTTCTTCGAGAACGGAGCCGAAGCGATTGCGGGCGCGGCACTCTCGCGCCTGGCGCGGGATGGCAAGTTTGACACGGCGAAGGCGGTCGAAGCCATCAACGAACTCGGGCTGCGTCCCGAGAGTA
>JBEKUT010000195.1:0-15160 GCA_049514735.1 Bryobacteraceae bacterium
CCGCCGGCTGTGCCCCGAGGCGCTGGCCCGGACGCATAGTCAGAACGGCGAGAGCGGCCAGGCCAAGAATAACGATGAGTTTTCGCACTACTTTCCTACGTAAGTGATCCACATCGGCGATGCCCACGCTAACTCGCCATTGTCTTGTTCTGCGCGTACATAGTAATAACTGGTCTTCCCTTTCGATGGAGCATTGTCGCGCCAGGAGAACTCGACGCTAGTAGAATTCGGTTCGGTGGAATAGACATATTGGTTGTCTTTGACAATCACTACTTTCGCGAATTTGTTCGCGCCTGTGAGTTTCACATGCAGACTGGGCGCTTCGACGGTGGAGAAGACGTCTCCCATTAGATGGGGCCCGCTGCGGACGTCAGCCACTATCTCTTCGGTGGATGCGTAGACGTGGCGTTTGCGCAATGCGTCCAGAATCGCCTCACGCGTGTTTTCTGTCACCAGCACGTTGGCATAGCTCTGGTGGGTTGAAATATGATCCGAACTGGCCTGAAAACCGAGTTTATAGCCCTTCTCGAGAGCCAGATTGACGAAGCCCTTGGGCCTCCATCCGCCGATGGAATCGGTTGCCGAGTTGGAACGCGGCGCGTCCGGCATTTCGTAATTCTGCCGCATGCCCTGATATATTTCAACCACCGGCTCGGCATCCGGATCGTTGTCGCGCCAGTCGGTTCCCATATCGGTAGCGCTGCTGTGCGACGCGGTCACACCGCCGAACTTCTTCAGATATTCGTAGAACAGCAGCGTGTCCGGCGCGTGACCAGTGGAGTTATCCGTCACCTTTGGCAGCCGCGGCAACGGACGCACGCCGCGTTGTGCGAAGACGACGTTGCGGTGTCCCTCGGGATACTGCACGCTACGTTCATAATTGAACAAGGGCGCGAACTTACCGGGCGTGTAGAACACGTCCGTTAGTTTCTGCGTGGTCCACCAAGTATACTCGCGCCCGCCGCCGTTGTCGTGATCGCAACAGCCCACCCAATCGAGAGCGGCCGCATCGATGATATAGCGCCACTGATCGATCAAGCTGCCATCCAGACCGCCATCCATCGAGATCTCGCTATGGCGGTGAAACTCGCCGCGTACGATCCGGAGCGGCCGGTCCTCGACGTTGATGCGATACGTCTCGACGGCTGCGGTTGCGCCGCGTTCCGCGGTGGCATCGGCGACCACTGCAGGTGCCGGCGGAGGCCCGATGGTCCGGATTGGCACTGAACTCGAAGCGGCCGGCAGGTTTATGATGCTGGCGTAAAGATCGTTATTATACGGATCCGGTATGCCCGATCCCAGCAGTTGCATGATACTCCAACCTTGTTTGAGTAAGTACTGAATCTCGCGGCGGGAATCGGACGAATTAATCACGACTAACTCACCCGGCTGCTTGGATAACAAGGCGGGGCGGTTATCCAGCACGTTATCACTGCGGAAGAGATAGACCGGCCCGGTCCAAGCTTTGCCATCGTAGCTGGTCACAT
This sequence comes from Bryobacteraceae bacterium, assembly GCA_049514735.1. Classification (GTDB taxonomy): domain Bacteria; phylum Acidobacteriota; class Terriglobia; order Bryobacterales; family Bryobacteraceae; genus JAICMB01. Next base: position 1,488 of record JBEKUT010000195.1, read on the forward strand.
ACTCCGACCAGGAGTTGCCGATCGGGGTCCAGACGGACGGATGCATGCTGCGGTAAGCGAGCCAGATCCGGCCGGAAGCATCAATGGTGAGCCGCGGCAGCGTATTGCGGGGGTTGTTTTCGGGCCAGGGATGGGCATTCGATTTCCGCCGCGTGAATAACTCGGGATCGGAGCGATCCCATCCTTTGATATCGCCTTGCCGTCCGCCGCCGTCCTCCCGAAAGTCCGCCAATCCCTGGAGCGCGGCGCCAGCGGAAACCGCCGGCTCGAAGAGACGGCCGGAGCGATCGAGCCCCACCAGACGAATGCCGCGCCCGGAGTAGAGTGGGACGCCGGTGCTACGGTGCGCGCCGAAATCCTTACCCCAATTATCGGGACCTACTTCATAAGCGATCCAGAGCCGTCCCTCGGAATCGTAGGCGATGGATGGATAGGCCTCATAGAGCGGCGTGGCTGCAACGGGAATCTCCGGTCCCCACTGCCCTTGATCTCTGGCTGTGCGCGCATAGATGTCGTAGCTGCCGTTGCGATAGGAATCCCACGCGACGGTTACGCGTCCGGAGGAATCCGCCGCGATCGCTGGATTCCATTCATTGGCGCGAGAGTTGGAAACCGGAGCGGGCTCGGAGAATTTGTCGCCATTCTGGGTGGACGCGAAAATGATGGCTTTGCCGTTGCGCCAGCCCTGCCAGGCTACCCACACGCGGCCCTTCGAATCCGCGGTTGCCGCGGGGAACACATCCGATCCGGGAGCGTTCGTGATGCGTACCACCGCGCCTGGCGCGCCGTTTGCGATCGGCCTCGCCCACAAGTCGAAGTTCCCGCCTTCATTGGCGGACCAGAACACCCACGTCCGGCCCGAACTATCCAGGGCGATGGCGGGGCGATAGAGATCTCCACCGGGCGGCGTGATCGCGATCGGCGCACTCCACTGGTTCCCCGAAAAATGCTTCACCAGAATCTGATCGCCTTCCGCCTTGGCGATCAGCGGCGACAGATCCTTGGGCGGTTCCTTGAAAGGCGCGCGTAGCTTGTCGTGATCCGGACGATGCTTGAATTCGACATAAGCAACCCAGATGTCTCCGTTGGGAGACGAGACAGCCGCGGGATAATCCTGTTCATCGGGTGAATCGGTCAAGCGCGACGATGGCGGAATGCGATCCACCATCGCGTTGCCCTCCAGCGCATAGTGGAACTTCCCGTAGGGAATGTCCGCCAGCTTGAACGTAAACGGACCGCGCGGCGTGTTCACTCGAATTTCGCTGTTGGCATCCTCGCCGGTTAACCAGAGAATCACGCCGTTCGTACCGAGCGGCGCCGTCTGGCGCTCCACCAGATGCAGAAAGGACAGCACTGGCGCGGTCACAATCTTCCACGATCCGTCGCTGGCAATCTCATCGTTCTTGCCGAATCGCCAAGGATCCACCTTAGTGATTCGTCCGCGATCGATGGCCGCCGAGCCGTCCCAACTGGACCCTTGCACGTCCCTCACGCCCAGCAGCACGCGGACACCCACGTCGGCCTGTGCCGGAACGCAGACGCCCAGTAATAACAGGATTAACTGTCGCTTTGACATTCGTAGTTTAGCTATTTACCCGTGTAAGTGATCCACATCGGTGAGGCCCACACGATTTCGCCGTTATCCTGCTCGCCGCGCACGTAGTAATAACTTGTCTTCCCCTTGCTCGGCGAGTTATCCCGCCACGAAAAATCGACTTTATCGGAATCCGGATTTGCGGAATAGACATACTGGTTGTCTTTAACCACAACCACCTTGGCGAACTTAGACGTTCCCTGTAACTTCACGTGAATATTAGGCGCTTCGGCGCTCGAAAAAGCGTCGCCCATAAGATACGGACCGCTACGCACATCGGCCAGAATGTTGTCCGTCGAACCATAGACATGACGTTTCTCGAAAGCCTCCAATACCGACTCACGGGTGAGATCTTTCGCCAGCAGATTGCAGTAACTCATATGCGTCGAGACATGATCGGAACTGGCCTGGAAGCCCAGCTTATATCCCTTTTGAAGAGCCACGTTGACGAACCCCTTGGGCCGCCAGTTGCCGATCGAATCCTTTTCCGAATTCGAACGGGGACCATCCGGGATCTCGTAGTTCTGGCGATCGCCTTGATATATCTCGACCACCGGCTCGACCACCGGATCGTTGTCGCGCCAATCGGTGCCCATGCCGGTCGCGCTGGTGTGCGCGGCCGCGACGCCGTGGAAATACTTCAGATAAGCGTAGAGGTTCAAGGTGTCGGAAGCGTGTCCGGCATAATCTTCCTTGGTGATGGGCATCCGCGGCAGCGTACGCACTCCACGCTCCGCGAAGATCACGTTGCGGTGCCCTTCGGGATAGTTCACGCTACGTTCGTAACTGAACATAGGCACGAATTTGCCGGGCGAATAGAAGATGTCGGTGAGCTTCTGGCTGATCCACCAAGTGTATTCGCGGCCGGCGCCGTTATCGTGATCGCAACAGCCCACCCAATCGAGCGCGCCGGCATCCAGTACGTAGCGGTATTGATCGAGAATGGTTCCGTCGTTACCTCCGTCCATGGAGATCTCGCTATGACGGTGAAACTCACCACGCACGATTTTGAGTTCCGGCTGGGAGTTGAACTTGTAATTCCGCAAGACGCCGACGAGCCGCAGGTCTGTCTTATCGGAGACTTCCGGGCCGGCGGTCTCCACGGCCCTGGCTTGCGTCAAGGCCAGCGGTTGCGATGCGGGACTCAAATCGATCCGATTGGCGTACAGATCGTTGTTATATGGATCTGTGGTATTTGTCGCCACGATGCCCAACGGCGAGCTGATATTCTCGCCCAAATAAAACTGGCGGCGGTTGTCGGAAGATCCTACGACGAGTAACTTGCCGGGCGCGGTAGAAACCAGAGCGGGACGATTATCGAGCAGGTTGTCAGTGTGATTGAGATAAATCGGTTTGCTCCACGTTTTACCATCGAAGGAAACTAAGTACTCGGTCCAGACCGTACCTAAAGCGCTCCACCAGATGGGGTGCGCGCTGCGGAACGCGAGCCAGATGCGGCCCGATGCGTCGACAGTAAGGCGCGGCAGAGTGTTGCGTGCGTTCTGCTGGTTGCGCGCGGGCCGGTCCGCCTCGCGGGTCTGGGCGTTGCTGGGATCGGGGTCGAGCTTCTGTGAGTCATTCTGTGCGCCTAACTTTTCAATTTGCGTACCCGGCGTGCCAGGCAACTCCGCGCCCAGATCGTCATCGGGTTCGACAACGCGGCCGTCGGGTTCAAAGCCCCGCAGGCGAATCACGCGGCCCTGATAGACAGCCACGCCGGAGGTCGTATAGGCCCCAAAATCTTTGCCCCATCCTTTGCCGCCTTCCTCGTATGCGACCCATAAGCGACCGGCGCGATCGTACGCGACGGAAGGATAGGCCTCATAACGCGCGCTGGCCGCGGCAGCCGTCTCGACGCCCCATTTGCCGAACGTTGAGGTACGGAAATAGACGTCATAGTTCTGGTTGCGATATGAATCCCATGCCACTGTCACGCGGCCACTCGAATCGGCGGCGATGGCGGGGTTCCATTCGTTGCCGTCCGAATGCGAAACGGACGTAGGAGCGGCGAATGCGGCGCCGTTTTGCGAGGCGGCGAATATCGAGGCGCGCCCGTTCCGCCAGCCCTGCCACGCAACCCATACCTTGCCATCCGAATCCGTCGCGGCAACGGGATCGATATCGGAGCCCGGGTCGTTAGAGATCTGCACTTTCGCGCCCGGAACATTGTTTACTATCGCGCGGCAGAAGATTTCGAAATTCGCCTGACCGCCCAAAGGACGCACATTTTGCGACCAGAAGACCCACGGGCGGCCCTGCCCGTCCACGGCGATCGCCGAGCGATAAAGGTCGCCTCCAGCGGGAGTGATCGCGATTGGTTTATCCCACGCTCCGTTGCTGTATTTCCGGGCGAAAATCCGATCCCCTCCCGTCGGGCTCTTCCAACGCGCGAAGTCCTTCGGAGCGGTGTCGAGCGCGGCCCGCAATTTGTTGTGCTCGGGGTTGTGGTGGAACTCCACATACGCAATCCAGACGTCGCCATTCTGTCCCACTGCGGCCGACGGGTAGTCCTCCTCCTCAGTTGTCTTAGTAAGTTGGAGACTGGCGGGAATACGGTCAATTAACACTCGGCCGTTTAACTCGGCTAGGGGTTTGCCGTATGTCACACCGTCGAGAGGAACGTTGAAGTCGCCCTGTGCGGTTGTCAATTTCAATGCGGCGCCGCTCTCCGGCGGCGATAGATTCACGATAATCCCGTTAGCCACCACGTTGCTAACGCCTTGGGAGGAGATTTGCGTTCCGCCTCCGAACAAGCGGACCGGGTGAGTGCTCAGGTGCCAGGTGGAGCCGACAATGGCGTCGGCTCCTTCGAAACGCCATGGCTCGAGGGAAGTGATGGTGGCGCCCCGCGCCGCGATGGTCCCGTCCCAACGGACGGGACCTTTATCCCCAACACCCAAAAGAATTCGCAAACTGACCTGCGCCTGCAAGCCCACTGAGGCCAGCAGGGCCAAGGACACGATCGTACCAGCCCGGCTAATTAGTCTCCGCATCGACTTGTTATCCCGCCTTTTCGTTGAAGCTGCCGCCGGTAATTGCCCAACCGGAGGCAATGTATTCTTCCAACTTAGAGTGCAGTTCTTTGACAACGGCAGGGTTCTGGTCCGCCACTGTCTTCAGTTCATCGGGATCTTTTCCGCGGTCGTAAAGCTGCGGCTTGTAATCGCCCACATACCTTTCGCGATTCCAAACGGCGGAGTAATTCCATTCCGGAGTACGCACCGCCGCGATCCAGCCGAACGCCTGCACAACATGATCGCGCGTGTTCTTGCTATCGCCGGTAACATATGGCCAAAGGTCCTGACCGGTAACCCGGGACGGCGCTTTCAGGTTTAGCCGCGAGAGAATCGTCGGCGCGATATCCGGTATCTGCACAAAGCCCGGCACGCGTTTGCCCGCGAACTGATTTCCCGGCACGCGAACGAGCAAGGGGACATGCGTAACCTGCTTGCGCAATCTCTCCGGCCCTTTCACGAACTGATTCTGTTCACCCAGCAGCGCGCCGTGGTCGGACATGAAGATTACCACGGAGTTATCCAGCAGGCCCAACTCGCCGGCCGTGTTTAAGATTTTGCCGAACCAATGATCGACATTCGAGGCTTCGCCGGCATAGTTCGCCCGCAGCCGCTCAAGTCCCTCCGGCGGAACATGAGCGCTGCCATACGGCGGCTCCGGCCAGGCATGCGGCCCCGGTTGTTTCAGATACTTTTCCAGAAACTCGCGCGGCGGATCCCAAGGCTCATGCGGATCGAAAGCCTCCACATGCAGGAAGAACGGACCCTGTTGGTGATTCTCTCTGAGCCATGCGATAGCCTTGCGCGAGGTCTGCTCAACGAGCGAATCGCCATCCTGCAGCCAGCGCTTCCGATTGGCTGTGTACTGGTTCAGAAAGGCGCGAAAATCCTGGCCTTTGCCGAACTGCACGTTCAACTCCGGCTGATTCAGATACTCCGCCGGATAGAGATCCAGAAAGTCCGGCTGTTGGCGTGGGGCTTGTCCGTAGAAATCTATTTCCTGCCCGCGCACCCAATCGAAATGGCCATAGCCTTTATGGAAATTGCGGCCGGGTCTTTGTAAGTGGGGTAAGTCGCCGATTAGCGCGGTTAGATATCCCGCCTCAGTTAGAACTTCGCTGAGAGTGACATCCTCGTTGTAAAGAGGATGCCAACCCGGAAGCTGTACTGGCTCGGGCTGCGCATAGTAGTAAGTGGGGACAATGCGGCGGCCGGTGTAGAGTTGCCGCCGGATTGGCACCGTCGGCATTCCCTCCGGATACGCGTCTTCGAACACCACCGCTTGTTCCGCAAACCGGTTCAGGTTCGGACAATCCACCCATTTACTGCCGTAAGCGGCAAGATTGTCGGCGCGGAAAGTGTCGGATACCAGAAGGATGACATTCAGATTGTTGCCGGTCTGTTTGGGCGGACGCTCCCAATGCGATCCTCCGGCTGAAGCCGGTTGCGGCGCACCGTCGCTCCTGGCAGGGAGGCCCGCTGCCAGCCCTGCCAGCGCACCGGCCCCTTTGATTAGATTACGTCTGGAGGTTTTATTCATGTCAGTTAGAAAACCAGGTGCAAAGCAAATTGAAACTGCCGCTCGGGTGTCGATACGGTGGTGATCACTCCGGTTGTCGCGATGCCAACCGTATTCTTGGGCAGGCCGAATTGCGGCGTGTTGAACATATTGAATGCTTGCGCTGTGAACTGTATTTGATATCTTTCCTTGATGGTCGCGGTCCTCTGCAGGCCGATGTCGCTGTTGTGGAGACCGGGTCCAAGTATGATGTTGCGCCCCGCGTTGCCGTACGTATACGCGGAAGGAGCCGCGAAGGCCGCGCTATTGAACCAGTCGGTGGGGCCTTGGTTCGACGGATAAAGAGGCGTGCCCACGACGTTTGGCCGCGCGGTGGTTCCGGTGTTTGTTGGATCGAAACTCAGTATGGGTGTGATCGGCAATCCGCCTTGGACTGCCACTACGCCGGATAACTGCCATCCGCCTAAGACCAGACGTCCCACTCCCGGCTGGCTGAACAGCGCCTTATTGCGTCCAAAGGGAAGCTCGTAAATATAGCTGGCCGAAAGACGCTGCCGGACATCGAAGTTCGAGTTGCCGTAATTGTTGGTCCAGTTGAACGGATTCTGGGGACCGTAGTCTAAACTGTCGGAGACTTGTCCGCCGTAGTCGAGCGAGTGGCTCCACGTATAAGCGCCCAGGAAGCTAAATCCGCTGCGGAAGCGCCGCTCGACCTGGACGATCAAGGAATTGTAATTCGACCGGTCCAAGGGAAGAAAGGCGAGAATGGAGCTGTACTGCGGGAAAGGCCGCCGTGGTCCCAGCGCGCCCGGCCCCGGCTGCGGTTGGTTGAAATTCGGATCCACGTAAAGGTCGTGCGAACTGGATCCTACGTAACCGGCTTGTCCGGTGAAGCCGCCGCCCAGTTCCCGTTGAATGTTCAGGTTCCATTCGTAGGTGTAAGGCAAAGGCATATGAATCGGCCAGGAGTTGACGTTTGCATTCACAATGTTATTGGGATTTAGGATATTCGCCGGAATGCCTCCCGACAACGTGATCAATTGATGAATCTGATCGCCCGTGTTGATGGAACGCAGAAAATAGGGCGGGTTGTTGGTTGGACGCGAGGAGATGCCGAGGTTCTCGTCGGTTCTTCCATAGAAGAGGCCGAATCCGCTGCGGATCACCGTCTTCGAAGTTAATTGGTATGCCAGCCCCGCGCGCGGCGCGAAGTTCTTGGTATCCGGCGTCGCGAACGAGTTGCGGAGTCCATACTGGCTGGCGTTGGGAGCCGTAATCAACTGGCCATAAGCCGGACCGGGCTGCAGGATGAAATCGGAATAGTTGTTGTTGAGCTCGTACCACGGCATCGCCAGTTCGTACCGCAAACCCAGGTTCAGCGTCAGCTTCGAGCTCACCTTCCAGTCGTCTTGAATGTACGACTCAAAGGTGTGCTGGCGGCTCCAATTTCTGGGACGCGTCGAAACCGTATAGTCGTTCGCCCAGCCCAGCAGGAAGTCCGCGAACGACGAGCCGGTGCCCGCCCGACCCTGCGGATTCTGCGTATAAACGCCCGTAAAGTCGAAGTTGGGACGCGCGGAAAGCGTCACGTATCCGTACAATGTGACCTGCTCGTAATCCACTCCGACTTTGATCGTGTGGCGGCCCTTGATCCACGAAACATTATCCAGGAACTGCTCGTTCTTCCCTTGCTTGTTCAGCGGTAGATTGCCCGATCCCGTGGCGCCCAAAGGCAACGCTCCGGGTCCGGTAGTGCCGAGCGTGTTCAGGCCCGTGATGCCAAAAGTGGGAAGGCCGTGAACTTCCGGATAATTCGGCGCGCCCTGAATACCGTATGCCGCGTCCTGGTTCGTGCCGGGAACCTGCTGGATCTCGCGGGTCTCCATGTACCCATAACGTAATTCGTTGATCAGATCGCTGCGGAAGATATGAGTCTCGCTGGCCGCAATGGAACGGGCATCGGGGAAGACATCGCTGGGCAGGCTGGTGGGCGGGGGCAAGGGAGCCGGTAGAATATTTTCTCCCTCCGTTCTCGAGTACCGCGCGAAGAATGTATCCTTTTCGCTGAAGCGGTGATCCACGCGGAAGTTGTATTGATTGTTCGAGAGGCGCTCCTTCTGATCCGAGAAGAAGTTGGCGGCTCCAGTTAGGTTGGGAAGTGGATATAGGCTCAGGAGCTTGGTGGAGACCGCGTCCCATTCGCTCGCCGGAATGGTGTTGTTCGCGAAGGGCGTGCGGACATACCCGGTTCCTTTCGGATTGGGCACGGTGGTGTTCGGATCGTAGACGGCGGTGCTGAAGATTCCCGCCCGCTGCTTTAGCGTGGGCACCGTCGCTAGCTGCGGCGCCTCAATGACTGACCTCAGGCTTTGCCAGCTCCCGAAAAAGAATGTCTTGTTCTTGATGATCGGAGCGCCGAAAGTCGCCCCAAATTGGTTCTGATTGTAATCCGGCTTCTGCCCCAGCACCTGAAAGTATGGCTTGGCATCGAAGAAAGAATTGCGGTTGTAGTCCCACGCGCTGCCGTGATACTCATTCGTACCCGACCTCATGGTGACGTTGACGACGGCGCCGGCCGACTGCCCAAACTCGGCGGAGAACGTGCTGGTTTGGACCTTGAATTCCTGCACGCCGTCCAAAACCGGCTCAATCGCCTGAGCGGCGGAGCTGTCGAACCCGACAATCTTGTTCTTATTGTCGATGCCATCCAGGAGGTAAGTGTTCTGAAGTTCCCGCGCGCCGTTGGCAATGAAAGTATTGCGTTCCGCGCCCCGCTGCGAGGGCGATGTCCCCGCCGTCAGAGTCGCGAGCTGAATGTAGTTCCGGCCGTTCAGCGGCAGGTTCTCCATGGTTTCTTCCGAAACAACTTGTCCTATCGACGTTTCTTCCGTCTGCAGGACCGGTGCACCAGCCTCGACTGTTACGCTGCTGCTGGTCTCGCCCGGCGAAAGCGTGAAATCGATATTCAGCCGGTCCTGGACTCGGACCTCGATGTCTTTCCTGGTCTCAGTGCCAAAACCTGCGGCGGAAACCGCTATCTCATACTCCCCTATGTGTAAGGCGGGTGCCGAATAGAATCCGTCGCCGTTTGTCAGCAGCGCGGACGAAATGTGCGTATCGGTTTGCGTGATCTTCACCTTGGCCGCCACTAGAACGGCGCCACTCGAGTCTTTGACAACGCCACTAATGGCTCCGGTATCTACCTGTGCGTAAACGACTTGTGTGGCGACGAACAGACTTCCCCAAAACAATGTGCGGTACATAATTTCTCCTAGACCCCATTCTCCATCGGAATAATAGGCTTTGAAGTATACTACGGAGGAAAGCGCCTTGCGATCAAGACCCACATGTTAGTGGTGTTTAAAGAATTTTCTATGGAGTAGTTCTAGGGACTGTACAGGGCCAGGTGTCTTAGGGTTGGTTTTGGCAGGAGGTGATGTTCGCTGGGAGCGAGGCATCGTAGCGGCTAATCCGTTTTAGTGGTCAAAAAATGGTTACTGTCGCGAAAACTAAGGGCCAATCATTCTTGGACTGGCCATGCGCGACACCGAAGGCCACAGAATTTGAGGTGTTATTTTGAAACCTGCTTTCCTGGCTTCAGTAGGCGGAGCGGTTCATCAGGATTGTATTCAAATCCATCAGGATTCGTTGCAGGCAGAACCGGGCGCTGCTTCAGCGCGGCGATTCTTCGCTGAACCTCCTCCGCTGTTGGATAACCCTGGTTCAACTGGGGCGCACTCCGGCGAGGCGCTGTAGACTCTGGATTGTGGAGGTCGGCACTGGGCACTGAGGTTCGCAGAGGCTTCGCCGCCTTCCTTGCTTCCTTTGATTTCGCTCGGACGTAATCGTGGAGGGTGCTGATCGAAACCTGAAGGTCGCATTTTTCCGCGAGCATGCTGACGATCTCCCGATAGGTCCGCCGGCGTCAAATGGGATCGCGAACCCATCCTGGTCAAGGATCATGATTTCGGTTCGGAGGCCGAAGGAATGGCGATCCCCTACTGCATATATGACACGCAGGCCAACCGGGCGCTGTATTCGTGGACACCAGCCACGACACACCGGCCTTTGCCGTCGACGCCATCGCTCAGTGGTGGTTAAAGGAGGGATGCCAACGATACCCGACCGCCCGCGAGATCTTCATTCTGGCGGATGGCGGAGGAAGTAACGGCGCGCGTTGCCGCGCCTGGAGGAAAGCGCTTCGATCGCGATGGAGCACGCCTTTGGCATGCGCCGCCGCGAGTCCCGCGCACAGCTTGCGTGCGATCTCGACGCCTTTGTCGCGGGGCAGGCGCCCGATGCGGCGCAGCAGACTGCCCAGGTCCTCGCCATCGACGTATTCCATGGAGATGAACGTGGAGCCTTCCGCTTCCCCGATGTCGTACACGCGGCACACGTTGGGATGCGACACTTGCCGCGCAATGCGGACTTCTCCGTGGAAACGCTGCATCAGGCCAGGCTTCGCCGCGACCGCCTCGGGCAGGAACTTCAGCGCCACCGGCTGATTGAGCTTGAGATCGGAGGCGCGGTAGACCTCGCCCATGCCGCCGCGCCCGATGATCGCGACGATCCGGTAGCGTTTACCGAGTAACGTCCCCGGCGGGAAGCGGCCGTCTTCACTGGACGCGCTGGACGACGAACCACCCCGGCCCAGCAGCGACTCGATCTGGTATTGCCCCAACCATGTGCCGGAAGGTAACTGGGTGAGGGTCGTTTCGCTCAGCAGATCTGCGGCGGATTGGTCAAGCAAGGCGCTGCCGCTTGGTTTGGTTGCGCAAGCAAAACCTCCACCTCTCGGCGGATGTCCGGATCGGCCTGGGCTAGCAGTGCCTCGCGGTCAGCCGGTGATCGCTCAACCGCCGAGTTGTATAGCTCCTCGATATGGCGCCAGCGGTCTAGGTCCATAGGGTCCGGCCAATTGTCTCAAACAAGCTTACTGCACGCGATTGCTGGCCACCAGGGTCGCGCTTGCAAGATCGGCTTTCCGCGTGTCCAAACCGCGTTGAATTAGGTCGACGTCTTCCTCAGTGAAGTGAAGCGGCTTCCAGGTCATTTGTGCGAAGTCCTGGGAATCCCAATGAGCCTTCATTACGCCGCTCTCGGGGTGCCGGGGGAATCCCTGTAGGATATGAGTCACCTTGTCAGCGCCGGAATAAAACAGCAGCGCTTCTGCCGGTTTTGTAGTCGGGAAAAGTGACCCCATTGGCGGGGACGCGGTATACATTCTACACAAGATTCTAAATTCAGCTTGGCGTCGCTTGGGTCCCGGCGCTACCATCGTGCTTGCGCCAACTGGTCGAGTTCTCGCGGACGGGCTTTCGGACGTGCGCGGTGTTCTTGATGCAGGACCGCGACATCCAGCGCGTTTACCGTCGGTGCGACTTCCACAAGGCCCAGCTCATCCCGCCTGATCAGGCGTACTGCGATGCGGGCAACGTCAACCGGGCCGGTAGACTCAACCTGGTGATCGAATCGGCCCGGCCGGACACCAAGCACATTCGGGGTTCCATTAATCCTGCTCACGCTGACGGCGCAGGAGGGTTGCCTACCGATTGACACTGACGGCCCGCTGAACACGGTTAGTTAAAGCCGCGCGACCGCTGCGGAGTTGCATGTGTGTGTCCTTACCGTGGAGCCCGGCGCCTCCGACAGCGTCAAAACCGGCGGAAATGCGGCTGTTCTAGACCGGCGCTAACAGTCACCTCGTGGACCAGCACGTGCGCGAGTACTGAGTGTACTTGGTTAGGAGCCATTTTGCTGACTCGATCGTAAAAGATCACGATGCCCATTGGCGATCTGCGCCTTTGCGGCGCACCGTTAACCCATGGATCGCGACATGCTGAATTTGAGAGCCGTCCCGACAGTGCCCATTTGCTGCACAACGCTGATAAAGCATAGTGGTCACCGCGATGGGCGCGAATGCAAAGTCGCGCGTGTTCGATAACCGGGTGAAAGGCGAACTGGAGGAAGCCTTGGCGCAGCTCCCGTTCGAGGGCCTCGTCTTCGCAAGGCCATCTTTGCTTGTCGGAGACCGCGCATCGCTCGGCCAGCCGGAGCGTCCGCTTGAGAAGGTATCCGCAGGATTCATGAAAATCTTCGCCCCACTCATTCCGGCCAACTACCAGGCAATCGCCGCAGCCAAGGTCGCACGAACACTTCTGGCGCGCACGCCGGTGGCAGAAGGCCGGGTCCTGGTGCTATCCGGCGAGATGCATCGGAGCTAGCCCTCGCGAAGGATTGACGAGAGGCAGTCTCAGCGTAACGTCTCCAGCCTCTAGTTCACACGTGACCTGCGCGGGTCGATCTCGACGGGGAGCTTCGGCGCTCGCCTTCAGTGCCAGTTTTGCTGAACAACGGTTTGGCGTGGTGATCATAAGCAAGGCTTTCTTATCGAAGCATTGGCCGATACAAGAGCTCAATGGACTCGCAGCATCTGCCTGTTCGATTGTCAATCCCCAGGAAAGGATCACAACGATAACGGCCGAATTGCTTTTTTTGCGCCTATTTCCGACATCGTGTTTTAACCGGAGGATCGGAGAGTTTCCATCTCGGAACCGAGTGCCTCCGCAGGTAACGATGTGAAAAACGATCCATGGGTTAACAGCGACTGGCGTGCAGAAATGCATGTTTTTCTCCAGGAAGGTTCGCAGGAAAGCGAGAAACGCCCATATTCTGACGTTTTTCGCAAACCCGTCCTATAGACTGTCTATATTAACCCGCGGATCGTCGCAGGCTGAATTTGGAGCATGCTTTTTGAATCGCTGCCACCCAATGTTGCTCAGACGTTAACCCAAGGGTAGGGAGTTTCCACTCTGCAGCCGAGTGCCCCCCGCAGGTGAAGATGTAAAAAAAACGGTCCGGGGGTTAACTTGGGCAGCGACGCATATAATTCATACTCCTCGCAGTCGCCGTTGACCGAAGACGAAGAAATGTCCATCTTCGGCGCCTTACTAGAATATTCAAGAACATGACCACCAGCGCATGTTCTACTGCCCCAGTTAACCTATGGATCACCGAAGCACCAATTTGGTTTGCGACCGAGTGCCTCCCGGCAACAGCAACCTTACGAAGTCGCGGATACTGCTTCACGTTCTAGCGCAGCGTCCTGCAGCTGCTTCAGGGAACGCCCATCCTTCATCTTCCATTCCGTCCGCCCATTGGCGGCCCGCGCCAGCATGAACGTGGCCGCGTGCGACGGCGAGGAGAATAAATAGTCCTGCGTGAGGACGAGTCTCCCGGCGTCTTCCTTCAGCGTACCCTGCTCTTTCACCTGATTGCGCAATGCCATGATCGAGTGTCATTCCAGCCCGGCGTTCGCTCATCTCTACCATGCGCGCCCAGGCCGTAACGTCAGAATCGCATGTCCGGCAAAACCGTGGAAGAGTCGAAATCTGTCGACAAACTCATCTGCCGCCACTGTGCGGCCTCAGCTTCCCGCGTCTTCTCGGCTTCGCCGGCGAAGCGAACCGCGTCGCTGCCGATCAACAGGTGCGCCGGAAGGCTGTCACTCGCCGCCAGACGGAGCACAACCTGAGCCACCTTGACG
>JBEKUT010000196.1:0-12281 GCA_049514735.1 Bryobacteraceae bacterium
CCGAGTCTTTCAAGAACACCTGCTTGCGGCGTCTCGCCTGATCCTCCGCAAAATCCAGCCACATCGTCACGATGCGGTTTAGCTCCATGATTTCTTCCTGGCTCAGATAATTCTTGGCCACAGTAACGTCCGCTTTGCGCACCACCTCCCCTTTCCACGCGGTCAAACCCATATTGGGTTTGGAGCGGTCAGCGCGGCTGGCGACCACTTTTGGCGCTGTCTTGCCGGTCGCGGCGAAGTGCAGTCTATTCTGAATGACCTGGAAAAACTCCGTCGTCTCCCTTCGTCCGGGTTCGTAGTCGCCGGCCAGGGTGAAGATTTCGCGCACGCGCAAGTACATGCGTCTCTCGCTGGCGCGTATGTCGCGGATACGCTCCAGGAGTTCGTCGAAATAATCGGGAACGCCGGAGCCTTCGACCGGCGGGTTCTTTAGCCGCTGGTCGTCCATGCTGAATCCCTTCACCAGAAACTCGCTCAGTCGCTCTGTTGCCCAGCGGCGGAATTGTGTCCCGCGCTGCGACCGAACGCGATAACCCACGGCCAGGATGGCATCGAGGCTGTAGTGCTCGATCTCACGTTCTACTTCGCGCGAGCCTTCCCGGCGAACTATCCGGAATTTCCGGATAGTTGCCTGCGCTTCAATCTCCCCTTCGTCATAGATGTTTTTGAGATGCTCGTTGACGGTCCGGACATCCTTCAAACGATTTCGCCGGTTGGGGTTGCGGGCTCATCGGGCGGCGGCGGGTTCTTCGGCATTCGGAAGCATTGTACCGATCCCTCACACTGGGAAGAATCGGGATGCAACAATCAGTGATTGCTCCATCAGTTCTCTATGCGATCTTTGATTCTCTGTACAGCCATCGTTGCGATTGCGGCTCATGCTCAGTCGCCATCGTGCACGCATACCGTGGGGATGGTGGTTTCGCTCACGGGAGCGGCTGGACGCTACGGCCAGGCTGCCAGCAAAGCCGTTGAGCTCGCTTTCGGGGAACTGAACAAAGCGGCTGGGGCGAAGGGGATTGCCGGATGCAAGCTGGCGTTGGACCTCCGTGACGATCAGAGTCAAAGCTCAGTTGGAGTGGATCAGGCGCGCCAGTTGGTGGATCTCAAGAAAGTGCCCGCCATTATTGGGAGCACCATCAGTTCAGTATCGATACCAATGGTGACGGCGGTGACAGCGCCGGCCGGCGTGGTGCAGATCTCACCGGCATCTTCGACACCGTTATTAACCAAATTGGCGGTTGAAGGAAAGACCAAAGGCTGGTTTTTCCGTACCATTACGGCCGATTCGCTGCAGGGGACGGCCGCCGCCAAGTACGCGCTGGATCGTGGGATGAAAGCGGTAACTATCATTTATGTAAACAACGATTATGGGGTCAACATGATGGCCGAATTCCGGCGAGCTTATCAGGCGCTGGGCGGAAAAATCAGCGGGGTCACTCCATACAATCCCGAGCAATCGTCTTATAATGCCGAAGTCACCAACGCGTTGAAGAGCGACCCACCGGCTCTTTACTTTATTGGTTATCCGGGTGACGGCACCACCATTGTCCGCACCTGGATTCAACAAGGCGGCCCGCAGCGCTTCCTGTTGAACGATGGCATGAACACGGCTGACTTCATTAAGGGTGTTGGGAGGCAGTTTCTGAATAATGCTTATGGGACGTCATCCGGCACTTCCAGAACGCCGTCGACCGAGTACTTTGCCAAAGCCTACCCAGCCATGAGTGGCGGTCTTGACGCCGACTCGCCGGCAGCGGACCGCGCCTTTGATGCGGGGGCTATTCTGGGATTGGCGATTGCGCAAACAGGCAAGTTTGAAGCGGCGGCCATTCGCGATGCTATTCGCAAAGTCACGTCTCCTGGTGGAGAAGTTGTCTATGCCGGTCCACAGGGTTTTGCGCGGGCCATGCAACTGATCCGCGAAAAGAAGCCCTTGCGATATGTGGGCGTGATTGGTCCCGTGCAGTTCGATAAGTACGGCGATATTGCGGGTCCCTTTCGCACGTGGAAGATCTCGAACGGCGGAGTGATCACAGTGGGACAAATATCTACCGAAGATGTCGAGGCGATCCAGGCACGATTACCCAAATGACTATTGAACAAAAAGTGGCGCGCCCAGAGCGCACAATGCTCGCCGCAGGGCTTGAAATCTCGCGCATCGTTACCGGACTGTGGCAGGTGGCCGACATGGAGCGTGGCGGCGTAACTCTCGATCCGGTCCAGGGAGCCGCGGCGATGGCCGAATACGTGCGAGCGGGCTTCGACACTTTCGATATGGCGGATCATTACGGATCGGCGGAAGTGATCACCGGAACGCTGTTGGCGTCCGCGGAACATCCGCCGGTGCGGGCATTCACAAAATGGTGTCCTGCGCCAGGTCCGATGACCGCGGCGACAGTTCGGGAGGGTGTTCAGAGGGCCTTGGATCGTCTGCAAACTTCCTGTATCGACCTGATGCAGTTCCATTGGTGGACATTCGACGATCCTCGCTACATCGACGCGATGGCGGAAGTGGCCCGGCTACGCGAGGAAGGATTGATTGCGCATCTTGGTCTGACAAATTTCGATACCGCTCACTTGCGGTTGTTGCTGAATGAAGGCATCCCGATTGCCACTAATCAGGTTTGTATTTCGTTGCTCGACCGGCGCGCTACGGAAGCGATGTCTGACTTGTGCATCGAACGGGGAGTGCGGCTGCTGGCGTACGGCACGCTGGGCGGCGGATTTCTGAGTGAGCGTTGGGTGGGCGCGAACGAACCCGCTGAGGTGAACGATTGGAGCAAGATGAAGTACCGGCGTTTCATTCAGGCGGTTGGTGGATGGGACGCTTTACAGAATGTGTTGCACGCCGCCCAAGCGATAGCGCGTAAACACGGGGTCTCATTATCGAACGTAGCAGCTCGCTGGGTTCTGGAACAAAAGGCGGTGGCCGCGATTATTGTCGGCGCGCGCCTGGGCGAGTCGGAACATAGGGCAGACAACCTGAAGCTCTTTGAATTTGCTCTCGATCAGGAAGACAACGCAACTCTATCCGAGGCGTTTGCCGGTACTCGGCGTCTACCGGGCGACTGTGGGGACGAGTATCGACGGCCACCATTTTTGACTGCGTCGGGAGACTTGAGCCATCATTTAAAATCTGTCGCGCCTCTGTGGGAGCGGGAGCCTGTCGAAGGATACACCGGCCGTTTCAGGATCGACAGCGGGAGCCGCTGGGAGCCGCTAGCCGGGTACTCACGTGCGATTCGCACCGGGGATCGCATTTTGGTTTCGGGGACGACGGCCACTCATGGCAGCGGACGCTTGATTGGCAAAGACGATGCAGCCGTGCAGACCACTTACATTCTCGATAAGATCGCCGCCAGCATCAGGGCGTTGGGTGGACGCCTGGAAGACGTGGTGCGCACCAGAATTTATTTGACAAACGTGGGCGACTGGCAGGCTGTGAGTAAAGTGCATGGCAGCTACTTCGGAGAGATCCGTCCCGCCAACACAATGCTGCAGGTGGCGGCGTTGATTGGCGACAGTTATCTGGTGGAAATCGAAGCGGAGGCGATTGTGGATGAATCGCGATGACCTTCTGGTAGTGGATAACATCACGAAGAATTTCGGTGGTCATCAGGCGGTGAATCAGGTTTCGTTCGCGTTGAAATCGGGATCGATCGGCGGGCTGATCGGTCCCAATGGGGCCGGCAAAACGACGCTGTTCAATTGCCTGGCCGGCTTTCTGAAACCGAGCTCTGGACAGGTTCTGCTCGACGGCCGGTCTATCTGCGGACTCGCCTGCTGCGATATATTTGCAGCCGGACTGGCGCGCACGTTTCAGATCCCGCGCCCCTTTCCGGAGATGTCGGTGTTGGACAACGTGATGGTGGCCGCGACTGACCAATCCGGCGAGCGTTTTTGGATGAACTGGGTGCGGCCGGACCTGGTCAGCCAGCAGGAGCGCCAGACTAGGGAAGCGGCCAGGCACTGGTTGAGTTTTGTGGGACTGTCGGACCTGGAGCAAAAGCCGGCGCGCATTTTGTCGGGCGGCCAGCGCAAGCTGCTGGAACTGGCGCGGGTGATGGTTTCAAATCCGAAGCTGGTGCTGCTGGACGAGCCCGGAGCGGGCGTGAATCCGGTACTGCTCGATCGGATTGTCGACAAGGTGACCGCTCTCAATTCCGCGGGAACCACGTTCCTGATCATCGAACACAATATGGATCTGGTGGCTTCGTTATGCAATCCGGTTATGGTGATGGCGCAGGGCCGGCTTCTGACATCGGGTGATGCCGAAGCCGTTTTAAACGATCCACGTGTGATTGAGGCGTATCTGGGAAACGCCGCGTGACGCCCGCGCTTTCGCCCGCGCTTTTTATCGATGCACTGGAGGCGGGTTACGAGCCTGGGCTATCCATTGTTCGCGGAGCGTCGTTGACCGTGCAGGCTGGCGAGATCGTCGCCATCGTCGGACCCAATGGCGCGGGCAAATCGACGTTGGTCAAAGCCGTGGCTGGCATGGTTCCCATCAGCAAGGGACGCAATCTGCTGTTCGGAAGAGACATCACAAAGAAACCCGCGCACCGCATGGTCTTCGAAGGACTGGCCTTCGTACCACAGACCGAAAATGTTTTTGTCAATCTGAGCGTCGCTGAGAATCTGGAACTCGCGGCGGCGATCGTGAAGGCCGATCGGCGTGAACGTCTGGACCCGGTCTATGCGATGTTCCCGGATCTTCATCGGCAACGCGCGGATCTCGCCGGGCGGCTCTCTGGCGGGCAGCGCCAGATGCTGGCAGTGGCCCGCGGACTGATTGCGAGGCCGAAGCTCATCATTCTCGACGAGCCATCGGCCGGGTTAAGTCCCAAGATGCTGGAACAGGTTTTCGGCAAATTGCGCGAGGTGCGTGACAGCGGCGTCACCGTGTTGCTGGTGGAACAAAACGTCAAGGCCGCGCTGGCGCTGGCCGACCGTGCCGCTGTTCTGGTGGAAGGCAAAGAGCGGATCGTGGCCCGCTGTTCCGATCTGCTCAACGACGACCGTATTGCCGAACTTTATCTCGGACGCGGCAAGGAACGGGCATAGTGTTTCAAGTCGTCGCGGACGGGCTCATCATTGGTTCGGTGATATCGCTCGGGGCCATTGGCCTCAGCCTCACTCTGTCGATCGTGCGTTTTTCCAACTTCAGTCATGGCGAGCTATTAGCATGGGGCGCTTATTTCGCCCTCTTCGCCGCGGCCGGGCTGACGTCTATGAAGGAGGGGCTCGGCGCGCCGATCGGCCCGTTTTCTTTCGGATGGGGTCTAGTTATCGCCATGGTTGTGGCAGCCGCACTAACGGCGGTGCTCGCCCTGGCGCTCGACACAGTTCTATTTAAGCGTTTACGCAAACAGGGCTCCATTACCCTGGTGATCGCCAGTTTTGGCGCGGCCCTGGTGCTACGCAATCTATTGCTCTTCTGGCAGGGCGGCGTGCCCAAATACTTTTCGCAGAATCTCCAGATCGCCATCCCTTTGTTGCCGCGTAGTTTCGGGGGTGGGCTGCGCTTTACGCCGGATCAGCTCCTGGTTTTAGCGCTGACACTGGCAATGGTCGCGGGACTGCATCTGTTTCTGCGCTACAGCGTCCTGGGCAGGTCGATGCGGGCCGCCTCCCTGAATCCAGGGCTTGCTCAGGTGACGGGCATCGATCCGGAACGAGTCTTGCGCGCGACATGGTCGATCGGCGGCGCGCTTGCCGCGGTGGCGGGAGTCTTCGCCGGTATCACGGTGCAGTTGCGGCCGACCATGGGAGCGGAGCTCTTGTTGCCGCTGTTTGCCGCCGTCATTCTGGGAGGCATCGGTTCCGTCTGGGGTGCGGTGTTGGGTGGCTTGTTGGTTGGTCTGGCCGAGAGCTTATCCGTAGTTCTGCTTGGCGCCGAGTACCGCACGGCCGCGGCATTTATCGTGTTGATCGCGATCTTGCTGGTGAGACCGAACGGTCTCTTCGGAGAGCGAGCCTGATGCCGCTCCTGCTCGGATGGGTCTCCTACGCAAGCTTTTTCCTAGTCTTTGCCACCGTATTTGCCATCATCGCGCTGGGACTGAATTTGCAGTGGGGTTTCACCGGACTGTTTAACGTTGGCGTCGCAGGGTTCGTGGCTATCGGCGCGTACACGTCCGCGTTATTGACGACGCCAAAGGCCGAGGATCGTTTAGCCGGCTTGGGATGGCCTGTTTCCTTCGGGATGATCGCGGCCACTCTTGTGACGGGCCTGGCCGGACTTCTGGTTGGCGCAACGGTGCTGCGTCTGCGGCGCGACTATCTGGCCATCACGACCTTCGGCATAGCCGTCGCGATACAAACTGTCGCCAACAATGCCACGCATTTAACAGGCGGGCCGTTCGGAGTGCAATTCATCCCGAAACCAATGCAGGCCTGGCTGGGCACGGGTCTGCCGTGGACCTTGGCCTATCTGGCGCTGGCGCTCGGTTTGCTGAGCTTGGTCTATGTTGCGATCGAGAAGCTGGTCGACAGTCCCTGGGGACGGGTGTTGCGCGCCATTCGGGAAGACGAAGAGACGGCGGCGTCGGTTGGCAAACGCGCCTTCCTGTTCCGCTTGCAGAGCTTCGTGATCGGATCGATGCTGATGGGTCTCGGCGGCGCGCTCTACGCACACTTTGTAGGCTTTATCGCGCCGGAAGACTTTCTTCCCATCCTGACGTTTCAGCTCTGGGCGATGCTGATTGTGGGTGGCGCGGGCAATAACCGGGGCGCGATCGCGGGCGCCTTTCTGGTGTGGGGATTTTGGACCGCGTCAGGTGGAGTTATGCGCGGATGGGTTCCCCAGGCGGAACAAGCACGCGCCGCCGCCTTGCAGGTTGTTCTGATTGGCGTGCTGATTGCGGCCATGCTGGTGCTGCGGCCGCGCGGACTGTTAGGGAATTTCAGGGAGCCGTAGCCGCGCTTAGCTACTCCTTGGGCATGCGGCGCACGAGGCGGATCATATCAACGTCCGAGACTACGATGAGGCCATCGCCGAGCATGCCCTCGACGCATTGTCGCGCCGCATCGATCTTCTCGGCCGTATCGATTACCGAAATCATGATTGGCATGTCGCGCGAGAGATGCCAGAAGCCTTCTTTGTGCGTGTGGCCTTTGAAGCCGTAACCTAGAATGCCGCGGTAAACCGTGGCCCCGGAGATGTCCATCATGCGCATGCGCTTCACGATGGCTTCGTAGAGCGGCTCGCCGCCGGACTCGTCGGCTTCGCCAAGAAAAATGCGCAGGAGCTTTGCGGGGCCGCGCTTTTCTTCGTGAGGCCCGGCGCTGGGTTCGGGCTGATGTTCTCTTGCGATCTTCACTACGGTCGTGTCCTGGACCTCGATCAAGCCGTCGGTAACCATGTCGTAGAGGGTGGGCAACAGCTCGTCCACTTTGCGGGCGCCCTCGACGAACTCGATGCGAATCGGGAGGTGCTCCGCCATTACTTCGATGCGCGGGGTGTGTAACTGGCGATGTCCGCCGAAGCCGGACATCGCGCGGGTGGCCGTGGCGCCGGAGACTCCCTTATGCAGGAGGAAACTCAGGATGGCTTCGTGCAAAGCGCTGAGATGATGGCGCGTGTCCGCGTTGACGTAGATGGTTACTTTTTTCGCAGGCCCTTTGGAGAGCACGACCGAACGTTATCACATTTCTACGTGCGATGTGATAGAGTCCACTTTTATGCTGCAACGAATCGTCTTCGCATTCGCGCTGGCGGCTGCCGCGCAGAACACTCGACCACTCGACGCCGAAAAATGGTGGCAGAAGGCCGTCATTTACGAGGTTTATCCGCGCAGCTTCGCGGATAGCAATGGGGACGGCATTGGCGACATCGACGGGATTACGCAGCATCTGGATTATTTGAAGGGACTCGGCGTAGACGCCATCTGGCTGACGCCGATTTATCCCTCGCCGCAAGTGGACTTCGGCTACGACATTTCGAACTACACGGGTATCGATCCGCAGTATGGAAGCATGGCCGATTTCGACCACCTGATGACGGAGGCGAAGACGCGCAACATTCGCGTGGTGATGGACCTGGTCTTGAACCACACCTCCGACAAGCATCCCTGGTTTGTGGAATCGCGCTCGTCGCGCGACAATCCCAAAGCGGATTGGTACATCTGGCGCGACGGCAAACCGAATCATCAGCCGCCAAATAACTGGCAATCGATTTTCGGGCACTCGTCGTGGCAGTTCGACGCGGCGAGGGGTCAATATTACTATCACGATTTCTACAAGGAACAGCCCGATCTGAACTGGCGCAATCCGGAAGTCAGGAAGGCGATGTACGATTCGGTCCGGTTTTGGATGAAGAAGGGAGTGGCGGGATTCCGGCTGGACGCCATCACGACGCTGTTCGAAGATCCGGATCTACGCGATGAGCCGATTCTGCGTCCGGGGCTGGACGCGTACAACGAACCAATACTCACGCGCCAGTACACCGACAATCTGCCTGAGGTCCACGATGTCTTGCGCGAGCTGCGGGCTGCCACGAATGAGTATCCGGGCACGGTCCTGATCGGCGAGACCTATCTGCCGAACGTCGGAGAGTTGTTAAAGATGTATGGCAAGAAGAACGATGAGCTGCAGCTTCCCATGGACACGCAGTTCGGTTTTATCAATAAGCTTTCCGTGGCGGATTTTCGCGCGAAGCTGCGCGACGCGGAGACCGGGCTGGGCAAGAATATACCTCTTTTCGTGCTGGAGAACCACGACAATCCGCGGAGTTTGAACCGCTATGGCGGGCCGCATCCCGATCCGGCGCTGGCCAAAATGCTTGCGACACTCCTGCTTGCGCCGCGTTGCGCCGCGCTAATGTACTACGGCGAGGAATTGGGCATGGTGAATCACGATCCGAAGCGTAAGGAGGATGTGCGCGATCCGATTGGGCGGATCGGTTGGCCGAAAGAGATTGGGCGGGACGGCGAGCGGACGCCCATGCAATGGAATGCGGACACCGATGCGGGGTTCAGCACGTCCGCGCAAACGTGGCTGCCGGTGGGGCCCGATTATAAATCGGTGAACGTGGCCGCGGAGGAGCGCGATCCGGATTCGCTGTTGAATTACTACAAGGCTCTGATCCGTTTGCGGAAGGAAAATCCGGCTCTGCGCGATGGCAATTTTGCGCTGGTGAACGAATCGGACGATAGCGTGCTGGCGTGGACGCGCACGGCGAAGGGGCAGAGTGTTTTAGTGGCGCTGAATTTTACTTCGTCGCCGCGGACGGTGAGTTTCGAGGGGGGCACGGCGGCCACGGTGCTCAGTTCTTTTGCGAAGGCGGGGAGTGCGGTGGAGTTGAAGAGTCTGACGATTCCGGCGTATGGGGCTTATGTTGGGGCGATGTCGAAGTGAGTTTTTGTTAGACCTTAGAACGATCCTAACGTGGCGCTCTAGAACGCCCTGGTCTTGCCCGTGCTCACTGGCACCCGCAACTGCGCATCCTCCAGCCGCTTCGCTTCCTGATAGGTGAACGCCATGCGATGAATCACGGTGATATTCGCCAAGATGGCGATCACCCAAAGTACCGGAGCCATGCGATCGAACAGCGCGCCGATAATCAAGAGCACTACTCGCTCGGGACGCTCCATGAACCCGACTTTACAGCTCGGGATCGTGTTTTCCGCGCGTGCGCGCGTATAACTCACCATCACCGAACCCGTCATGACGACGGCCGTTAGGACGACGTAAAACGGTCGGCTGATATTGCCGTAGTAAACCAGCAGCCCCATTAGCAGAGCGAGATCGGAATAGCGGTCCAGAACGGAATCGAAGAAACCGCCAAAACGCGTCACCTGGTTGGTCGCGCGCGCCACGCGCCCATCCACCATGTCGAACAGGCCCGCGCTGATGATCACCGCGCCGGCCCACCGGAATTGCCCGGCCGCGAGCAGCACGGCTGCAACGATATTGATTAGCAGACCCAGGAATGTCAGAACATTCGGGTGGATTTTTGAAAGCGCCAGGCCACGCACGATAAGGCGGATCGCCTTACCGAAGACCAAGCCGATAAGCCGGGTGTAAGTCATTATCCCCTACGTCCGATTCTACTACGTGCCCGCCAAATCGTGAATCGTCGAGACCTTCAGTACTTCGAGTTCCTTCGTGCCACCCGGAATCTGGATTTTGGCGGTGTCGCCGACTTTCTTGCCCACCAGGCCGCGGCCAATAGGAGACGACGTAGAGATCCGCCCATTGTTGACGTCCGCATCTTCGCTGGTGACCAGGTAATAGGTCATTTCCTCGTCCTTATCGACGTCCAGCACCACCACGGTCGAACCTAGGCCCGCGCGATCCCTCGGAATTCGCGCCGGATCGATCATCGAAATCTCGCGCAACCGCGCCCGCAGTTGGCCCAGACGCATGTTCACGTGTCCCTGGCGTTCTTTGGCGGCGTGATATTCCGCGTTCTCGCTCAGATCGCCGTGAGCGCGAGCTTTCGCGATCTCGCGCGGCAACTCGATCCGCAATTCGTTTTCGAGCGCCGTGATCTCATCCTGCAGCCTTTTTTTAAGTTCTTCCATGGGCGAGCTGTTACACCCGTTTATTATAGGTCCGTTACAACCTGACTGGGGACTCCGTAACCGCGCCGTCACCGCTAGGGAGCGTGAATTAATCAGCCCCGGCGCTCCGTAACCGTCGCGGCTCTGCAAGTTTCTCCAACTTTTCAGAGTGTTACGGAGCCGCGCGCGTCGGCGAGCGTAACGACTGCCGAGATTATTTCTCACGCCCGGCAGGGAGCGGAAATATTAGACCGGCGTTGTTCGGCGTTTTGTCGGCGGCTAGCTTCTCAATTGTGTAGGTTCCTCAAACCGCTTGACACCGGCTACCCTATGTAGCATGCTACTTATATATGAGCGCCGTCGCTCTCTCTTACACCGCCGCATCCATCCTCTTCGCCATCGGCACCGGCTATCGTTATGGTTTCGATGTGATGGATATCACCGGTTTGCCAAGCGGCACTGTTTACCCGGCCCTTCGCCGCCTCGAAAAATCCGGGCTGATCGCTTCGGAGTGGGAGGACGAAGAGATCGCGCAGCGCGATCTGCGGCCATCCAGAAAATATTATTCGATTACGATGGCCGGCGACGATTCTCTCGAGGCTGCCCTGAGCCGCTACCCGTTGCTGGAGCGTTTGAGTTCACAATTGCCGCAGAAATCGGAGTAAAAGACTATGGTTCCGCCACTCTGCCGTCTGTCGATCGTGCTCGCTTCGCTGGCCGTTCCGGGCCCGGCGCGAAAGGCCTGGAAGCAGGAATGGTATGCGGAACTCTCCTATCGGCAGCGTTCCGGGGCGTCTCTCCGATACCTGCTGCGCTCCTCCATGGGCGCTTTCCGAGACGCGTCGTGGCTGCGCTCCCAGACTCCGTTCGACTTTCGTTTCGTCAAGGCACCCCTCCGCGTTGAAAGCTTCGCCGTAATTGCCGCTCTTCTAATTTGTTTATGGACTTCCGCGCTGTTTCCCTTGCGGCCGGAGTTCTACCATCTCGACCGTCTGGTCCGTTACGACCAGCACTTTATGGGTGCGGTCAATCAATCGATCTGGCCCCCGCTTCTCACCAACTGGAGAAAACTGCCCGACTTCGAGATCACCACCTATCGCATCCGTCAGTTCGGCCCGGTGCGTTTCGGCAAGGTTTCGCCGAACTTCTTCGATGTTCTGGGCGTGGCTCAGCCGGCCGGCCGCACTCTGGCCGCCGGGGATGACGCTCATACGGCGGTGATTACCTACCGCTTCTGGCAAACTGCTTTACATTCCGATCCGCGCGCCATCGGTAAGTCCTTCCAGGCTAACGGGCAAACCTTTACCATCGTCGGCAGACTCAGCCCCGGCTTCGCGTTTAATGGCTGCTCCTTCTTCGTGCCGCTTCGAAACGAGACCAGTTTGTATGCCATTGCATTGCTGAAACCGGGAGTGTCGCGGCAGGCCGCCGAGGCCGAACTGAATAAAATGACGAAATCCATGATTCCGCGCTGGAGGTATGGCGGGATTACTCTTGAATCCCTGATCTCGCCGTTCACCCTAACGAGCTGTTTTATGGCCGCCGCCGTCGCCTTTCTCGGCATCGCGTATCTTCTGCTGCTCTATCGAAAAATAGCGTTATTCACCGGGGCTCGCATCGCCGTCGGGTTGCTGGCCGTCAGCGCCATGAACCTGGCCACCGCGCGGCCCATTGGCCATTTCTTCTGGCTCTTGTCGCTCCTCCAATTCTGGGTTTACATCGGGCTTTGCTCCGCCGTTGTGTACTTCGTTTTGAGAGATCAGCGCTCACGCT
>JBEKUT010000197.1:0-12244 GCA_049514735.1 Bryobacteraceae bacterium
GATTGATGAGCACGCCGTCGATGCGATAGCGGACGCGAAATTCCCGCTCGAAGGGCTCGATATGAATATCGCTGGCGCGTTTTTCAACGGCCTGCGCGATGATGCTGTTGACAAGGCGGATGACCGGGGCCTCGCTGGCCATATCGCGAAGGTGTTCGAGATCCTCGGCCGCTTCGCCGCCCTCTGCGGCGTATTCGCCTTCCGCTTTCGCGGATTCGCCATAGTAACGGTCGATGGCGTCCAGGATTTCCTGCTCGGCGGCGAGGACGGTGTTCACGCGCAGACCGGTGCAATTGCGAACGGCGGCGATGGTTTCAAAATCCAGCGGATCGGCCATGGCGAGTGTGACCGTGTGGTCGACGCGATCCAAAGGAAGGCAGCGGAACTGACGCAGGAATTTAGGAGAAAGCGTATCGGTTTCGGGCGATGCGGCGGGCGGGCCTTCGATGGTTACGAGCGGCACATTGAGTTGGTCGGACAGCGCGGCGAGAACGTCGCGCATGGCGATGAAGCCGAGGTCGACCAAGGTCTTCCCCAGCTTGTCGCCGCGTTCTTTTTGTAACTCGAGTGCTCGATCGAGATCCTCGGCGGTGATCAGCTTCCGCTCGAGGAGCAATTCGCCCAGGCGCATTCTAGTACTCGTCGATGCGCACTACGGAGGTGAGCGCCGCCTTATCGTGTGCGGCGTCGACCAGGGCCTTCCTGGTCCCGTGCATCACTATCTGGTCAGGCAAACCGCCACGGTCCTCCCAATGCCAGTAGAAAAGCGAAATGGCGAGAGCGACTTCTTCGTTGTCGGGGACGCCATGCAGCTCGACCGCCGACTTGACCAGCAGATCCTGCATGGCGGTTCGGAAACCGGGCATCCGTTCCACCTTCTTGGTGCGCGTGCGCGTGATGTCGTCCTTGGTAATGGTGGGGTGGAACGGGTTGATGTTGAGGCCGGGTGCGAGGTTCACTTCGCCGGCCAGAACGGCGCCGTAGCCTTTGATATAGACCGTTTGAGTGACACCGACGAGTTCGAGCGGATAATCGGGCCAAAGTATTCGGAATCCGTTGTCCACGGTGAACGAGGCTTTCGAAAACGCTTCGCGATCGAGCTTGAGCGGCGCATCGCCGGCCGTGGAAGCCGCCTGTACCGTCAGCGCCGTCAAGGCAATCATGATTGCGAATCTCATCGTCCACCGCCGTAGTTGGAATTGCTTGCGACCATCAATTGTCCTACCTTGTTCTCGTAATAGCGGGCGCTCTGTTCCATCATGGCGATGTCGGAGCGGCGCTGCATTTCAAAGCGCTTCGAAGCGGCGTCGAGGAGTTGCGTCGCTTTCGCCTCGCGGGCCTGGCTGTCGGCGACGACTTTGCCGACGGCGCCAGTGACCGCGGCATCCACGCGTTTGTTCACCTCGGCCCGGATCTGTTGTTCGATTTGCGCGGTGTTCACAGTGGTTGCTTGAACGACCGGCGCGGGCCGGGTGGCCGCGTGCACAAAGATGGCGGTGGCGAGGAGAGCGGCCGACGCGAATCCCATGGCCGGTCCGGAATGCCAGATCCGCTGCCACCAACGCGGCTCGAAGACTTTGTCGGATACGAAGGCGATGCGTTGCGGGATCTCTTCTTCCTTAAGCGAGAGCAGGGCCGTTTGCATCAGGCGCAAGCG
This sequence comes from Bryobacteraceae bacterium, assembly GCA_049514735.1. Taxonomy (GTDB): domain Bacteria; phylum Acidobacteriota; class Terriglobia; order Bryobacterales; family Bryobacteraceae; genus JAICMB01. Next base: position 1,658 of record JBEKUT010000197.1, read on the forward strand.
CTGCAGCTCTTCGCGGCAATGTTCACACGATTCAATATGCGCTGCTTCCCCGGGAACACCGGAGGGTTCTCCCAGCGCATAGGCTTTCACATCTACAGACGAACAATTCATCACACACTCCGCGCGTTCGGTTTCGCCGCGGCATCCGTGCCAGGGCGAGCCTCAATGGGAGCCAAACTTTCTTTCAGGAGATCGAGAGCGGTGTACAGGCGGGACTTGACGGTAGAAACCGGACATCCGAGAATTTCAGCCATCTCATCGAATTTGAAACCCTGGTAGACCTTGAGTTGGACGGCCTCCCGCTGATCGACGTTCAAGCCCGCAAGGGCCCGTTCGACGGCGAGAGACAGCTCGACCGGATACATGCGCCCGCTCAAATCCAAGGTGGTGGGCTCGACGGTCATTTCGCCCTCGGGCCTGTTTTTGCGTAGCAGCGAGTAGGCCTCATTGTGAGCGATCCGGTACAGCCAGGCCGCGAACCGGCCCTCGTCCTCGAGCTTTTTCAGGTTCTGGTACGCCTTCAGGAAGACATCCTGGCTCAGGTCCAGCGCGTCTTCCCGATTCCCCACCAACCGCAGCAAATAATTGAAGACACGTTTCTCCCAGCGCGAAACGAGCACGTTATAGGCATCAACGTGGCCGCGGCGCGCCTTGGCGATCAGGTCGCGATCCTCAATCTCCCGAAATATCAGATTTCGGCTCCATTTCCGCTGAGAGATTTCAGCGTTCGTAGTTAAAGACGCGCCGGGGTCCGGAAAAGTCGGAGGGCGGCGGGAGTGTGTGGTGATTGACTCATGGTAGCAACCGCCGGCTTGCCTGTACGTCGGCCGTTCTGTCAGAATCGGACCAGGATGCTGAGGTGAGGCTCCGGACCGCGCAAATCGCCCGTGTGGTCTGGACAAGGCTCCGTCCCAGCGGAAGGAGACAAAGAGGGCGATCTTCGAGCATTCAACCTTTTCAATTTCGCCGATATGCTGTAATGTGGCGAACCTGAATTTATTCGATGAAAACCTGCAACGGCCGAAAGGACAAGCATATGACGGAAGAGATTGCCGCCTCCGTGAAGTCATCGGCATGAGCGTCGCGGCCAAAAAAGCGCCGCTGGCTGTAGTAGATCAGGTCCGCCGCGAAGCCAACGGCCGCTTGGACCCTGCCCGCAAAATTGAACTCGGGCAGTTCATGACGCCGACCAGCATCGCTCGGTTTATGGCGTCGCTATTTTCAGAACGAAATGGATCTGTGCGGTTGCTGGACGCGGGCGCCGGCGTGGGTTCCCTCACCGACGCTTTTATCGATCATTGGGGCAAAGCGGGCGTGAGCGTATCCGCTTACGAAATAGACCCGACGATGATTTCTTATCTTCGAGACACATTAGAGCGCTATGGAAACTGCAGCTTTGAGGCGAGAATTATCGAGCGCGATTTCGTCCAGGATGCAGTCTATCGGATTAAGCTCGGCAATAAGGAACGCTTTACTCACGCGATTTTGAATCCGCCTTACAAGAAGATCAGAACCAATTCGGAGCATCGAGCTCTACTTCGCGCGGTTGGGCTTGAAACCGTCAATCTCTATACGGCATTCCTCGGTCTTGCGATCGGTTTGATGGCGGACGGCGGGGAAGTAGTGGCCATCGTTCCTCGCAGCTTCTGCAACGGGCTTTATTACAAGCCCTTTCGTGAATGGATGCTCGAAAGAGCGTCGCTCGAACATATCCACCTGTTTCACAGCCGGACGACCGCCTTTAACGACGACGAAGTTCTGCAAGAAAACGTCATAATCAAACTTCAGCGTGGAGGAACGCAGAGCAGGGTGGCGATCACGACATCTAGCGATCCCAGCTTTTCCGACCTTGAGACGCACCACTATCCATTCTCTGAAATAGTCCACAATGACGACGCGCAGAAATTTATTCACGTGCCAAAGGACCCCACGCACGGCGGGATCAGTGGCGTACCGCTGGCGTCACGATGCCTTGAAGAAATCGGCCTCGAAGTTTCGACGGGTCCGGTCGTCGATTTTCGGCTGAAGCAGTTCTTGTGCGGCCAGCCCGAGAGTGGCGCCGTGCCGCTTCTGTATCCGGCGCATTTCGCCAACGGCTCTTTGGAATGGCCCCGGCAATCGAAGAAACCGAACGCGATCTTAAACAACTCGGAAACGAAAAAGTGGCTCTATCCAAACGGCTGCTATACGGTCGTACGCCGCTTCTCTTCCAAAGAGGAACGGCGGCGGATCGTAGCGCACGTCGTCGACTCCTGCGTTTTGAATGGCGACGCTATCGGTTTTGAAAATCACCTCAACGTGTTTCACTCCGGAAAAAAAGGCATCGACTCTGATATCGCTCACGGCCTAAGCGTGTTCTTAAATTCGACGGCCGTGGACGACTACTTCCGCCGCTTCAGCGGTCACACGCAGGTCAACGCGACGGACCTTCGCCTTCTCCGCCACCCGGAGATCAAGGATCTGGTGAAGCTCGGCCAGTGGGGTAAGAAACAAATCCGCCTAACACAGGAGTTAATCGATCGACAGGTTAAGGCGGTGGATGGCGGAAGAAGATAAGATCGCTGACGCTCTTCAGGTCCTCGGCGAACTTGGGATGCCTCGGGCCCAGCGCAACGATCGATCCGCCTTGTGTTTGCTTGCGCTGCTCAATCTGACGCAGAAGGGGTCATGGGCGAAAGCAGAAAATCCGCTCGTCGGAATAACGCCGATGATGGAATTCGCCCGTGATCATTACGGCAAGCTCTATGCGTCGAACTCACGCGAGACGTTTCGGAGACAGACCATTCATCAAATGGTCGCGGCTGGTCTCGCCATCTATAACCCGGACAATCCTGCGCGGCCTGTGAATAGTCCGAAAGCGGTCTACCAGATTGAGCCGGATACTCTCGCGTTGCTTCGAACCTTCGGAACGTCAGCCTGGAGTAAGAACCTCAAAGAATACTTCAAAACCCGTCAGACACTGGTGGCGCGGTACGCCAAAGACCGAGAGCTGAGGAAGCTCCCCGTGAAACTGGCTTCGGGCGATACGATTCTGATCAGCCCCGGAGATCATAGCAAGCTGATAAAAGCGATCATCGAAGAGTTCGCGCCACGTTACGTGCCGGGCGGCGCTCTTATCTACGCTGGCGACACTGGCGAGAAGTGGGGCTACTTCGACAGGAAGTTGCTTGCGACGCTAGGCGTCGTCGTGGACGGCCACGGCAAAATGCCAGACGTCGTGCTATATTACCTTGAACGAAACTGGTTGCTGCTTGTGGAGTCCGTAACCAGTCATGGCCCTGTGGACGGAAAACGGCACGACGACCTTGCGCGGATTTCGACAGATCAGAAGCGGGATTGATCTATGTCACAGCTTTTGCTTCGCGGGCGATGATGAGCCGATATCTTGATAAGATCGCCTGGGAAACAGAGGTATGGTGTGCGGACGCACCATCGCACCTCATTCATTTCAACGGGGAGAGGTTCCTCGGACCTTACGCATAATAAACGGATAGCTTCCCGCGGCGCGCCTTCGCGATCACGTGCCGCCCGTGCCATCGGCCTTAGCCCTACGGATTGACCAGGCTCGCTTGACGGCTTCTCGACCTCGTTACAGTGAGGAGTTGGGCTGCTAATGCGACGCCTCGTCATCCTTTCGTTCTTACCGGCACTTGCATTCTGCCAGGCTCCCCGTATCTTCTATACGGACCTCGTGAGCGGACCGGCAACCGGAGGCCAGAACAATAACGGTGCTTTCATCACTCTGTACGGCCAGCGCTTCGGGTCCAGCCAAGGGAGCGGCTCCGTAAGCGTCGGCGGAGGCGCTGTTGCCGCGTACCCGATCTGGACCGACACAAAAGTCACCATCCAGCTCGGACCCAACGCCGCAACCGGCAACGTTGTTCTGACCAATGCGAGCGGCGCATCGAACGGCATGCCGTTTACGGTCGCGCAGGGGAACATCTATTTCGTGGCGACGAACGGCAGCGACGGTGCTCGTGGTAGTTACTCCGCTCCGTGGCAGACGCTGACTTATGCACGCGACACGATTGCTCCCGGTGACATCGTTTACGCGATGAACGGGGTGGCGCAAACTAGCGACGATGGACAGGGCTGGAGCAGTTGCTTAACGCTCGGCGCGAACGCCGGTTCTGCTGGCGCGCTGAAAGCTATGGTGGTCTATCCTGGCGCGTCGGCGACCATCGGAAATGTAAACTCCACCAGCGACGGCGGCTGCGATACTGCGATTCGGGCGAAGGGGCAAGGCGAGAGTTATTGGGCCTTCGCGGGATTCACTATTCGCGGCGGATCGATCGCCGTGAACCCCAACAATGAGACGGGATGGCGGCTGGTCGCGAACGATATGAGCTGTCCCAACGGCAACGCTCAGGCCGGCTGTCTGCACCTTGCTTACGAAGTCTCGCTCGCGGTCTACGGCAACAACATCCACCATGTCGGCACGAATCTCGACCCCGGCACAGTGACGGCGCTCTATCAGGGCGTCTACATTTCAGAACTGAACCATGGCGTGGACTTCGGCTGGAACACGATCGCATTCGTGCAGGGCTGCCGCGGACTGCAGCAGAACGTCAATGAAGGCGCCAGTTCCTACGACCTGCACATCCACGACAACATCATCCACGACACGCAATGCGATGGCATCATCATGACCACGGTTGATCCGTCGATGGGGGCGGTCGAACTTTATAACAACATCATCTACAACACGGGCACGGGGCCGGGGAATGCCGAGAACACTGGCACGTGGATGTGCATGGATATTCAGGGCTGGGACCCCGGTGGTTACGGGCCTGGATCGGGCGTTATCGATGTTTACAACAACACGCTCTATGATTGCGGGAACTGGACCAATCCGCCGTATGGCGAATCGGAAGGCATGCTGCTTTGGGCGAACGAAGGGAACCCCAACAAATCGATGCGGCTGCGGAACAACATTATTTATGGGACCACCGTGAGCCCGTACTGCGCCGATTCGGTGTGTAGCGGGGTCGGCGGCAGCAATAACATTTTTTACGGCGGCGGCCGGCCTCCTTCGAACAGCGGTATCACGGCTTCTATTAATGCCGATCCTAAGTTGACGAGTCTCTCGCTTGCCAGCCCGAACTTCCATTTGCAAGCAGGCAGTCCGGCGTTCCATGCGGGCGTGGCGATTGGCGGGTTGGCGACGGACTTCGACGGTGTAACGCGTCCGACGGGGTCGGCTTTCGATATTGGCGCTTACCAGTATGTCCCGGAGGGCTCTATCATCACGCTTTCGGCGAGCCCTGCCAGCCTGGCGTTCGGCGATGTTTTAATCGGTCACGGCGGTACGCTCACGGCAACCATTACTAACACGGGAAACCAGAACGTTACGATCAGCGCGGAGTCGATAATGGGAGAGGATTTCAGGATCGTCGCACAGCCGTCTTATCCGGATGTCCTGACGCCCAACGCGACTGCTGAGTTCACGGTGAAGTTTGCTCCCGCGGCGGCCACGCGGACCTCGAGCGGCATGCTGACGATCACGAGTAACGCAACGAACTCGCCGACCACGGTTGAGCTTAGCGGCAGTACGTCCGATCCGCGGCGGCGCGGGCTCGTGCCATGATTTCTTCGACCACGGCAGACTTGGCGTCGGCGTAATCCTGGATGTCCTCCCACTCCTGCTGGGCAACGGCCAGCTTAGTGCGTGAGTACGGGCCGCGGTCGGCGGCGTTCTCGTGAAGCCAATCGCGGAAGAGCAGCATCTTATCGATTTCAGGACTGCCGGATGAAAACTCGTACAAGCCAAATTGATGGGCTTCGAGGGCCGGCGCGTACGCGTCTTCCTGAGCCGAGTTGGCGACCACTAGCACCATATCGATGATTGGTCTCGCGGCAAGCCCTAGCACGGGGGTCGAGCCGGCATGCTCAACCCTGAGCGCTCTGTCACCGAGTCGTAGTCCACAACCGAGATTCGATTGGGCAAGCACTTCATTGATACGCGCCGATGTTGAAGCCCGTGGCCTTATCGCGTGGCAGGCCGTCGCGGCCGGTTCCTGCGCCCACATCCGCGCCAATGTGATAGCCCGGGCTGCCGGTCCGGAGATGAAAATCGTTCTGGCCCAGGTTGACGAATAGCGGATCTTTGCTTATCGTATTAACGACCTGCGGGAAGCCGGACGCCGATCCACCGCCATAGAACAGGTTATTGTTGCCGCTAATTCCATCTTTCGGTCCAATTAGAAAAGGAATATTTCCGGATTCGAAAATAATATTGTTTGTGACTCGAATGTGGAGGTTTGGATTATGGCCGCCGTTCATGACTCCGGCGTTGGAAGATCCATATGGAGGATTGGCAAATGTTCCGCAGTTGACCAGCGTGTTGTTGTAAATATTGATGGTCCCTCCGCCTGGAGGGCCGGTGTTGGTGGCGCCCGACGCGTATATACAGGCCCAGTTGCCGGAGTTTTCCGGATTCGCGGGACCTTTGCCGGCGTTGTAAATGACATTGTTGTAGGCCTCGACTTTGCCTTGCGACGGATCGACGGTCGCGAAGATGATTCCATCGCATTGCGTATCGTGAATCATGTTGTCGTGAACACTTAGATCGTATTGATTGTGCCCCGTGGGATCGTTGGGGCCTCCACCCTGCAGGGGCGACGAATGAAACTGGATGCCGCGGCAGCCGTGGACGTTCGAAATCGTGTTCCAGGCAACCTCGATATGGTTCGAGTCGGTCGAGAAATAAACTCCGTGATAGAGCGCGGATGCGGTGGGTTTACCGGCATCGTGCACATTATTTCCGAGGAATTTAACGTAGGAAGTGAGTTGGGTTTCGAAGCAGGCGCTGGCCTCGTCGCCGTTGGGACACGACATGTCGTTGTTCACGATGCGCCAGTTGTCGGAAGACGCGATGATGACCGCATCGTTCTTGCCGCGCAGCGTGAGGCCGGCAAAGACCCAATTGCCAGTGTTGGGATGGCCCTTGGATCGGATGGCGCTGCCGGGGCCATTGGGATTGCCCATGGTTACTGTCGCGCCGGGATACGCGACGATCGCCACAGGGAGGCCGGGTTTTCCGCCGCTATCCAACAGCATGCAGGTATTCCAACCTTGGCCGTCGTCCGTGGTTTGGGTCACCCCGTTCATGGCGTAGGTGATGTCACCAGGTTTCATGGTGTCGCGCGCTTTCAGAAGAGTTCGCCAGGGCGAGTTGAAGCTTCCGGAGTTGGAGTCCCTACCGGTGGTCGCGACGAAAAAAATCCGCCCGGAGCGGACGGTAAACGGCACGCCGTTGGACGCTCCGGTGGGCGTGGTGACCACCACTGGACCAGTTGCCGCGCTGGGACTTAATTGGATGCAGATTTTGGTGTCGCTCCAGCAGGGGTAATTCGTAACGCGGCCGCCGCCCACTGTCACGTAGGACGTCTCGCTCGCAGATGGGCCGAAACGTTTGCCGGAAATGGTGACGTAGGCGCCTTTGGGACCGCTCTCCAAATCGGTGTAGAAAAATCGGGGAGGTTGCGCTTCGGCGGAGGCGATCGCAAGGCCGAGCAGCAGTGCAGAGAGGCGAAGCACACCCGATTATAGATCCACCGTTTCTTCGAACTTCTGCCCGACTCGAAGCGTATTATGGGTGGAGACCCACTATGGTCAAGTTCCTGCTCTGGTGCATCCTTTTTATACTCTGCTGGCCACTCGCCATTGTGGCTTTGGTGTTGTATCCGATTGTGTGGCTGTTGCTGCTGCCATTCCGGATCGTGGGATTTGCGGTGGGAGGCGTTCTTGAATTCATTTGGGCGCTGCTGACGCTGCCAGCGCGCGTGGTTCGGCGGATCGCGTAAGGGAAGGGCAGGTCACAAAAAACGATGACCTGCCCCACTGTTCGGCGGATCGCGTAAGGGAAGGGCAGGTCACAAAAAACGATGACCTGCCCCACTGTTCGGCGGATCGCGTAAGGGAAGGGCAGGTCACAAAAATATCATGCCTAGTTGCCGGCCGGGGCGGTGAAGGAACAGGTCGGGACGCCTATCGGCAGAAAACAGACGACGAAAACCGATCGTCTGTTCCACCCGCTCGGACTGGTCTCGTGGACTGGGAGTCATCCACGCGGACCGAAGGCCTGAGCGTGTGCCGCGACCTCATCCGTGATGACCTGGAATCCGGTCAACGCGGAGCTGCCGAACGATGTCGTGATCGCTACGTCGGCGGCGTCGCGGCCCGTCGCCATCAGGACTCGCCCGATCCGCGGGGTGTTGTGACGCGCGTCGAAGGTCCACCAGCGTCCTTCGAGAAAAACTTCGAACCAGGCGCTAAAATCCATGGGCGCAGGCGAGATGGGAACCCCGATGTCGCCCAGATATCCAGTGGCGTAGCGCGCAGGAATATTGAGGCATCGGCAGAACGTGATGGCGAGGTGTTGGAAGTCACGGCAGACGCCCTGGCGTTCGTTATATACATCGAGCGCGGATTTCGTCGGGCGGGCGAATTGGTAGCCGAAGGTGACGTTAGCGTGCACCCAGTCGCAGACAGCTTGAACGCGGGCCCACCCGGGCGCGACGCCGCAGAATAGCTCCGCCGCGAGATTGGTCATCAAATCGACCTCGCAATAGCGGCTCGCGAGCAGGTAGCGCAGTGTGTCTGGCGGCAGGTCCTCCACCGCGTGCTGTCGCGCTTCGGGGGCCACGGCATCCGGTTCGCCGGAATCTTCAATCAGTGTGGAGTTCCACAATCGAAGCGGACCCGGTTGCGGAAGGAAGCGGCAACACGTGTTACCAAAGCTGTCGATGTAGTCCTCCGCCTCGACCCCGGGTTCCACCCTCAATATGTCCGGTTCCAGCAGATCTCCCATCCGTGAAGGATGAACGTTGAGCATGGCAATGATAGGCGCCATTCCCCCAATGGCGAAGCGAATGTCGTAACCCAGTCGAATGAGCATCGACTATTTGAGGTTTGCCAGGGAATGATGTTTCCAAAACCGGCCAAAACGCCCCGCAAGGTAGAATACAGGCTGGCAGCCGAAACGACGGAGAGTGAATGACTTTTTGTTTGGGGATGAACCTGGAAGAAGGGCTGGTCGGGATTGCGGACACGCGTGTGCTGTCAGGCCACGAGTCTCTGATGGCGAAGAAAGTAGCTACCTATCAGGGTCCCGGCTTTTCCTTTTTCGTGATGACCTCGGGATTGCGGTCCCTGCGCGAAAAGGTCCTGCTGTGGTTTGAGGATGTGTTCGCGCGCCAGACCGATGTCCGGACCAGGCTGTTTAAGGTCGTGAATCTCTACGCCGCGCAGGTCCGGCGCGTCGCCGACGAGGACGGTCCCTCGCTGCGCGCGGCCGACTTCCGCTTCAATATTCACACTCTTATCGGCGGCCAGATGTCGGGCGATTCGATCCACCGTTTGTATCTCGTGTACCCGGAAGGAAACTGGGTGGAGGTGGGGCCGGACACGCCCTATCAGATCATCGGGAATTCCGGATTTGGCAAGCCGATCATTGAACGGTCGTTGGCGTATACCGATCCGATTGTCTATGCGTTTAAGCTTGGGCTGCTGGCATTCGACGCCACACGCCTATGCGCCGCGGACGTCGATTTTCCCATCGATCTGCTGTTATACCGGCGCGGCACCTACGAGTTGGTGGAGCACCGCTATGAACGCGAGGATTTGAGCCAAATCTCAGCGTGGTGGCAACAGCGAATGCGGTCGGCCGTGAGCGAGTTGCCGTCGCAATGGGTGGAGAGCGTGTTCGCGAAGGTCGGTTTGGGGGAGCATCCTATTCCGCCGCCTTGAGAGCCATTTGCGTGTGCGTCAATATGCGCATAGACTGTTTGAAGCAGCATTTTTTTCTCCGCCAGCCTACGCCCCGTCGCGTTCTAACCTCGTCGTTGTGGCCCGAAGTGTCGTCACGAAGGGGATTGCAAGATGAGCCAGATCGCAAGCGCGCGTTTCGATGAGAGTCACGTCCTGACGCTGGAAGAAATCGCCAATCTCGCCGCCGAGGGGGGCAAGCCGGCCGAGACTCTTATGAATGTGGTCGCGTTGATCGCGCGGCGCTTCCAAACCGATGTCTGCTCCGCCTATCTGCTGGAGCCCGACCGCGCCTATCTGGTGCTGGCGGCGACGCTCGGACTGCGGCGGGAATGCATCGGCACTTTGCGACTCGCGCTGCACGAAGGCCTAGCGGGACTGGTAGCCGAGCAGGTGCGTCCGGTGGCCGTGGAACAAGTCAAGAATCACCCGCGCTTCAAATATTTCCGCGAAGCGGGCGAAGACGCCTACCAGTCCTTCCTGGGCGTGCCACTCATCGACCGCGGAGTCTTGCAAGGAGTACTGGTTGTTCAAACTCTGGAAGCGCGCGTGTTTCGCGACGAAGAGGTTCGCATGCTCGCGGAAGCGGCGGCAGAAGTCGCCCCGGTAGTGAGCGAAGCTCGCACGCTGGACCGCTTCATTGCGCCCATTCAGGAACGCCTTTGGACGCTGGCTCGAAACTTGTGGTGGAGTTGGGACCACGACGCTACCAGCCTGTTTCGCGATCTGAATCCGACGCGCTGGACGCAGCTCAACAGCAATCCTATTTCGCTGCTCAGCGAGATGCCACTGCCCGAAATCGAGCGCCGGGCGCGCGAG
>JBEKUT010000198.1:0-12234 GCA_049514735.1 Bryobacteraceae bacterium
AGCGGCGCGCATCCGTCGCGACTTGGTAATCCACCAAGTGCACCGTTCCCCCGCTGCCCCAACCCACCCACAGCGCCGTGTGCCCCAGATCCGCGCACAACGTAGTTACACTCGCGAACTGCCAATGATCGTCAGATCCCATGCCTAACTGCCGCTGCATCTGGGCCGCATAGTTCCACAGATTCCCGTGGCTCACGCCCACTCCCTTGGGAACTCCCGTGGAACCCGAGGTGTAGATCACATACGCGAGTTGAGCGGCATCCAGCGTGCCCCCAAAATCCGAGCCGCTCTCGTTTTGCCATTCCTCGCCGTTCAGAAAGAGCAGCTTGCCCTCCCAGCCTTCCCATTGACCGGCATACTTGCGTTCGCTAATCATCACCCGCAGACCGACTCCTCGCGCCTGCTCGCGCAGACGAGCCACAGGATGCTCGCCGTCAAGCGCCACGTAGGCTCCGCCTGCCTTCCAGATGCCCCACATCCCGATAACCGCTGCGACACCCCGACTCACACACAAACCGACGCACTCGTCCTGCCGCACGCCTTGGCGCACCAGCCAACGGGCCAAGCGGTTGGCTTTCTCGTTGAGCTCGCCGTAGCTGAGCCGTTCTTCTCCGCTTATTACGGCCAGCCGCGTGGCGTGTCGTTGCGCCTGGAACTCAATCCGCTCGAGCAAGTTGGCCTGCTGCGCGTCGCTCCCTTGGCCGGACCACTGCAACAAGCGTTCCCGCTCTTGTTCGCTCAACAAGTTCGCTAGACCGCTGTTCAACGCGCTCTCCACATATCCAAGCAAGTGCGACGCAGTTTCCTCTGTCAGCAAGCTTCGGTCGTAATGCAGTTCCAGTTGTCTCGATGCCACTCCGACCAGGCAGATTTTCCACCCGCTGGCAGTCCCATGAAGCTGCTTCAACTCCCACTGCAGTGGACCCCGCCGAGCGCTCCATTGCCGAGGCCGGTAAGCCAAGGTCACCCCACACTCGTCGCCTTCTTCCAGATCCGCGCTCCAGCTTTCAGCCATAGCCAACGCCGCAGCGGTCTCTCGAGCGGCTTCGTTCAGGCTTAGCTTTTCTCCCCAACCGCAGATCACGGGAGCCCATTTCTCGATCGGTCCCGCGACGCCACGGAGTTCCTCAAACTCGCGCCCCGCAAGCCGCACCGCGATCGCGGTTTCCTTCTCGCAAGTAAGACGCCACAACACATGCTGCCACGCCGCCAGCAGCAGCGCCGCAGGGTCGTCATACTCCTGCCAGCGTTGCGCCACGCGCTCAGATAGACGATGCGAGAGCATGGCCCTTCCGCGGTGCTCATAGCCTTCAAAGGGCAGTTGAAGCGGAACGGATTGTGCTTTCACCGCGGACCAGTAGGCTGCACCTTGGTCGGTCGTTTCCAATTCTTTTTGCCAGGCGCTGAACTGCGTGTAGCCGGTCGACTCCTCGACACCACCCCCGCCGCTCCATGCCTCCAGCAGCAATTCGATGCTCGCCTCATCCGCGCTCAACCCCCGTACATTCACCAGCAAGGTTTGATGTCCATCGGCTTCGCGCTTCACCGCCACTCGAACATGGCCGGAGCTCTCCCGAAGGGCAGCGGCTTCCTGCGCCAGGTCGAGTTCCGCCACCTCGCTCCACGCTACTCGTCCTTGTTCCTCCACATTCTGCACCGGATACTTCAAACCACTCACTGCCACATAGCTGGTGCGAAATGTTTCGGTGTTCTGAACAACCCGCTCCAACGCCGCTCGCTGCTCCTCACTCAACCACGGCCCCCGCACTTCCACCAGCGCCTGCCACACTTCCTCCCCGCCGTCCCGTTCCCATCGGCTCTTCTGCTGCGCCGATAGCTCGTACACTCTTCCTTTTGGCATGGCGTTCTCCGGATGATTGAGTTCAATGGACTTCGGCGGTCAACTTTTTGAGGCTGCGCCGCAAGCGATGGTGGCGGGCCTGGTACATCTCTCGCTCATATTGCTTGTCACGTTCTTGGAGATGTTCGATGAGTTGGCCCGCTGTCGCCACGCCCCGTCCGATGGCGTTCAGCACATACTCCAAGTCTCGAAGCAACCGCTTCACGAGGACCGCCGGAAGCCGCTGGCGATCGTAGTTCGCGCGCAGAGTCAATTCGGCAGCAGGCGTGACGAGAAGGGCAAGTGCATAGTTTGTGTGTTCATTCATGCGTACGTTGCCGATCCGGAAGGCGCTCACGACGGATCTCAGCGTTTCGTCAACGGGGAAATTCTGGAACGCGACGACAGTATCGAACAAAGGCACACCGCGCGGTAACTCGCTCCAGCTTTGGATGTCGGAGAGCGGCGCGTATTCGAATTGCCGGATTGCGGCAGCACTCTCGTGCAGTTCGGTCAGCCACTCGGTTATGAGACGGTCGCCGATGATACGGACCCGCATGGGCACAGTGTTGATGCAGGGTCCTACGATCTTGTCGACATTCGCGATCTCGGCCGGGCGGCCCGACGAGGTTAACCCGTAAACGACGTCTTTCTGTTCGCTCGCGCGGCTAAGAAGGAGCGCCCACGCCGCCTGCGCCAAAGTATTGAGCGTCACGCGGTGTTGCCGAGCAAAGCTATGAACGGCTTCGAAATCGGAAGATGCGACATGCACTACTTCCGATGCGTATTCAACTGCGCCGTGGAACGTATCACGCGCGAGACGCGATGGTGTCCGGAACTTCCGCAGTTCGTTTCTCCAGAATGCCTCGGCGTCGCTGGTATTCTGACACTGCAACCATGCGATGTAGGAAGAGAATCGGGGGCCAGTCACTCGGTCCGGAGTTCGACCGTCCAGCAACGCATGGTAGGCACGAAACACGTAACCGAGCAGCATGGGACCACTCCAACCGTCCATGATCAGGTGATGATAGGTCCAAACGAGTCGCCACTCCTGGCCACCGATGCGAATTATCTGCACACGCATCAAGGGAGGCGCAGCCAGATCGAAAGGCGTTACGCGATCCTTACGCAGTAGTTCCTCCCATCGGCTAGCGACAACTTTGTCATCTGAATGTGTCCAGTCGCCGAGCGTAACCGGGACCTTTGCATCGGTATGCACGATCTGCAAGGGATATCGAATCCCATCCCATCGGAAAGAAGTGCGCAGAATGGCATGGCATGCGGCAAGATCCCAGGCCCGTTCCAAGACAAGTGGGTCTATGTCGCCAGACAATGTACAACTGGTCTGCGATATGTACGCCTGCGATGCCCCATCGATGCTGTGAAAAAGAAGTCCCTGCTGCATCGGCGAGAGAGGATAGATATCCTCGATCTGCCTCCGTCCCGCGTACCACGCATCGAGCTGTTTCTGATCCAGCTTCGCCAAAGGAAAGTCCGAGGGTGTGTACCCGCCCACGCCGGGCTGCCGGCAATGGCCGATGATGGAGCGCAATGACTTCAGAAATCGCGCGGCAGCCGCATGAACCTTATTGTCGCCATTACCGCGACGCCTAAGCGTCCACGTGAAATGCAGTTTTCCCCGCCATACTGCCGCATCCACATTCAATGGAAACTCCGTTGTCCATGTGCGGCTGCGTGTTTCACCGGCGCTTTCGCGGGCTGCCGTAAACAGCTTCTCTTGTGCCAGCGCGCCGTCTAGCTGACCAAAGTAGTTGAATCGAACGGCGGCGGTATGGAGCAACTGCTGTCGTTGGTGCGAGTCGTGCGCACAATATCGCAACAGTCCATAACCGATGCCGCCGCCTGGCACGCGGCGAAGCTGCTCCTTGATTGCCTTGAGCCTGTCCCCAATTCCTTGAACGCCGCCGAAGTCGAGAACCACTGGAAATTGGGCGGTGAACCATCCGACAGTGCGCGTGATATCGAGTCCAAGAGACTCACTTCGTCCATGACTCTCGAGTTCAACGCAAACACGCCCGCCGTCACCGGCTGTCTCCACTAGGGCAGTAAGAAGTACATCGTTGATTTGCGTTCCGTACACAGCCGGCGCTTCTTCCAACAGATAACGCGTCTCGTCTTCGCTTACATGGGTGGTGACGGTTGTGATTTGTGCGCCGATGTCGTCTTGGTGCGTGTTCCAAGAACACTGCTGTACCCAGTAGGGCAAATCCGCTTCGACTGACGCAGCGTGCTGACTCAGGATCTCCGACCACCGTTGGAAGCTGTCCGTCTTCGCAGGGAACTTGATCGCCGTGCCCGCGCGCCATTGCTCATAGCCCGATTCGATATCTTCCAGAAGTATCCGCCACGACACTCCATCTACCACGAGGTGATGCGCAATCAATAACAGGCGATCGGCTTCTCCAGCCAAATGGAAGAGCACCGCTCGGAGCAAGAGACCGCTCGTCAGGTCGAAACGCCTTTGCCACTCGGCGGCACGCTGCTCCAACTCCGCAGCGCTATTCACGGCTTCAACTTGAAGTGGATTCTCCTCGACCCCCGCCGCCACATACTGACGCCACCCGTTGCCCCGGCGCTCAAATCGTGTACGTAGGGCATCGTGATGTTCCATCAACGCCCGTAGCGTGATGCGAAGCCCTTCCACGTTCAGCGGCTCGCGAGCCTCTAAGAGGACCGACTGATTGAAGTGCCACGGTTCAGCCGGTTGCCGATCGAAGAACCAGCGCTGGATGGGCGTCAGTTCGACCTCGCCACTTACAGGGCCTTGCTCGGCCAGGAGTTTGCCATCGTCGACTTCCGCAACCGCGGCTAACTCCGCAATCGTCGGGTGTTCGAACAATTGCCTTACGGTGATTCGTATACCTTCGCCGCGTGCACGCGCTACAGCTTGGATACTGAGGATCGAGTCGCCGCCAAGTTCGAAGAAGTTATCCCTTAGCCCGGCCCGATGTGAATGCAAAACCTCACTCCAGATGGCCGCCAGCTTCTTCTCGACATCGTTCGCCGGTTCCGTGATACTAGACGGTGCAGTTATCGCCGGAGCTGGCAAAGCCTTCAGGTCCAGCTTCCCGTTCGAGGTGAGCGGGAGTACGTCTAGAAACACGAATGCTCGAGGCATCATGTATTCAGGACAGCTCTGGGCGACCCACGCTCTCAAAGCTTCGACCGTAATGCTGCGCCCAGCGGCAGGTACCACATATGCGGCGAGAAAAGGTTCACCGGCCGCTCCTTGACGGAGAATGACGGCCGCGTTGCGGACGTCTTCCTGCCGCCGCAGCACGCTCTCAATCTCACCCAGTTCGATGCGGTATCCGCGCAGCTTCACCTGCTGGTCCTTGCGTCCCAGATACTCCAGCAGGCCGTCGGGTCGCCACCGCGCGAGATCTCCAGTGCGGTACAGACGTCCACCCTCGCTGCTGAATGCATCCGGGATAAACCGCTCGGCCGTTTGAGCCGCTTCTCCGACATATCCGCGCGCGATTCCGGCCCCGCCGAGCAGCAACTCGCCTTTCACCCCCCTGGCCGCGAGTTGTCCGGTTTGATCCACCACATACGCCCGCACTCCTCCCAACGCCTTTCCCAGAGGGATTCCGCCGTCACCCTCCGTTCTGCCGACGGCATGCGTGAGCGCTCCCACCGTGGCCTCGGTCGGACCGTAATGGTTCATCACCTGGCAGCTTCCCCTTAGCGCATAAACCCGTCTCACCAGATCTGCGCTCAACGCCTCTCCTCCCAGGACCAGCTTTCGTTTCGGCAATATTCCGGCGTCGGCTCCACTAGCGAGCAGAGCCCTCAGATGCGAGGGCACCATCTTCAAGACTTCCACTCCATTCCGGCTCATGTACTCACTGAAGTGGCGCGCATCCGTCGCTACTTGGTAATCCACCAAGTGCACCGTTCCCCCGCTGCCCCAGCCCACCCACAGCGCCGTATGTCCGAGATCCGCGCACAACGTAGTTACACTCGCAAACTGCCAATGATCGTCCGCCCCGATTCCTAACTGCCGCTCCATCTGGGCCACATAATTCCACAGGTTCCCGTGGCTCACACCCACGCCCTTGGGGACTCCTGTGGACCCCGATGTGTAAATTACGTACGCCAGTTGCGCTGCATCCAGCGCGATACCCAGATCCTCGCCGCTCTCGTGTTTCCATTCCTCGCCGTCCAGGTAGAGCAGCGTTCCCTCCCAGCCTTCCCATAGCCCGTCATACTTGCGTTCGCTCACCATCACTCGCAGACCGGCCGCTCGAGCCTGCGGCCGTAACCGCGCCCCTGGATGCTCGCCGTCGAGCGCCACGTAGGCCCCGCCCGCCTTCCAGATCCCCCACATCCCGAGTGCCGCGGCAACACTTCGGCTCACACACAAGCCGACGCAGTCGTCCTGCCGCACGCCTCGCCGTACCAGCCAGCGGGCCAAACGGCCGGCTTGCTGGTTGAGCTCGCTATAGGTGAGTTGTTCGTGTCCACTGACTACGGCCAGGCGCGTACCGTGAAGTCGCGCATGGAACTGAATCCGCTCCAGCAGGTTGGGCTGCTGGCCTTCACCCGGATCGCCCGACCACTGCAATAAACAACTACGCTCACGTTCGTTCAATAAGTCCGCCAGACCGCTGCCCAAGCCGCACTCCACATACCCCAGCAAACGCTCTGCAGATTCCTCCGTCAGCGCACTCCGGTCGTAATGCAATTCCAGTTGTCTGCCCCCGACACCCACCAGACAGATCTTCCATCCGCTCGCGGTTCCGCGAAGATGCTCTAACTCCCACCGCATCAGGCCCCGCTGAGCGCTCCACTGGCGCGGCCGATAAGCGAAGCTCACGACACACTCGTTAGATTCTTCCAGATCCGCGCTCCAGCCCTCCGCCGCATGCAACGCAGAACCGGCATCTCGGGCCGCATCCCCCAGGTTTAGGCTTTCTCCGGAACCCCAAGTGAGCGGCGCCCATTTCTCGACCGGTCCCGCCACGTTGCGCAGCTCCTCAAATTCGCGTTCCGTCAGCCGCACCGCGATCGCGGTCTCTTTCTCCCCAGTCAGACGCCACAATATGTGCTGCCACACCGCCAGCAGCACTGCCGCAGGGTTTTCATACTCCTGCCAACTTTGCGCTATGCGTTCAGATAGGCGATGCGAAAGCATGGCCCGTCCGCGCTGCTCATTGCCGTCAAAGGGCAGTTGCAGCGGAACGGAGCGCGCTTTCACCGCTGCCCAATAGGCCTCACCTTCAGGGCTTTTTTCCAGTTCTTTCTGCCAGGCGCTGAACTGCGCGTAGCCGGTCGACTCTTCAGCGCCGTCCCCGCTGCTCCACTGATCCAAGAGCAATTCGACGGTGGCCTCATCGGCGCTCAATCCCCGTATACTCACCAACACCGTTTGATGATCGGCTGCTTCGCGTTTCACCGCGACTCGAATATGGTCGCGACTTTCTCGCAACAAAGCGGCTTCTTGTTCGAGATTTATTTCCGCAGCCTCGCTCCATGCGATTCGTCCTTGCGTCTCCACGTTTTGCACCGGATACTTCAAGCCGCTCACTTCTACATAGCTAGTACGGAATGATTCGTTGTTCTGAACCACCCGCTCCAACGCCGCTCGCCGCTCCTCGCTCGACCACGGCCCCCGCACTTCCACCAACGCTTGCCACACCTCTTCTCCGCCGTCGCGTTCCCAACGGCTTTTCTGCTGCACCGATAACTCGTACACTCGTCCTGTTCCTAACGGCATCGGGAATTAGAGTTCCGTATTCAGATAACTTTCGGCCATCGCGACAACGACCTTCCGCGAACCAGAGAAGGGATGCCGGCCATGAGCCACCAGCATGTTGTCCAGCAGCAGCACGTCGCCCGCCTGCCAGGGGAAACTCATAGCAACTTCGGAATACACGCGACGAATTTCCTCCAGCGCCGAACTCTCGATACGCGTACCATCGCCGTAGTAGGCGTTCCGCGGCAGCTCCTCCTCACGAAGAATCGCGAGCAACGAATCGAGCACGGACTTCTCAAGGTTCGAGATATGGAATAAATGCGCCTGATTGAACCAGACCGGTTGATTCAGAACGGGGTGATTAAACACCGCCTGCGACACCTGTTTCGTGCGTAATCCGTCCCCGCCAAGCCATTCACATTGAATGCCGCCCTGGGCGCAATAGCGTTCCACTTCGCCGCGATCGCTGGTAAGAAATGTGCGTTGCCAGGGAACGTCGAGGCCTTCTCCGTAGTTTCTGACATACATCACCTTCTTCTCTGCGAATCTCTCACGAACCCGCTGATCAAGCCGTCGATAGACCTCGCGTGAATCGGCGATCGGTGTCTCGCCGCCCCGTTCAGCGGGCTTCACGCAGCAGAACCCGATCTTCATGGGCCAGTGGCGCGTGTACGACATCTCGTTATGCATCGGTATGCTCTGTTCCGGCGGATACTCGGTCGACGTATAGATCTGATCGCCCAGATGGGAGCGCGGAGTCGAACCTTCCGTGTAATCCAGCAACTCCGGGCGCAGGTTCCTCATGAGTCCGCCGAATGTCGCTTCGGTCTGTGGTCCGAAGCGACGAAACAGCACGGCGCCATAGTCAAGCAGACGGCGCTCGATGGTCTCGCGCTCTCGGGCGATCCACGATCCCAGATCCACACCGTCGAGCTTCGGCTCCATAACGAGTGCCCGTGTAGCGCCCCCATCGTGCACGTGTGTGGAAACCAATCCCGTTTCCGACAGGTTCATGACCTGAGGCTTCACGCTCGAAATGCTTTTTAGTCTTGCGGCGAAACCTTCGCGTCCTTTTGTCATTTGTTGTTTTTCCTCTCTAGCGGAGACACGTTGCAAAAGGTCCTCGACGCCGATCTTCGGATCGGAGACTAACGTGTCGAGAATCGTTTCGACCTCCCGCAAACTCCGAACGATCCAGTCACTACGAAAGCGCAGTGAATCGTAGAGTAGATACAGAGACATCTGAGTGCCGGGCACCGCTCCGAGGGTGAGCGGATTGTTGGTCCGGATCGCAGTGTCCGGATTGCGCACCTGCACCCGGAGATCCCCCGTGATCATCGCAGGATCGATAGGATAATTCTGGAACGCCAGGAACGTCTCATAGAGCGGTTCACCCGGTTCCAGGCCTGCCCACGATGTGATCCGGGCGAGTGGCACATGCTCGAAGCGCCGCGCCTCGCTGCTGCGCACTTGCACTTGCGCCAGGCACTCTGCCACGCTCTGAGTTCCGGCCAGTTGCAGGCGAAACGGCACCGCATTGATGAATGGACCCACCATCGTCTCGACGCCCGCCAACTCTGCCGGTCTGCCGGAAGACGCGACCCCAAAAACAATATCATTGCGTCCCGTTTTTGCAGCTAACCACACGCCCCACGCCATTTGCAGGATGGTATTCGCAGTTACCTGCTGCCGTTTGGCGGCTTCATCCAACTGTCCGCTGGCCGCTTGGTCAATCCTCAGCCACTCTATGCGGTAATCCGGCGGCCCTTTCCTAAGCGATTCCTCCGCGAGAGATGGCAATGGTTTGAACGACGCGAATTCAGCGCGCCAGAAGCGCTCCGCTTCGGCCAAATCCTGCTGCCGGAGCCACGCGATGAAGTCGCGATACGGACGCGGACGCTCGACCTTTGCGGACCGGCCTTGCGATAGCGCTTGATAGGCATTGAACACATCCTTCAGCACCAGCGGCCAGCTCCATCCGTCGAGAAGAATGTGATGATAGCTCCAGATCAGGTGAAACCGTTCCGGGCCGCACTGGATTAACACCACGCGAAGCAGCGGCACCTGGGTGAGATCCCACTTCCGTCTTCGCTCCGCGAGAAGCAACTCATCGAGCAGCCGCTCTTGCTCCGGCTCCGGCGCTGCACTCCAGTCGTCGAACCGGATCGGCCACCGAACATCGCGATGAACCACCTGCAGTGGCTCTTCGCAGTTATCGGAAACGAAGGACGTACGAAAGATGGCATGCGCGGACAGAACACTCTGCCATGCGGATTGAAACGCCGCAACATCGATCTTTTCGTCGAATGCGAGACTGATCTCGACGTTGTAAGCAGGCACATCCGATTCCAACTGGTGATAGAAGAACATGCCCTGCTGCATCGGCGAGAGCGGATAGGAGTCTTCAACGCAGTCATCGCCTCCGAATAACAGGCGGGCTTTTTCTGCCGCCAGACCCGCTAGTTGTGTCAACGGAGCGCTCTCTTCCTCGACGGGGCCCTGAGGCATCAGCGCCGCGAGCTCAGTGATCGTGGGGTGCTCGAAGAGCTGGCGGACGGTGAACCGCAAACCTTCTCTGGTCGCCCGCGAGACCACTTGGATGGAGAGGATCGAATCGCCGCCCAGTTCGAAGAAGTTAGAGTCGACGCTGGCAACGGGCGCCTTCAGAAGGTCCGACCATATTCGTGTCAACTTCTCCTCGACATCGGTGGATGGCGGTCTGAGCGGCGCTGTTGTGCCGTTCTCATGCTCCACCACCGCTGCCAAAGCTTGGCGATTGAGTTTTCCGTTCGAACTCAGAGGGAGGCTCTGCACACCGACGAAGACACCGGGAACCATGTAAGAAGGCAGCTTCGAACCCAGGAATCCTTTGATCTCGTTCACCGCCAGCGATCCGTTCCGCGGCACCAGACACGCCGCCAGACGTTGCTCACCAGATGGACCCTTGGTCGCGATCACCCCGGCATCGCGGACCTCGGGATGCTGCCGCAACGCTGCTTCGATTTCTCCCAATTCCACACGGAATCCGCGGATCTTCACCTGCTGGTCGATTCTTCCAAGAAACTCGAATTCACCGCTACGGAGCTGCCGAACCAAATCGCCCGTGCGATAGAGACGATCGCCCTTCTGTCCAGAGAAGGGATCGGGAACGAAGGACTCC
The DNA here is from genome assembly GCA_049514735.1 of Bryobacteraceae bacterium. Classification (GTDB taxonomy): domain Bacteria; phylum Acidobacteriota; class Terriglobia; order Bryobacterales; family Bryobacteraceae; genus JAICMB01. Next base: position 10,720 of record JBEKUT010000198.1, read on the forward strand.
GCCGTCCGCCACGCATCGCGAAGGTAGCCGCGCCCGACGCCCGCGCCTCCTACCAAGAGTTCGCCGGCGACACCGGGCGGAACGGGCTCCATTTCCAGGCCTGCCACGTACAACTGCGTATTGCGGATGGGGCGTCCGATCGGCACGGAGGCGTTGCCAGTCAGCTGGGCGAGCCTGCTCACAATGGCATGTGTCACATCGTCGGAGCATTCCGTCGGTCCATATGCGTTCATCAACTGAGCATGCGGGAAGCGATCCATCGCTCGATTTGCCAAGTCTCGCGGCAGCGCTTCACCCGTCGATATCAGCCATCGAAGAGTAGGAGCGGTCAGGTTCGGTTCGTCCAAGAGAGCGCTCAATTGCGCCGGAACCAATTCGAGAATCGTTACGTTGTGAATCTCGCATTCCTGGACGAGCATACGCGGGTCGCAGGCGAGTTCATCCGGCATTATGCAGACGCGGCCTCCCACCAGAAGCGGCGCCAAAAACTGCCAGACCGAAACGTCGAAGCATTGTGAGGCAGTCTGCGCAGCCGTGTCTAACGCGGTCAAATCGAGTGCTTCCACCTTCGCGAAAAGGTGGTTCATCATTCCGCCGAGTTCCACAACCGCGCCTTTAGGCGTTCCAGTGGAGCCCGAGGTGTAGATGACATAAGACGTTTGCCTGGGGTGCCATGCGCCAGATCGGTAGTGCGTAGGGACAATAGAGACCAACTCCGGGCCACTTAGCACGACAGCGATTCGGCTATCGGAGACTATTTGCGCGATTCGTTCTGGAGGATGATTGGGATCGAAAGGCAAGTAGGCGCAACCCGTCTTGAAGATTCCCAGAACCGCCGCGAGGAACCATTGGCTTCTCGGCAACAACAACCCAACTACGTCGTCGGGCTGTACATGGGATTTCATCAATCGCGCTGCGATCCCACTCGCCATATCGTCGAGTTCGCGATACGTGAGCCGCGTGCTTCCATCCAATACCGCGATAGCATTCGGCGTTCTCTCCACCTGCTCCTCGAAAAGCTGAATCAAGGAGGAGGCTGGTGAAGTGTCCAAGGATCGAGATTTTTCGTGTGAACGCGGCGGCGATACTCCGATGGCGCGCCCTGGAGCAGCGATGATCGACGACAGTAATTCCAGATAGCAATCCGCCATCCGGGCAATATCGTGTTCGGCAAATCGATGCGCGTCGAAATCGATCTGCAGCGCGGACCGAGGCGACATCGCCACACCGGCGCTAATGCCGTAATTGGTTCGCTCAAACCAACGGGCGTTCTCGACAACAACGCTTTCAGGCGTCCCGTGGCCCGTTGCATTCTCCGCGGGTAGGAAGACAAAGATCGAGTCGAACAAAGCCTCTCCACGTTGTGCAACCCATGATTGAATGCGAGGCAGAGGTGTGTACTCGAAGTCCCTCATTTCGGATTGAAGTTTCTGGAAATCGCGGAGCCATTCGACGGCTTTGCGTGCGGGATCGACTTCAACACGCACGGGCACGGTATTTATGAAGAGCCCCACG
>JBEKUT010000199.1:0-12141 GCA_049514735.1 Bryobacteraceae bacterium
CGGATAGCTTCTGTCGGACAGGGGCGGTCTCAAAAACGGGTTGGACCGCGCCATCGTCTTCGAAGGCGCGGTCCAGAAAACCTGGTTGGATAAGTTCACTGGCGACTGTCTACTTCCCCCAAAGAGCGGTACCGGCCTTCACGTTCGTTTTCACTTTCATCTTGGCAGTTCTCCTTTCTCAGTGTGTATCGCTTCGAAACGCTCGTACAGAACGCATTCGCCATACTACCTTAGCACCGAGTACCATCACCGGGGTTAGCGATTTGCGAAGCGTGGAGTGGAACTGCGCGAAAACGGCGTCCAATAACGGGAAGGACCGCGCCATCGTTGGAACGGCGCGGTCCTAGAAATTGTTGGTGGTTATGGCTTTACCTGGCGACTTTCCTACGTTCCCCAAACAGCGTTGCCGGCCTTAACGTTGGTCTTCAGTTTCATCTCGGCGGGTCTCCTTTTCCTCAATCTTCTGCTTTAGCTCATTGGTACTAAGGCAATCGTCTTGCCGCAATTCGGCACTACGTGCAATCAGCGCGTTCTGTTGCTGTAAACTTCTGATTCGATTGCTGAACGGTCCTTCCAGCATCGCTATCGCCGCATCCGAGACCCGTGAAACGGCTATCCAAATGGATAGAAACTATCGGAGACAGCTATCCGAAAAGATAGGTCGTGGCTTTTTGCGTGGCGATGTGGGCTGGGCTAGGCCGGGAGGGGTTCAGGGCAAGAACGGGTTGGACCGCGTCATCGTTCAGAATGGCCGCGGTCCGAAAGATTTAATATTAATTCTCGGCGGTTATGATTACGATCCCCAGATGGCGGTGCCGGCCTTTACGTTCGTCTTCACTTTCATGGTGGCGTCTCCTTTCTTTTTCTATCCGTTTCCGGATACTCATACTAAGGCAATCACCGTACCACTTTCGTACTAAGATGCAACCGGCGCATGAGCAACCGTAAGTTATTGATTCAATTGCGCACCGGCCCTTGGGGCCTTAGTACGAGCAAAGAAGAGAACGCTGGAAGATGCTATCTGATTGGATAGCGCGTTGGAAAAGAGCAATCCGATCGGATAGTTTACGCATGTAGACGAGAGGAATTGGAGAAGGAGTATCGCGCTGGGATCGGGGCGTCTGTTCGCGGGGGTTTAGTAGGACCAAAAACGGGTTGGACCGCGTCATCGTTTCAGATGGCGCGGTCCAGAAAATGTCGGAGTTATGCGGCTGTCTTTAGGATCCCCAAAGAGCGTTGCCTGACTTCACGTTCGTTTTCACTTTCATCGTGATTGTCTCCTTTCCTCGTCTAGTACTTTCGGACACTCGTACTAAGGCAATCGCCTGACCACTTTCGTACTAGGTGCATCAACGCAATTCGCTTTCAGTAAGTTGCTGATTCAAATGTGGAAATGACCTTAGCGCGTTGCCAAGCGTGGAAGATCGGACGCGTGAGAAATACTATCCGAATGAATAGAGCTATCTGATCGGATAGTTTTCGAGCGCGATTGTGAAGATTCGAGGAGCCCAAAAACAGTTTGGACCGCGCATCGTCTAGCGATGATCGCGGTCCAGGAAAAATCATTATTAAGGTAGGATTGCCCTCACCTTCGGCTGTCTACGTTCCCCAAAGGATGTTGCCGGATTTCACGTTCGTTTTCACTTTCATCTTGGCGTCTCCTTTCTTTCGTTTACTGCCGTCGTACGCCTTTACTAGAGCAATCGCCTTACCACTTTCGTACTAAGCCAAATCACCGAGACCGGTCTAAGGTAAGTGATTGATTCAATTGCCAAATGTACCTTAGCGAGTTCCTCGGTGTGGAGAACAGACGATGCCTGGAACGGCTATCCGAATGGATAGCGCTATCCGATCGGTTAGATTTAACGGCGGCGAGCCCTGGTTGACGGCGCTGACGGCGCGATGATACGTCTGAGAAATGATACGTCTGATAAAAGACTTCTATTGGACAGATCGGGGAGTACGGGGTAAGCTTGGCCAACTGATCGAAGGTCGGCCAGCTCTCCGTTTGAGCTCCAACCGAGGAGCTATGGTCCGATTTTCCAGCGAATCTCTCGACCCCGAGTTTTCACAAGTCGCACTCCTGCACCGCATCAGCAATATTGTCAGCTCCGAACTTTCCATCGACGAGATGCTCGGCGAGATTATTGGGCTCACCGTGCAGGTGACGGGATGCGACGCCTGTCTGGTCTACCTGGTTGATCCGGCGACACACGAACTGGTGCTGCGCGGTTCGCAGGTTCCGCACGCGGCGGACTTAGGACGGTTGCGAATCAAGGTCGGCGAAGGAGTTTCGGGCTGGGTTGCGCAACACCGCTCTGCGGTGGCGCTCACCGCGAACGCGCCGTCGGATGCGCGTTTCAAACATATCCGGCAGCTCATTGAAGATACTTATCAGGCCCTGCTTTCGGTTCCCCTGGTAAGCGGCGGCGACGTGATCGGGATCGTCAACGTGCATCACCGCGATACGCATGAACACTCGCCGGAAGAGATTTCGCTGGTCTCCTTTATCGGGGAGCAGATGGGAAATGCTCTCACGAAATCGCTACTGGCGGAAGAGAACGAAAAGCTTCTGGAAGAGGCGCGCCAGATCCGCAGTGAACTGGAAGCGCGGAAACTCATCGAACGGGCCAAAGGAATACTGCAGCGCCGCGAAAGCATCACCGAAGAAGAAGCGTACCTGCGTCTTCGGAACCAGAGCCGCCGCATGCAGCGTCCGATGAAGGAACTCGCCGAGGCCATAATTCTGGCGGACGAGTTGGGCCGCGGCTAGCCCCACGTGGCGCGGACGATCGGCTTTGCGTCGTCTGCGCTCTTCCGCCCTGGCGCGGACGATTCGGCTTTGCGTCGTCTGCGCTCTTCCGCCGTGGCGCGGACGGTCGGCTTTGCGTCGTCTGCGCTCTTCCGCCGTGGCGCGGACGGTCGGCTTTGCGTCGTCTGCGCTCTTCCGCCGTGGTGCGGACGAATCGGCTTTGCGTCGTCTGCGCTCTTCCGCCGTGGCGCGGACGATCGGCTTTGCGTCGTCTGCGCTCTTCCGCCGTGGCGCGGAGGGTCGGCTTTGCGTCGTCTGCGCTCTTCCGCCGTGGTGCGGACGATCGGCTTTGCGTCGTCTGCGCTCTTCCGCCGTGGCGCGGAGGATCGGCTTTGCGTCGTCTGCGCTCTTCCGCCGTGGCGCGGAGGGTCGGCTTTGCGTCGTCTGCGCTCTTCCGCCGTGGCGCGGACGATCGACTTTGCGTCGTCTGCGCTCTTCCGCCGTGGCGCGGACGATCGGCTTTGCGTCGTCTGCGCTCTTCCGCAATTCGACCGCCCACGATCCGGGCAGGCCACACAAAGCGATGGCCCGCCCCACCTGCGCTCTTCCGCACTTTTTTGGGCACCACCCTAGGCGACAACCTGCCCCGCCGGATGAACATAAGACCCCCGATACGGTCTCGCGAGCAGACGATTCGCCTCCTCGTCGCCGATTATCACTTGCTTCTCCGCGTCCCACCTCAGCGAACGCCCGAGCTTCATCGACAAATTGGCAAGGATGCAGCTCGAAGTAGAGATATATCCTTGTTCAATGTCGGCCACCGGTTTGCCGCGCTTGTCGATGGCGCCTAAGAAATCCATCCAGTGATGGCGGATGGCCGGCGCGACGTGACGCTCCAGGTCCTTTTCGGTCTTATCTTCCGGATACTGTTCGAACTCATAAGTGACGTCCTTGTGAATCCGTTGCCCGTTGCCTCCGGCCGGAATGAAATCGTAGGAGTAGACGCTGGTCTTCAGAGTGCCTTTTTCGCCGTAGAGGATCGCGGCCCAACCGTAGTTAGGATCGGGGTCGGGCGCATCGCCCCACGTACGATGCTGCCACACAATTTGCAGATCGCCGTGATCGAACGTCGCCGTCTGCGTGTCGGAGATGTTCGCCTTGCTGGCTTTGTCCACCAGGATGCCGCCCGATGAAGAGACGCTGCGGGGCCAGCCAAGGTCGAGCATCCAGCGCGTCATATCGTACATGTGGATGCACATGTCTCCGACGATGCCATTGCCGTATTCCATGAAGGCCCGCCAGCCGCGCGGATGCACCAGGCTATTGTAGGGGCGCATGGGAGCCGGTCCGGTCCACGTTTCGTAATCGAGATTCGGTGGCGGCGCGGTATCGGGCGGATTCGAGGTCGCGCGCATGTGGTAGTAACAGCAGATTTCGACGTGTGCGACCTTGCCGAGTTTACCGGCGCGGATAATATTGTCGCGAGCCTCGACAAGATGCGGCGTACTGCGCCGCTGCGTTCCCACCTGCACTACACGCCCATATTTACGGGCCGCCGCGAGCATGGCCTGGCCCTCGGCAATATCCACGCTGATCGGTTTCTGCACCCAGACATCGACGCCGGATTTCACGGCCTCGATCATTGGAAGGGCGTGCCAGTGGTCCGGCGTGGCCACCTCGACGATATCGAGATCCTGCTGCGCCAGCATCTCGCGGTAATCGCTGAAGGTCCGCGGCTTCTTCTTCGATCGCTGGCGCGAAGCAACGATCTCGGCCGCTTCAGACAACATGTTCTTATCGACATCGCAGAGCGACACCACTTCAACGGGCGATACCTGAATCAGGCGCAGAAGATCGGATTTACCGTACCAGCCGGTGCCGATCAGTCCGACACGTCGTGGTTTATCGTCTGCGTAGGCGCGGGCCGCGTAAGCGAGTCCGGCGGCGCCTGTTGTCAGGAATTGACGGCGATTCATGAACAGAGTGTGGCACAAACCTGGATGGTCCGGTAAGAGAAACGCGGTCCGGGCCTTCCACTCGGGCCTCATTACGATATAAAATACAGGCGAACACTCATATCAGGGAGATCGCCATGAAGCGAAGTGTAGTGGCTTTTACCTTTCTACTGTCCGGCTGGGCGCAAGGCACTGAGCCCGTGGACATAGATAGCTCATATCAGAATCTTCAGAAAGCAGTAGCCGATAAGGACGCCGCGCAGGTAAAGAAACTGGCGGTGGAGACTAATCAGGCCGCGAGGGCAGTGATTGCCTCGCCCGCCCCAACAGGAGATGCCGAGAAGGATACCTGGACGAAGCAGGTGGCGTACGCCAAGGAAGTGGCGGCGTACACGGAGTTCGCGCTGTATAACGCGTCCACGCAAGCGAAGGCGGAAGACGCGGTCGATCTTTTGGGCACGCTCGAAAAAGAGAATCCGAAGAGCAAGTATCTGGACGAAGGCTATCTTTATTACTTCAAGGTGCTGACCGAGACGGGGCAAGCGGCGAAAATACCAGCGATCGCGGAGAAGGCCATCGCGAATTTTCCAGGCAATGACGATCTGCTGCTGATCCTTTGCACTTCCGCCTTTGAACACAAGCAGTACGATCGCGCAGCCACTCTCGGCACGCGTCTGGTGGCGGCGGCTTCCAAACGGCCGAAGCCGGAAGGGATATCGGGCGCCGAATGGGAGAAGAAGAAGAACACGGAACTCGGCCAGGGTTACTACATGGCGGGGATGTCGCACGCGGGCAAGAATCAGTTCACGCTGGCGAACAAAGAACTGCGTTCGGCCCTGCCGCTGATCCAGAGCACTCCGACGATCCACGGCGCGGCGCTATTCGAACTCGGCGTGGTGAATTATCAGATCGGCAAGATGACGCTGAACAAAGGCCAGATCGCGGAAGCGGCGAAGTTCAGCGAGCAGGCGGCCGCGATATCCGGTCCTTGGCAGGATCAGGCCAAGCGCAACGCCCAGCTCATGCTGGCCGAAGCCAAAGGCCGATAAAACGAAGGACGCGGCGCGCCGTAACCGAGCCGTGACCGGCAGGGAGTGCCCATGGGCCTGCGGCCCACCCGAGGTGATGAAGAACAACGACCGTAACCGAGCCGTGACCGGCAGGGAGCGGTCGCCCCAATCATACATGTTCTTCAGGGGAGCGGAAATGGCCCGTGACATTTCCGACATCTTCTTCGGCGAACCATTGGTTCGGGCGTGGGCGTTCGAATTTGTTTGCGCTATTCGGGTTCCTCGGAATCTTCCAACTCCCCGGCTCGCGCCGCATACCGCTTCAACGCGCCGATCGAATTGCCGCTCGAAAAACCCGCGTAGCGCAACCGCCGGTACGCGCCCATCAGGTTCTTTTCTTCCGACAGCCACGTTGGCAGATCCTTGCCTCGAAACTTTCGTTTTAGATAAGCGTCGATAAGTTCCAATTCGTCGGTCGCGCTGAAAGTCCGATCCACAGTCTGTTCGGCCAGCTTGGGTGCAATGCGATGCTGCCGCAGGTCCCGCAGCACGCGCATCTTGCCGTGGCCCTCGTTTTCCAGCCGCGCGGCCGCGTAACTCTCCGCGTAACGCTTGTCGTCGAGATAGCCCGCTTCCTTTAACTTCGCCATCACGGAGTCCACATCGGCGGCGTTCTCGGCGCGGCGCGCAAGCTTCTGGCGCAGCTCTCCTTGCGATTGGGCGCGCGAGCCCAGCGCTCGTAGCGCGGCATTCATCAGCCCCTCGGCATCCAGACGTTTTGGGGGTCGCCCGGCCACAGAAGAACAGTAGCAGAATCGAAACCTTGCGTTCTTTACCGCATCTACAAGTCGGAAGGCGACTGCTATGCTGAAAGTATGTAGCTGGGTTGCTGCTGCAAATAACTCATCGGAAAGGCGAAACAATGGAAGACCAAAACAAGATCCCATATTTCTTCCTGGGATTAGGCCTTGGAGTGGCTGTGGGCCTGCTATTTGCTCCTAAGAGCGGCGCCGAAACACGGGATCTGCTATTAACTAAGGCTGACGAAGGTAAGGACTATCTGCGGCGAACAGGCGAACAGTTGCGGGACTCGGCAAGCGACGCCCTCGATAAGGGAAAGACCGTTGTCGCCAAGCAGCGCGATCAGTTTTCTTCCGCCATTGAGGCTGGCAAGCAGGCGTATCGCGACGCGCTGAGCCAAAGCGGCGCGGCGTCCACCTCCGAAGGAGCTTGAAGGACACCCAATATGGAGGGCCAAACGACGTTCTTACTATGGACCATCGCCGTGTTCGTATTCGTCGCCGCGGTGGCGCTGTGCATCCAGGCGGGCTTCTTGTTCGGCATGTACAAAACCGCGAAGACCATGGAGCAGAAGGTGGTTCCCCTCACGCCCAAGGTCGAAGCGCTGGTAGCGGCGGCTCGCGAAACGCTCGATCAGAGCCGGAAACAAATCGTCGATATCACGATTAAGACCAATGAGATTCTGGACTCCACCAAACGGCAGATGGGTAAGATCGAAGAAGTCGTGAATGACGGTACCAGCCGCGCGAAGGTTCAGATGGATCGCGCGGAAATGGTGCTCGACGATACTATGAGCCGCGCGCATGAGACGGTCGCCGTGGTGCACAACGGCATCATGCGTCCGTTGCGCGAGATTAATGGCATCGCCATCGGAATTAAGACCGCGTTCGAACATCTGGCGCGCGGCAATCGCACCAGCGTCGCGCAGGCTACCAGCGACGAAGAGATGTTCATTTGACCGTTGCTCCATCCTGCAAACCTAACCGTTAACAAGTTTGGTTTTGCGCTCTCTCCCGTCTAACAAGCGGGAGAGTGACATGAAGATTGAAACACTTCAAGATTTGTTTCTGGATGAACTTCGGGACTTATACGACGCAGAAAAACAATTGGTGAAGGCGCTGCCTAAAATGGCGGCGGCTTCGTCGTCCATCGAATTACGGCAGGCTTTCGAAAACCACCTGGTGGAAACCGAAGCGCACGTCGAGCGTCTGGAGACCATCTTCTCGGAGATGGACGCGAAGAGCGGCGGCGAAACCTGCGATGCGATGAAAGGCCTGATTAAAGAAGGCGACAAATTGGCCAGCAACGTGGACGAATCGCCTTTACGCGACGCCGGCCTGATCGGCGCCGGAAATCGGGTAGAACATTATGAGATCGCGGCGTATGGCACCGCGCGGACCTTCGCCGAAAAACTCGGCTTGAGCAACGCAGTTGAACTCCTCGAAGCGACGCTCGAAGAGGAAGAAGAAGCGGACCGCAAGTTAACTGAAATCGCCGAAAATATCGTGAACGACAACGCGCTCGAAATCGGCGCAAAGCTCTAAGAAGGTACGGGCCTCCTTAAGGGAGGCCCTTGATCTCAACCCTTGGCCTTCTTTACTTCTTCCGTGAGAGCTGGAACCACTTCGAAGAGATCCCCCACGATTCCGTAATCGGCAACTTCGAAAATAGGAGCGTTCGAATCCTTGTTAATGGCGACGATCGTCTTCGAACCCTTCATCCCAACCAGATGTTGAATCGCCCCCGAGATCCCAATCGCTAAATAAACTTTGGGAGACACCGTCTGCCCGGAACTGCCGACCTGCCGTTCCATGGGCAGCCAACCGTTGTCGCAGATGGGACGGGACGCCGCGATCTCGCCACCCAACGCCTTGGCCAGTTCCTCGATAATGCCGATGTTGTCCTTCTCTTTAATTCCGCGTCCCACGGACACAATAATCTCAGCCGCTGTGAGATCGACGGCCCGCGCGGACTCGCGAAATGGCGGTTGCGGTTTCGAACGAATGGCGGACGCGCTCAGCTCCGGCGTGAACGTCTCCACCTGCGCCGATCCATCTTGCACCTGCTCGGCGCGAAATGCGCCGGCCTGAACCGAGACAAAATGCGGAGATGCGCCGCCGGGCTTCACGTCCGCGTTGAGTTTGCCCTGAAAAAGCTGCCGGACAAAAACCGGTCCGCCTTCGTTCTTGATGGCGATCGCATCGCTAATGAGCACCTGCTGAAATCGTGTCGCGAGCTTAGGCGCGAAGTCGCGCACCTGATAAGTGTGCGGGAACAGGACGTAATCGGGTTGCACCTTGCGGATCAATTGTTCGAGCGCCGCTGTGAATCCGTCCGCTGTGTAGACGTTCAGCAATTCGTGATCGACTGCGTAAACTTTGTCGAGTCTCTTCGACGCTAGCTCCGCGGAGAGTGCGCCAATTCCCTGCCCTGGCACGGCCGCCGAGGCAGACTGGCCGAGCTCGGACGCAAGCTGTTGTCCGGCCGCCAGAGTTTCAAACGACATGCGGTTCCAGACGCCGCCGCGCTGCTCCGTGATTACCAGAATCCCGCTCATATGACCCTCACTTCGAACTTGAGCTTCTCAACCAGCTTGGCCGACGCCTCTTTCGCGCTGCCCTCGAGCAATTGGGTCTGCTTCGCTTTCTTTGGAAGATAGACGCGCTCGGTAGTGACGGTGGGAGTCGTAGCCGCCCCAAGCTCGGCCGTCGTAAGGCGCTTCACCTCTTTGCTCTTCGCTTTCTTGATGCCCATCAGCGTGGCGTAGCGCAGCTTGTTGATGCCCGACTGAATAGTCAGCACCGCGGGCAGCGGCATCTCGATGTGTTGGAACCATCCACCTTCGAGTTCCTGCTTCACGCGGATGCCGCCGTTGAGAACCTCCACCGCCATGATGATGGTGGCGCTCGGAGAGCCGAGGAGTTCCGCCATTACAACGCCGGTCTGTCCGCTGCCCAGATCGTCGGATTGCAGGCCCGTCAGGATGAGGTCCGGTTTCTCCGCCGCGGCGGCTTTGGCGAGCAGCCGCGCCAAGCCGAGCGTGTCCCATGTCGAGACCTGCTCGTCTTCGATATGAATGGCGCGGTCGGCGCCCTTGGCCAGCGCTTCGCGAATGGTTTGCGACGCGCGGGCGGGTCCGGCGCATAACGCGATGACCTCGCCACCGTGCTTCTCTTTCAATTGCAGCGCTTCTTCGAGCGCATAAGCGTCGGGCTCATTGATCTCGAAACTGAGATCGCCCTCTTGGATCCAGCGTCCGCTCGCGTCCACCTTCAACTGCGAGTCGCGAACGGGGACCTGTTTGATGCAGACGATGATCTTCATAATGTCGAAAAAAGTACGTCGTACTGAGTGCAGCGTACTGCGCAGTGATCCACTTTCAGGCGCTGTACGCAGCACGCTGTACGCGGTACGCTCTTAATCCGAGTATCTCTTAAAAATCAGGCAGCCGTTCGTTCCGCCGAAACCGAACGAGTTCGATAGAGCATGTTCAATGCGCATCGGCCTTGCATGATTGGGCACGTAATCGAGATCGCAATCCGGATCGGGAAACTCGTAGTTGATGGTCGGCGGCGCGATCTGGTCGCGAATTGCGAGTACCGTGACGCCCGCTTCCAAACCGCCCGCGCCGCCCAGCAAGTGGCCCGTCATCGATTTCGTGGAACTTACCGCGAGCTTATAGGCATGCTCGCAAAACGCGCGCTTGATGGCCTTCGTTTCTATTCTGTCTCCCACTTCCGTGGATGTGCCGTGCGCATTGATATATTCGATCTGCGCCGGCTCCAGACCGGCATCCTTGAAAGCGTGCTTCATGACGCGGAACGCGCCATCGCCATCTTCCGCCGGGCTGGTGATGTGAAAGGCGTCCGCGCTCATGCCATAACCGACGATCTCGGCCAGGATTGTAGCACCGCGCTGTTTCGCGAAATCCAGTTCCTCGAGCACCAGGATTCCGGCGCCTTCTCCCACCACGAATCCATCGCGATCCCGATCCCACGGCCGCGAAGCGCGCTCCGGCTCGTCGTTGCGCTGCGAAAGGGCCCGCATGGCGGCGAACCCGCCGATTCCCATGGGCGTAATGCACGCTTCCGTGCCGCCGCAGATCATCACGTCGGCCGCTTCGCGTTGGATCAGCTTGAACGAATCTCCGATCGAGTGAGCGCTCGTCGTGCACGCCGTTGCGGTCGCCGAATTGGGACCTTTCGCGCCCGTCCGAATCGAAACATAGCCGGACGCCAGGTTCACGATAGTCGCCGGAATAAAGAACGGCGAGATCCGCGACGGCCCTTTCTCGAGAAAAATCTTATGCTCGCGCTCGATCACTTCAAATCCGCCGATGCCGCTCCCGATATAAACGCCCGCGCGGTCCGCGAGATCGGGATCGATCTTCAAACCCGATTGCACCATCGCGAATTCGGTGGCCGCGATCGCAAACTGGATAAAGCGGCCCATCTTCTTGATCTCTTTCCGCTCAATGAACCGCGCCGGATCGAAACCTTTTACTTCACCCGCTATCCGGCAATTGAAACGCGCGGCATCGAATTGTTCGATGTGCGAAATGCCGTTGCGGCCTTCCCGGATTCCATTCCAAGTCTCCTCGGTGCCGATGCCTAGCGAGGTCACCAACCCGACTCCTGTCACTACCACTCTACGAGCCAAATCCAACTCCGTGAAGCTACTTTTTCTTTTTCGCTTCGATGTAATCGATAGCGTCCTTCACGGTCGCGATCTTCTCGGCATCCTCGTCGGGAATGTCGATATCGAAAGCCTCTTCAAAGGCCATCACGAGTTCGACGATGTCGAGCGAATCCGCGCCAAGATCGTCCACGAAGGAAGCCGTGTTATCTACCTGGTTCTCGTCTACACCGAGTTGCTCTACAATGATCTGCTTCACCTTCTGTTCAACTGACGACATGAATCCTCCCCAATGTTCTCAACCAACGCTCTCAACCAACAATGTTGTGTGCAAACGCATTGATTCTAGCATGCAAAAACCGTTTTACCACCCGCTCCGGCGCGAGGCCTGTGTTCTACTGTAACCATGAGAATGGTTCTGTTGCTGGCAGCCGCCGCGGCGGTTGGACATTCTCAAACTGCGCCCATACACAACTCTACGTACACTCCTGCAAACGCTTCCTCAAACACGTTAAAAACGCGGCCCGCGAACCCTCCGCCCATCAAAATGACAGGCCTCGACACCCGTCTGGAAGGGACCATTCCGCATCTGAGCGCGGCGGCCGAAAGATTCTCTCAAACTGCGCAGCAATACATCTGCCACGAGACTTTGCGGCAGCGCGTCATCCGTCCCCGCTCCATCCGCAAAGTAAAAAACGAAGGGACCATGGTCTTGAACGGCGTTCCCGAATACAACCAGCGCGAGATCAACTCCTATTATGCATTCACCACGTTCGGGAAGTCTCCACAGATCCACGAGATCAGACAATTGCTGACCGTCGACAAGGACGTAGTCCTCAAGGATTTCGAAGCCCGCCGCTGGTTTCGCAACGCGCTCCTCACTCGCGACGACAACCTGAAAGGTAAGATCGCCGGGCAATTCGAACCGGAAGCGCTGAACGGCGTTGCCATCGACCTGGGACAAATGATTCTCTCCTTTGCCGAGGAT
>JBEKUT010000200.1:0-12132 GCA_049514735.1 Bryobacteraceae bacterium
AACCTGAGCAAATCAGCCCCTGCGCCGGTAGGTTTGGGATCGGCGTTTTCGAAGAACATCCCGCGTTGGGTTTCCATCAGATCGATCCGCAGCCCTTCGGCGGTTATCGTCATGTGGACCTGGTCTTTGATGCGTTCGAAGTTCGGCATCGTGTGCATCATGCGTTCGAGCTTCTCTTTCAACTGCTCCAACGTTTTACGGTCCAGTGTCAATGTCTCGCCAATCCCCGCGTTGGTGGAACCGACCTGCCTGCCTTTCCCGGAAGGATCCACGAAATATCCGCCCACCGCCTTCTGCACTCTCTCGCTGCTGCTCAACAGCCACAAGACAATAAAGAGGGCCATCATCGCGGTAACAAAATCCGCATACGCCACCTTCCATGCCCCGCCGTGATGCGCCGCGTGGGGGGCATGCTTCTTTACAATAATGATGGGTGTGGATTTGTCGGCGCTCATGCGGCCGCTTCCTGAGCCGGAGCCACCCCCACTTTACGGCACGATTTGTCCATCTCCTGAAAGGTGGGCCGCAGATGATGCGGGATGGCGCGGCGCGCGGCTTCCAGCGCCAGGATGTTGGGTGCGCCTTGCATGAACGCCAGAATCCCCATTCGGAGGCACTGGAAGTACTCAGCTTCCGCATCCGCCATGCGCCCGATATTCGCCGCAATAGGGCCAAACAAGCCGTAGCAGAGCAGAATACCCAGGAAAGTACCGACCAGCGCGCCAGCCACCTTTTTGCCGATTTCCTCAGGCGGCCCGCCGAGCGCTCCCATCGTGATCACGATTCCAAGCACGGCGGCGACAATCCCCAATCCCGGCAGACTGTCGGCCATCGTAGACAACGCATTCACGGGCAGACGGCCCTGTTTGTCCAGAACTTCGAGATCCGTCTCCATCACTTGATCCATCTCGTGGACGCCAACCCCACCGGTCGCGACTGCCCGTAGCGTGTCACAAAAGAAGTTCAGGGCGTAAGTGTTGGAAACGAAGGCTGGATGACGTTTGAAGAGAGCGCTCTTCGCTGGGTCGTCGAAGTCGGTTTCGAGACTCGCGATGCCGTTCTTTCTCGCGGTCGTGAAAAAATCCGAAAGGAATTTCAGGGTATCCAGGTAGAACCCGGCCGTATAACGGCTCCCTTTGATCACCAGTAACATACTGGCAACAATCTTCTTAAGCACTGCGGGAGGGTTTGCCATTAACACGGTTCCCAGCGCAGATCCTCCGATGATCAGAAGTTCAGCCGGCTGCAGAAGGACGAGAATGTTACCTTTCTCGAATAAGTACCCCCCGAGAATGCAACCGAATACCACCACCAAGCCTATAATCGCGAACATAGTTTCTATATCCTATCGGCGGGTAGAGGCCTAGACTTCACCGTGGAGTATATCGTCCACCTTAGTTCTTAAAGGATTACGGCCTTTAGGACGATTAGCGGATAGATGCCTAAGCCAGTCTCAGCAGCTTCACCTACGGATTCCAACCAAGCGCGGAGCCTGGTGCAGTCTTCACTCGAGAAGCTGCCGCCGTTTTCGCCCATTCTCCGGCGATTGCTCGCAAACATTTCCGTCGACGACGATAGACTTTCACTCGCTACGGTCGGCAACCTGATTGAGCACGACGCCCTGACCGCCGGCAAGGTTTTGGGGATCGCCAACTCCGCCCTCTATAGCCGCGGGACGAAGATTGCGTCGGTTGCACAAGCAGTCTCGCGGCTGGGCGCGAACCGTTTGCGGAATGTCATATTGGCGCTTTCCGTGAACCGCATTTGGGGAAGCATTCAGGCGCCAGACAATTTTTCGATCTCGCGTTTCAACCAGCACGCACTCGCGGCCGCAACCGCCGCCGATCTGCTCTGCCAGAAGTTGTGTCCGGAGTTCACGGAAAGCGCGTTTGTAGCCGGATTATTTCACGATATTGGCGAATTGCTTTTAGTGAATCTTTTTCCAGGGGAATACTCGACGCTGCTCGAACATGTCGCGCTGGAAGGCGAAGAACTGGAGCTTTGCGAAATGGCGCTGTTCGGGACTACGCACGCCGAAGTGTCCGCCGAAGCCTGTACTTATTGGCAACTTCCCGATGAGGTGCAAACGGCAGTGCGGTACCACGTGCAACCGGAAAAAGGACCTGCCCTGCCGCTGAGCCGCGTGGTCAACGGGGCGGACCGCTACGCCAACGCGTATGGATACTCGCTAATGGACTGGCCTTATCCGGACGAGGCGCTGCACCGGACGCTCGGCGATCTCGGAATTGGCGACGAAGAGATCATGTCCGATTTCGTCCAGCAGCTCACGGTTCTACGCGCCGTGGCGTAGCCGCCGCTTTCTTTGAGGAACCCGCAAACGAGCCTTGTCCCGCCGTGGGTTCAAAGTGTCGGGCCGTCCCATCGTGCGCGGCACCCGTATCCTCACCGACACGATTGTTCACGACGCCGAGCTTGGCTCCCGCTTGAAGAGATCCACAAAAACTTTCCCGATCTAACGCATTGTTCAATAAAATATCCTAGATGAAGCTGAGGGAACGCTCCTGCGCCACGATAACGGCTGCGCGCCTGGCACGAAGACTTTGGTCACTGCTTGTACTCATCCCGGCACTCTGTGCCCCACTCGCGCTCGCGCAGCGCGATGCCGTCAAGAATGTTGCCAGCGGCCGTCTGACTGTCTCCGTAGAGAATGGCAGCGGGCAACTTGCCCTCGATTCCGAGGCTGATTTGAGCACACCACAGCCCGGCGTCACCCGCGCGATTGTCGTCTTTCACGGCTTGCAACGAAACGCCGGCGGATATCTCCATGATGTTGAGGAAGCGCGCACCAAAGCGGGCGCCGCCGGGAGCAACACTTTGCTGCTCGCCCCCCAGTTTCTCGACGAAGACGATGCGCGTGCATACAAGCTTCCTGCCGACGTCCTGCGCTGGCATGGCAGCAGGTGGGAAGCCGGAGAGCCTGCCACTCGTCCCGCGCCCATCAGTTCCTATGAAGCGATTGACGCGATCCTTCAACGCCTCTCCGGCCGCGCTCTATTTCCGAATCTTCGAGAGATTGTCCTGGCCGGGCATAGCGGGGGCGGACAGATCGTGCAACGTTATGCGGTAGCAGGCCACGAGGTCGCGGCCGTCGAGAAGGCTGGCATAGCGTTGCGCTACTTTGTCGCCAATCCTTCCTCGTATGTTTACTTCGACGCATACCGCCCGGTAACCGGGGGAGCCAATCGCTGCCCGGAATTCAATAATTGGAAGTACGGTCTGCAGAACGGGCCTCCCTACCTCGGATCGCCCTCTGCCGCTGAGTTGGAGACATCCTACATTTCCCGCCGCGTAACATATCTGCTCGGAGCCGACGATAACGACCCCAATGGCCGTGACATCGACAAAGTTTGCGCCGCCGAGCTTCAGGGTGCAACACGCCTGCAGCGCGGCGCCAACTATTTCAAGTATCTGCAATCGCGTCACGCCACTGGGCTGGAACACCGCGTCTTCCTGGTTCGCGGCGCCGGCCACAACGCCCGCGCGATGTTCACCTCCGTATGCGGTATCGATTCACTTTTCGATACTGGCGCATGCACGGCAGCAAGGGTTAAATGATCGTTTGTACCCGGATCGGGGCGTCACCTCATGTAGTCAGCGCCGTGGGGTCCGGTCCGGAGTGGCGGAAGATGCAGCGCTTGTCGTTGTGGTGATGCAGCTTCGCGCAATACGGACGTTGGCGTTCACGTGCCAGGAGAAAAACCTCAGCCGCCGCGAGCATGCCCAGCGGTGGCCCTATGAAATAGATCCACAGAGCGTGCCAGTAGCCGGCGTACAATGCGGGGCCGAACGTCCGGGCGGGATTCGTGCTCATCCCGGATACGGGAGATTCGAAAGCGATGTATGCCGCAACCAGGATGGCGGCAAAGTGATGCGTATAAGGCGCCAGGACTTCGCGATTGGACGCGAACAGGATCGCGCTCATCAAGAGAAACGAGATGGCCAGTTCGGCAACAAAAGCGATGCTATCGCCGTAAGTGCCGGGTATGGTGGCAGCGTAACGGACCGCCTTGTGTGCCGGTGCGCCTTGCAGAACAAGCGCGGCGAGCCCCACACCTGCGGCCGCGCCGAGAAATTGGAAGGCGCAGTAGAACACCGCATCCCACAGGGCCACTTTCCCCAGGCGATAAAACGTGAATGTCACCGCGGGATTGAAGTGCGCTCCGGACTGCTTGCCCCACGGTGAAAGGACAATAGCCATAATGGTCGCGCCCATCGCCAGGCCCATCAACATACGGCGAACTGCGTCGGTCGGCAGGTGCCGCTGGATGGGCGATGCGGGGTGCCATAACAAAGTGGCAACCACGCACGCAGAGAACAGATAGAAGCCCGACTCGCCTGCTTCCATCAGGTACTCGGGCCAGTGAAAACGCAAACTGGCGGCCGCGCTCAGCTTACCTTTTGCCCCATCGGCCTGCGGCTCAAACCGCCAACGTTCCCGCGCGTTGGAACTGCTCGGCATGGTTCTCCAGCCGTTCGGGCACGGCCATGAACAAGGCCTTCAGGCCTTCCGTCATCGTGGGGTGCGCAAACATGGCGTCTCGCAAAATTGTGTAGGGGACGCCTGCCAGCATCGCGAGTTGAACCGTTCCCATCAGCTCGCCTGCCTCAGGCCCAAAAGCCGTAAACCCGAGAATGCGGTCACTGTCTGCGCCGATAAGCGTCTTCATGAACCCACGTCTCTCCGAAAGGGTCCAGGGCCGCCACGCGGCCGCGTCGACCGGCACAGAGGCAACGCGGTAGGCAACACCTTTTTCACGCGCCTGTGACTCGTTAAGGCCAACACGCGCCAGTTCCGGATCGATAAAGACGCAGTACGGAACCAGCCGGTCCGCCGTGCTGCGGTGGCCTCCGTTCAGGTTTTCGTGAATGATGGAAAAGTCGTCCTCGGATACGTGTGTGAAGTAGGGGCTGCCCGCGCACTCTCCCATCGCCCACACGTTCGGCGCGGTTGTTTCCAGGCGGTCGTTCACACGGATCTGTCCTTTTTCCGTGACCTCGATTCCCGCCGTCTCGAGTCCGAGGCCCGTTGTGTTGGGCGTACGTCCAACCGCCACGAGAATGTCGGTGCCATCGACAGTTCGTGTACCGTTTCCGTTCTCAAGCTGAAGGCTTACATGCCCGCCGGAAAGGCCGTTGACACCGGCAACGCGCGTGTTTAACATCACATCAATGCCTTCGTCCCGGAACAACTGCAAAATGGCTTGCGAAACGTCGGCATCTTCATTGGAGGCAACTTGAGAACTGCGCTCGATGAGCGTGACGCGGCTTCCCAGCCGGCGCAGAGCCTGGCTTAGTTCCAGGCCAACGTAGCCGCCTCCCAAAACGATCAAATGTTCGGGACGCCGCTGCAAGTCGAGCGCCTCGATATGTGTCATCGGCTTGGCTTCCCGCAAACCGGGCAGGTCGGGTATCGTTGCGTGGGTTCCGACGTTCACAAACACGCGGCCGGCCGTGTGAGAGTACGCTCGCCCCCATCGCGCAACGCGACGTGAACGGTGCGAGGAGCGACGAATGTGGCGTCGCCAAAGATGAGTTCGTCACCGCGATCCTGGTTCAGGGCCGCGCGGTACTTTTCCAGATGAACCTGGATAATACCGTCGACCATGTCGCGCTTGCGCGCGTATACTCTAGCCATGTCGATGGAGATCGGTCCAGTCTCGATCCCGAATTCCCGATGCCGCCCCACCAGCGAGGCGACCTTCGCCGAATGGATGACGTTCTTGCTGGGCAGGCATGCCACATTGGGACAGGAACCGCCGATATACTTGCGGTCGACGACGGCGGTGCGCCTTCCTTCTTTGGCCATCGTCCAGGCGATCAATTTGCCAGCTGTGCCTCCGCCGAGCACGAGGACGTCGTATTTTTCTGCCGCACTCATGTGATTCATCTCCTTTGATCGTGTTATTAGAATGGCTCAAGCCTCGCTAATCCGAAAACCGCGTGGAAGCGCTCGCAATAGACTACCACGGCCCGGTACTCATTCAGGTCCGTGGATGCGGGCAGATCGTAGTTCTGATCGCCCCGGTTGCCCTTGAGTGGCCCAAGTTCAACGTCATTGAGGCCGCCTTTTACGATCTCTTGTTCCAGGCTCTTGTCGTCGCTCCGCGCCAGGACTATGTGTACATCCGGACCGTTCGAGGTCATGAAGCCGGTTAGACGCAGATACAGCTTGCCGTCCGGATTCTTATAAATCGTTGCCCGCCCGCTCGTTTGATGCGCTTTACCTTCCAAGCGTCCGGTAAAAAGCGGTTGAGGTTCGAGGGCCGAAGCAAATGGCGCGGGCTCGTTTACCTTTTGATTGATCCAGAGCTTCTCGGGCCGGAAGGCCCACCAAGCGGCCACGAGAACCGGAACACCGACTCCAATCAAAATCCATTTTCGATGCGAGACCCCTGTACTAACATGGTTTGTCATATTCTTTCCTCTTAAGTGGACGAATCGGGCAGCTCTACGCCGCCCGATGTGATCCGTTCAAATGGCCGGGCTCAAAACTTCTCAAGGGGCGCCGCCCCGAAGTTCGCGTTAAACCGTTCGCAGTAAATCGAAACGGTTTGAAACTTGCCTAAATCCGTCCCGCCGGGTATCTCGTAGTTCTGATCGCCTTCATTCCCTTTCAGACTGCCGAGCTCTACACGTTCGGTGTTGCCCTTCAGGAAGTTGGCATCGTCGTCCGCGTCCTTGGCCGCTATTAATACCACGTGGACATCGGGCCCATTAGAGGTCTTGAAGTTCGTTAGCCGAAGGATCAACTTTCCATCCGGCTCTTCGTAGATGGTTGCCCGGCCCGAGGTTCTATGCACCTTGCCATGAAAGGCGCCTGTCTCCAAGGTCTTGGCTTTTCCTTCCTGTGCGTTCACCGCGGGTTGCAAAACTAGTGTGAAAGCCGTTGTGGCGAGTGCCATTACGGCCTTGATATTTCGAATCATATTCATTTCTCCTTATTAGCCTCGTTATTGTTAAAACAGGTAAGGCATACTAGATCCCTTTGATCTCGCCGCCATCCATCCGGATAGAAGCGCCCGTGAGCCAGCGAGCCTCCTTTGAAACCAGATATGCCATCAGGCCGGCAATCTCCTCCGGCTCACCATAGCGAGCAATGCCAGCCTTTTCCGGAAACTGCTTCGTGGCCTCTTCCACGCTCATGCCGTGCCCCGGCGCCCAATGAGCGAGGAAAGATCTGCGTCGGCCGGTCATAATCGCGCCCGGCACAACGCTATTGACTTGGACTCGATCCTGAATGCCTTGCTCGGCAAGCGCCTTCGCGAGCGCAATGATGGCGGCGTTGATCGCCGCTACGGCTGCGAAGCCCGGCCTCGGATCGAGAGCTGCGCTTCCGGAGATCAGCACCACCGCGCCGTTGGAAGCTTTCAGAGCATCCCAGGCTCGTATCGTCAGACGCCGTGCACCGTGCAGCTTGAGCGACATGCCGTCTTCCCACTGCGCGTCGGTCATCTCGAACAAATCGATTTGCGGCACCGCGCCGGCAATGTTTAACAGAGCGTCGATTCTGCCAAAACGGTCGAGCGTGCCCTGGACGAGGACTTCGGCAGAGCAAGCCTGGCGTAAGTCGAGCGCGAAAGTCAGGGCTTCGGCGCCAGCCGATTCCACCGCGGCCGCGGTCTTTTTGAGCTCGTCTTCCTGCCTCGCCGCCAGAACAACGGCTTCGAAATCGTGCGCCAGGCGTATCGCGGTGGCACGACCGATGCCCTGGCTCGCGCCAGTGACGATGGCAACGGAGTTTAGCATGCGAGCGTCTCCAACACGACGGTGGCGTTCTGAGCCACGGATGTCATTGTGATCCGCCGTTCGCCGCCAAGAAATCTTTCACCGCAGCGGCAATTTCGACGAAGTGCGTCTCTATTGCAAAATGCCCCGTATCCAGGAACTCGACCCGCGCGTTCGGTATGTCCTTTCGAAACGCTTCCGCACCGGCGGGTATGAAAAAGGAATCGTTCTTACCCCAAATCGCCAGCAGCGGCGGCTTAGCCTTCCGAAAGTAATCCTGAAACGCCGGATAGAGCTTCACGTTCGACGCGTAATCGAGAAACAAATCCAACTGAATGTCTTTGTTGCCCGGACGCTCCAGCAGCGCCGTATCCAGTGTGTAAGATTCCGGCGGAACACTCTCCGGATCGCGAACACCGTGCGTGTACTGCCATCGTGTTCCTTCCAGTGTCAGAACGTTATTGCGGATTACCTCTCGATTCTCCGGTGTTGGCTCCGCCCAGTATTTCCGAATCGGCCCCCAGGCATCGCCGAGCCCTTCTTCATAGGCGTTCCCGTTCTGTGAAACGATAGCTGTGACTCGATCCGGATGAGCCATCGCGAGACGCAATCCGGTCGGCGCGCCATAATCGAATACATACATTGCAAAGCGTCTGATTTTGAGTGCTTGTGTGAACGCAGTGAGCGTCGCGGACAAGCGGTCGAACGTATAGACGTATTTTCTTTCGGCGGGAACCTCTGTGAATCCGAAGCCCGGGAGGTCCGGCGCGATCACCCGGTGGTCGTTGGCGAGGCGTGGAATGAGTTCGCGGAACATGAAAGACGACGTTGGGAACCCGTGTAGCAGCAGCACCACCGGTGAATTTGGATCGCCAGCCGCCCGATAAAAGACCTTGACTCCATCCGCTTCGACCTTGTGGATCGAAGTAACTGGCACGGCGAACTCGGAGGACGATTGACTCTGCGCCGTTTGCGATGATCTTGCTTGACTCATAACGCTGCTGTCGCACCCGGCAAGCCAAGACAAGGAGACCTCAGTTCGGAATCGCCGGGAGGGCGTAAGTATTTTAGGACTTAGCAGGATCTCGTCGGCATGGCAGCCGAGAAATCTCTCCGCCAACTGACGAAGTCGCGACGGACGTCCAACACTGACGGGGATTGGTCGCGCCTTCCGTCGACACGCGCTCCGTTTCCGAGCCGCGCCCGGCAGGGTCTGTGAAATAATCTCGGCATTCGTTACGCTCGCTGACGCGCGCGGCTCAGTAACACTCTGAAAAGGTTGGATAGAGTTGCGGAGCCGCGACGGTTACGGAGCGCCGGGTTGCCGATTATTTCACAGACCCGGCAGGAAATGGGCATCCGCCAACAGTTATAACGTTGTACTTAGTAACTGGAGCAGCGAATCAATCCTGTAAATCGTCACCCTGGACGGCGCCGTTTTTCTGGAAGTGCGCTGGACGGCTGATGCGAAGTTTCTGCATTCTGTAAACTAACGATGTTCTCTTCATTCCCAGTCGCTCCGCGGCGCCATTACGGCCGCCCACGACCCACTTACTCGCTTCAAGCGCCCGGACGATGTGATCCCGCTCCACTTCTTCGAGACCAGTCATGGGAGTGTTGGCCGCGCCGGGCTGGTGAAAGGGTTCCAACTCGGAGGTTGGGGCGCGCAATACCGAATGCGGAGAAAGTATGACAGCTCGCTCGATGAAGTTCTGCAGTTCCCGAACGTTTCCGGGCCAGGGGTATCGCACCAGCACATCCATTGTTTCGGGTGGGATTTCGTCGATGCGCTTATTCATTCGTTGTGCGTAGATCTCCGTGAAATGCAGAACCAGTTTCGGAATATCCTCAGTACGCTGCCGCAGCGCTGGAACTTGGATCGGGAATACCTTCAATCTGTAATACAGGTCTTCGCGAAAAGTCGACTGCTTAACCATCCCCGCTAGATCGCGATGCGTAGCGGCGATTACTCGGACATCGACCTTATGAGTGCGGTTGCTGCCGAGTCTCTCAAATTCCCGCTCTTGCAAAACGCGCAGCAACTTCGCCTGGAGTTCGAGAGGAATGTCGCCAACTTCGTCCAAAAACAGCGTGCCCTGATTCGCCAATTCAAAGCGCCCCATTTTTTGCGCGATCGCTCCAGTAAATGCTCCTTTTTCGTGACCGAACAGCTCACTCTCCAGAAGCCCGAGCGGAATCGCGGCGCAATTCAATTTAACGAAGGCGCGCTCCCGGCGGGCGCTCAGATCGTGTATCGCGCGGGCGATCAGTTCCTTGCCGGTTCCGGTCTCGCCCAGGATCAGCACGCTTGAATCCGTCGGTGCAACAACAGAGACTAACTGCAACGCGGCGTTCAAAGCAGTGCTGTCCCCAACGATTGCCCCACACTGAGCGCGTATTTCCTCCTCCAGGTAGAGTCGTTGTTTCGTCTCCTTATCTCGATCCTTTACCGCTTTTTCGTATTCCAGCGCGTTCTCGACGGCAATCGCCACTTGGTGGGCCACTTGCTCGAGCAAGGTGACGTCGTCTTGCTCAAAAGCATTGTCCGAACGCCTGGCCAGCATCAGAACCCCAACCACGCGGTTGCGGCCGACCAGAGGAAGATAACAGCCGGTTCTGAGTCCTTCCTGGATCACTCGCTCAAATAGACGCCGGCCGCCGGGATTCCCATAAATTGCAGGATCGGCGCGGATCTGTTCGAAGCTATCGACCCGGACACTCTGGGCGTTCCGCATGACCTGACCCGAGATCGAACAATTCATCGGCACCAACGATCCCTCGCGCATGGGTCCTCTCGCGTCGGGGTTGTACAGGATATTGACGCGTAAGTCGCCGCTTTCGGAGTCGGGTAGCAGCAAAGCGGATACATCGCATTGCATGACGCGAAATAGATTGGTCGAGAGCGCCTCAACCACTTGCCGGAAGTCCAACCTGGATGTCACGCTGCTTGTAATTTCCAGAAGCAAGCGCAGCCGGTCGCGTTCATGCCGTAACGCTTCCTCATTAACGTGCCGCTCAATCGCGATCCCTGCGATCTGGCTCGCATTCTCGATCGATTGCAGGTCGATAGCGTCCGGATTGCGCACCTCACGATAAAGGATGGCGAAAGTGCCGAGAACCTTGCCTTCACGCGTGAACAGGGGCCGCGACCATACGGCACGAATACCGTAAGGCAAGACCAGGTCACGATAATCGTCCCAAATAGAATCCCCGAGGATGTCGGCAACATAAACCGGCTCCTGCCGATAAACGGCTGTGCCGCAGGAGGCGCCCTTAGGACCAATAGACATGCGCCCGACGTTTGCGGCAAATCCAGGCAGACTGGGCGCGGTTGCGCAATAGAGATGCTTTCCGTCGGCATCGGGAAGCCAAATGGTGCATAACGTCCCGTTGCCTTTCGATTCGACCAATCCAGCAATAATCGCCAGTACCTCAGACAATTCAGAGCCGCCAAGGATCAAGTTTAGAATGTTGAGAACGGACTCGCTGGAGAAAAAGCCCGATTCGTTATGCGCCCGTTCCACATTCGGCAATTCTGCCAGAGATTGCGTTGCTGTCTTCATACCCAGTGCGCCCAACAAAGATCGGATCGTGGGGACGTCCGAAAATTAGACGCTCGCGGCTGGCGAAAGATCCTCCTCAATACCAGCGGCCACCAGGGACGGGACGGGAAACCTCGCATGCTCGGCGGAAACTCAGGATCGGCCTTGCTTAAACGCGCTTGAATCGTCTTCTCCAAAACGATCTTCGTTCGCGGAAACCAATTTGACCCGGGACGACGAGTTCAATCTGGGTTCCCGCATTTTCGGAACTGCGGATCGTCATCTTGGCCCCGATTTGCGTGGCGCGTTCCTGCATTCCAGTTAGCCCGAAATGCCCTGGCTTTCCGTTGGCTGCTATATCCGGATCGATTCCCTTCCCGTCGTCGCGCACCAGCAACGCAAGGGAGTGCGCATAGGTTAAGACAACCTCCACTTTGGCCCCGCCAGAGTGGTGGCCGGCATTGCGAATCGCTTCATAACCGATGCGATAAACTTCGTCGCGGACGATAGGGTGCATTTCCCTGACCGCGCCTTCAACGGTCAGCGTAAATTGGAGCGCATGGGCGGCCACACATTCGTCGCCTGCCCGGTGCAGCGCTTCGGCCAGATCGTTGACCTCACTCGCGGAGGCGCGCAAGGAAAGCAATGAAGCGCGGGCTTCCTGCATGGCCTGACCGAGCCACTCCGACAATTTTTCCAAGGTCTCGCGAGTCCGGGCGGGGTCGCCCACGTCGTCGATGGCATTCGTGGCAATCAACTTGATGGCTTGAACGGATTGGAGCAGTGTGTCGTGCAAGTCGCGGGCAAGACGGGTGCGCTCCGCAACTCTTTCATCAAGGCGGGC
>JBEKUT010000201.1:0-12088 GCA_049514735.1 Bryobacteraceae bacterium
ATCAGGTCTTCACGACAATCATCCCCAGAAGCATACGCCTCGCCGAAGCGCCTAGCTTCGGAAAACCCATCATCTCGTATGACGTCCGCTCGCGCGGCGCTGAAAGCTATATCCAACTCGCAAAGGAGATCCTCGCCAGTGAGCAAACCAGACAAGCAACGCAAGGTGCTCGGTAAGGGACTCTCGGCCCTCATCCCCAGCGCGCGCGCCGTACACACGGAGCATCAGGAACCACAAACCGACAGCCACGCCGAACCTCAAAGGCAGTCAGGCGCCGCGGCGCAGGTCCCTCTCTCGGAGATCGACCCCAACCCGCTCCAGCCCCGGACTGTCTTCGACCCTCAGAAACTCCAAGAGCTCGCGAATTCCATTGAGGCGAATGGACTCATTCAGCCGCTGATTCTGCGTCACAAAGGCGACCGCTACGAGCTCATTGCCGGAGAGCGCCGCCTCCGTGCCGCTCACTTGGCCGGTCTCACGGACGTTCCCGCCATCATTCAAGACTATGCGGATGATCGCATCCTTGAAGTGGCGCTGATCGAGAATATCCAACGCGAAGACCTGAATCCCATCGAAACCGCCCAAGCGCTAGACCGCCTGGGTCGGGAACTCAGTCTCAGTCACGAAGAAATCGGCAATCGCACCGGCAAGGATCGCACAACGATAACGAATCTCCTGCGGCTCCTGCGCCTGCCCAACGATATCCAACTTCTCATTGCCGAGCGCAGGCTTTCCATGGGTCATGCCCGTGCGATTCTGGGACTTCCCGACGAACAATCCCAACTCGCTCTCGCCAACAAAACCGCCGCTCAGGGATACTCTGTACGCCAAGTGGAGCGCATGGTTCAGCAGGCCACCGAGAAGCGCGAAACTAAAAATTCTCAAAACGAACCCAGCCAGGATCCCAATATCAAGGCTGCCGTCGCGGAATTAGAGAGCGCACTCGGAACGCGCGTACGCATCGCCGAAAAGAACGACCAGCGCGGAAAAATTGAGATTGAGTAT
The DNA here is from genome assembly GCA_049514735.1 of Bryobacteraceae bacterium. Lineage (GTDB taxonomy): Bacteria > Acidobacteriota > Terriglobia > Bryobacterales > Bryobacteraceae > JAICMB01. The sequence goes on from JBEKUT010000201.1 coordinate 1,006, forward strand.
TACTCGCAAGACGATTTGCATCGCATCTACGAGCAAATCATCGGCCCGAAATAGCACAGGGATTACCGCACGCGCAAGAACTGCACGCTGTCCGAGGATGGTGCCGGCGGAAGGAGTCGAACCTTCGACCTACGGATTATGAGACCGTCGCTCTAACCACCTGAGCTACACCGGCAAGTAGCTTCTACTCCAATAATATGCGAGTTTCCTTCGCATTGTCAACAACCTACGGGCACTGGCCCCTGAATGCAAACAGGGGTATTGACACAACTGAAACATTGAGTTAGTTTAACTGTAGGCGCTGGGTTCTCTACTTGGTGCTTGTTAGTGTAGGAGGTCCTATAGATAGCGATCAAGCATTTCAGGACGACTACCGGTGCCCTCGACTTGCCGTGGCGAAACTAACGAAGCCGAACCTGGACTCTCCAAAATGAGACCCCTCGGGCCAGCGGCACCTAGCCGCTTGATAGAAAGTCGACATGAGTAGGTTGGCGTCGGCGGTCGTCCTGAATATCCTCTATTTGACACACTCTTCCAACCTCCGATAGATTCGTCTTAGTGGCCTCTTCCGTAGTCGACTTCCGTGGCGTCTCCAAAAGTTATCCAATCTACTCTTCCCCGAGTCACCGCCTCAAGGAACTGCTCTTCCTCAATCGAAAAACCTTCCATCGCGATTTCTGGGCTCTACACGATATTTCCTTCGACATCCGGCGTGGCGAGACCTTTTGCGTAATCGGGGAAAACGGCTCCGGAAAAAGCACGCTTCTCCAGATTATTGCCGGTATCCTCCACACAACAAAAGGACAAGCCACCGTCCATGGCCGTGTCGCCGCTCTCCTCGAACTCGGCTCTGGCTTCAATCCTGAGTTCAGCGGGCGCGACAATGTCTATCTGAATGGCGCTATTCTCGGACTCTCACGCAAGGAAATGGACCGCAAGTTCCCGGAAATCGAGCGGTTTGCCGAGATTGGCGACTTCATCGGCCAGCCGGTCAAGACTTACTCCTCGGGCATGGCCGTCCGCCTAGCATTTGCCGTGGCCATCCATGTCGACCCCGAAATTCTCCTGGTCGATGAAGCCCTTGCCGTCGGCGACATCTACTTCCGCCAGCGCTGCATGCGCAAAGTCCACGAGCTCCGCGAGCGCGGCATAACAATCGTCTTCGTTTCTCACGCTATTGGCGATGTAAAATCAATCGGCGATAGAGCCATGTGGCTCGACGCCGGACGGCTAAGAGACATTGGCGACACCGACAAGGTCACGGCAAAATACATGGCCGCCATGGCCGACAAGGATGCTCGTTATCTCACCGTCCGCCACGCGCCTGAGGCCAGGATCACGGCCACAGCACATATCACCGCCCCGGAAATCGTCGACCATATCCCTCACATCGACCACCGCCATGGCGACCGCCGCGCGGAAATAATCGGTATCGCCGTCCTCGATCCTCATGGATTCCCACTGCCCGTTTTGGAGCCCTCCTCCGAAATAGTCGTCCGTATCAGCGTGCGCGCTAACGACAATCTGATCCTCCCCAATGTCGGCTTCATGCTTCGCAATCACATGGGCCTCGATTTCGCCGGCACCAATACCATGCGCGAAGACTTCGAGATCCCCCCCATGCACGCCGGAAACGTCTATACTGTCGATTTCCACCTCCAGCTTCCTGAGCTGTATCCGTCGGCTTTCTCATTCTCACCAGCGATAGCCGATGGCACCCTGCACAGCTATGTCATGTGCGACTGGATCGATAACGCCATCACTTTACAAATGGCGAACGGCCCCAACCAGGTCTACGGTTACGTTCACTTGCCTTGCCGCGTCGAGCTCAATCGCCGCCTCGGAACCGCTTCGAATTCCGAACCCGTCTTCTACGCCGCGGAGTCGCGCATTGGTTGAATTCACCGGCGAACGCGTCATCCCGGGCCAGGTGAACGACGATCTCTGGAGCGAACATATCGCCCGCTATGCCTTCGCCCAACAATACGTCGAAGGTAAACGCGTCCTCGATTGCGGCTGCGGCGCAGGTTATGGCACGGCCGAACTCGCACAAACCGCTGAACACGTTACCGGAATCGACGTCTCCGAAGATGCCATCGAATATGCGCGTCTCAATTATCCTAGACCCAACGCGCTTTACTTAACCGGCTCCTGCCTCGATCTTCCCTTCCCGGACCAGTCCTTCGACATCCTGGTCGCCTTTGAAGTGATCGAGCACCTGCCCAACGCCCGCCGTTTTCTCGACGAGTGCGCCCGCGTGCTCACCGCAACGGGCCTGTTGATCGTCTCCACGCCGAACAAGAGCTATTACGCGGAAACTCGCGCTGAGAGCGGTCCCAACCCTTTCCACGAACACGAATTTGAGGCCGCCGAGTTCGTTGCCGAGCTCACGCGCCTCTTCCCCCATACCCGACTCTTGGCGCAAAATCGAGTGGAGTCATTTGTCTTTTCCTCAGGATCGTCTGTCACCCACGCTCGCCTGGATGCACCGTCCACCTCGCCAACCGACGACCATTTCTTCATAGCCCTCTGCGCGAAATCGAAGCTTCCCGAAACAGCATCCTTTATATATGTCCCGACCGCCGCAAACCTTCTCCGCGAAAGGGAGCAACACATCCGCCTGCTCGACGACCAACTTCGCCGCACCCAGACCTGGCTCGTGGAAACTCAGGACGAACGCGATCGCTTGCTCCGCCAATATCGCGACCAGAAATCGGAGCTCGAAGCCAGCAATGCCTGGGCGCACAGTCTCAACGACAAGGTAAAAGCCGCTCACCAGCGCATCGATCAGCTTCAGCACGAACTCGCCGACCAGCACGCCGGATACGAAGCCAAGGTCCTGGAGCTCGAAGCCGACATCGCAGCCAAAGCGCAGTGGGCCTTCGACACCCAAGAACGCCTCACTGCCGTAAGAAACGAACTTGCCGATTGCGCCCGGCTGCTCGAAACGGCTGAGAGCACGGTCATCGAGCGAACTCTTTGGGCACAGCAGATTGAACGCGAAAGAGAAGCACTCGCTGCCAAACTCAACCAAGTGCTCGGCTCCCGTTGGGTGAAGGCGGGGCGTACCATCGGCCTGGGTCCGGACGTCCGGTGAAGACCTTCACGACAACCCTGCTGCGGTTCCTGCGATCACTCCCGCTTCTGATCGTTTCGCCATTTCTGGTAGCGATCCCAATCCTCGGCTTGGCCCTAGCCGACCTCTTCTGGCTCCTCACCGGCAAACGCAAGATCCCACCTAGCGACTCCCGGCCATCCATTGACGCCGCCAGCGTCGTCATACCCAACTGGAATGGCAGCGGCCTGCTTCAGAAATACCTGCCGCACGTGATCGCGGCCATGAATGGCAACCCCGCCAACGAAATCATCGTCGTCGAGAACGGCTCCACCGACGATAGCGCCCGCGTCCTGCGCGACCAATTCCCAAGCGTCCGCGTAGTCCAACTCCAAACCAATCTCGGATTCGGAGGCGGTTCCAATGCCGGATTTCGCGCCGCCAAGAACGACATCGTTGTCCTGCTTAACAGCGACATGCGACCCGCCCCGGGCTTCTTGGCGCCCCTGCTCGCCGGCTTCACCGACGACAAAGTTTTCGCCGTCTCCTGCCAGATCTTCTTCAGCGATCCGGCGCGCATCCGCGAAGAGACCGGCCTCACGCAAGCCTGGTGGGAAAACGGGACCCTGCGCGTACGCCATCGCGACGATCCCACAATCACCGGCCTTTATCCCTGTTTCTACGGAGGAGGCGGATCGTGCGCCTTCGATCGCCGCAAGTTCCTGGAGCTCGGGGGATTCGACGAAATCCTCGCGCCGTTTTACCTTGAAGACACCGACCTCGGCTATCAGGCCTGGAAGCGCGGCTGGAAGGTGCTGTACCAGCCCCAAAGCGTCGTCTATCACGAACACCGCGGGACCATCGGAAAGCGCTTCAAGAAAGCCGACATCGACCTCGTCATTCAGAAAAACATTCTGCTCTTCTGTTGGAAGAACATCCACGAATGGCGTCGTGTACTGCAGCACTTCGCCTTCAATTACACCGCCGCCATCGTGACCGTCTTCTTAGGCGAGTCGCCCGAACGGCCCAACCTCTCCGCGCTTTTTCGAGCCGCCCGTCAGACTGCCGGAGCCATGCGAGCCCGCACCCGCGCCCGCCGCCTCGCCGTGATCAACGACACCGAAGCGTTTCGACGGCCTTTGGGCGGCTATTTCCGCGATCGCTTCCAGGCCATCACTCCGGCGTCCGGTAAACTTCGCGTGCTCTTCGTCTCGCCCTATTCCATCTGTCCCCCCGTCCACGGCGGCGCGGTCTTCATGTATCAGACCACGCGCGAGCTTGCGCGCCTGGTCTCGCTTCACCTCGTCATTCTTCTCGACCATGACCATGAGCGCTGGGCTCACGACGAACTCGAGCGCCTCGCCGATTCCACCGAGTACGTCGTTCGGCTCCAGGGCCGCGCCAAAGAATTCGGGTCAACCGTGCCTTTCTCTATCCGCGAATTCTCCAGCCCCGATCTCGAATGGCTGCTTCACCGTCAGATCTACCTTCATGAGATCGATGTCGTACAACTCGAATACACGTCGCTTTCTCAATACGGCTGCGCGTTCGAACACATCGCCAGCGTTCTCTTCGAGCACGATGTCTATTTCCAATCGATCGGCCGCACGCTTCCGCAATTACGCGGTGCCCTGCCGAAAATCAAGGCCGCCTTCGAATACCTGCGAGCCCTGCGCTACGAGTTGCGCATCCTGCCCCGCTTCGACCGTATTCAGGTCTGCAGCCCCGCGAACAAAGACTGGGTCGCGTCGTTCCTGCCCCAGTTGAAAGATCGCATCGACGACAATCTCCGGGCTGGTATCGACACCTCGAGATACCATTTCCAGCCCGATGCACGCGAACCGCACACGATGTTGTTCCTGGGCAGTTTCCGCCACGCGCCCAACGAGCACGCTTTGACCTGGTTCGTGCGCAACGTATTGCCTCGCGTGCTGGAGCGTTATCCCGATGCGCGGCTGGTCGTCGTTGGATCGGACCCTCCGCCGCGCCATTCGCTACCCGACGTCGGGGATGCAATTGAACTCCGCGGTTTCGTCGAGGACATCCAGGAACCGCTCAGCCGCTATGCCGTTTTCGTGTGTCCTATTCTCAGTGGATCTGGCATGCGAGTGAAACTGCTTGAGGCCTTTGCCGCCGGCATACCAGTCGTGTCGACCCGCATCGGAGCGGAAGGCCTGGTGGATAACGATCGTCCGGTTTGCGCCCTGGCCGACGATCCAGGTGCATTCGCCGATCGCATCCTCGAGTTATTCGACAATCCGGAACGGGCCAGGGAATTCGCATGCCGCGCCCGCGAAGACGTAGTAGCCAACAGAGACATGCGAGCGATGACACAAAGGCTTGCGCAATCTTATCGCGAGCTGGCCGCGAGCAAGCGGGCCGGAGCGGAGACCGAAACAGCGCCTACTTTGTCTCTTTCAGGTCGCGCTTAAGCCGCTCCACAATCTGGTCTGCCTTGTGATCCATCGTATCGGCGGCGCGATTCGGCGCCCGGTCGTAGGTCGACCAGATCACCGCACGAGACTTGCGATCCACGATAAAGAACGTGCCTTTGCCCCGGCCCCACGACGATGCGCGATTCATCATGCCCCCGCCGCTCATGTCCTCCTTCGTGCTGGACTTCGCATCGGATTTCGAATCGTCCTTCGAGGAATCGTCATCCGCATCCGCTTCCTTTGGAAGAGGAGCGGTAGGATACAATTCGTCGAGCTTGCGTTCGAAACCCTCGCCGATCTGATCGGTGAAAATCGCGTCGGCCTTTTTCGGATCGGTAACGATCTGGAACAGTCCCCCGCGGGCGAGTTTGTTCGCGAGATACTGGTCCATGCCGCTGCTCATCGGCAAAATGTAGACCGTCTGCACTTGCTTGAGCTGCGCCAGATTGGTGGCGCCCAAAGCAGAGCAAAAAAGGAGCGCGAACGCAAACAACTTCATGTGAACATGATAGCTTGGAATGTAAAACGTGTATAAGTCGAACAGCATCACGGTAATCATTCCCTGCCTCAACGAGGAGCAGGGGATCGAGCGCGTCATGACCCGCATGCCCGATTTCGTGGACCAGGTGATTGTCGTCGATAACGGCTCCACCGACCGCACGTCCGAGGTCGCCCAATCCTATGGCGCGCAGATCATCCGTGAGCCCGTCCGCGGCTATGGCCGCAGCTATAAACAAGGCTTTTCCTGGGCCACCAGCGACATCATTGTCACGCTCGACGGCGACCAAAGTTACCCGCCGGACGCCATTTCTTATTTAATTGAAGCCTTCCTGCACCTCGAAGTCGATTTCCTCAACGCATCCCGCTTCCCGGTCCGTGACCGTCATGCAATGAGTTTTAAACACAAGTTCGGAAATTGGGTACTTTCACTCGCAACGTCTATTCTTTTCTTCAGATGGGTGCGCGACTCGCAGTCCGGCATGTGGGTTTTTCGCCGCTCCATCCTAAAGGAAATGGTTCTAGAGTCCGATGGAATGGCGTTCTCCGAGGAGATCAAGATTGAAGCTTTAAGGAATCCGGGAATACGCTTTACTGAACTTTCCATCATGTACTCTTCGCGTTTAGGTGAAATCAAGCTGAATCCCTGGCGTGATGGACTTTACAATCTTGGTTTCCTGGTGAAGAAGCGTTTCGGAAGCCGCACGGCGAGGCCGATCGTCCTGGCGGAAGAACGGCTGGCCCGTGGAACCGGGGAATAAAGGCCACCGATAAGTAGGATAGTCCAGAGCAGAATCGCAATGAACACCGCAATTCGGCGACTCGCCGCAACCACGTCCCTTCCATTTCTGTTGATGGCGGGCCTATACGCTCAGCAGGACCGCATTTCAGCCCGCATTGATGACACTCGGCGGGTTACTTTGCGGGGCAACGTCAATCCGTTCGCCCGGCCAGAGTTCGACCAGGGAGCCGTGGATACGTCTTTCAACCTGCGCGGCATGATGTTGGTTCTTAAACAATCGGCAGCCCAGCAATCTGCTCTAAACCAATTGCTGGAGGAACAACGTGATCAGGCGTCACCGAAGTATCATAAGTGGCTCACGCCCCAGCAGTATGGGGATCAATTTGGGACGAGTCCATCGGATATCGCGAAGATCACGGCTTGGCTGAAATCGGAAGGCTTTACTGTCGGCGAAGTGGCAAACGGCCGGAACTGGATCAGGTTCAGTGGCACGGCGGCCCAAGTGAAGACCTCTTTTCAAACAGAACTGCATCGCTACAACGTCAATGGCGAGCAGCACTTCGCAAACGCCACCGAACCGGCTATACCCGCGGCGCTCCAGGATATTGTAGGCGGCATTCGCGGCCTCAACGATTTTCGCCCCAAACCTCGCTCGGTTCCAGCTAGACCGGAGAGTAATCTCGGACGGAATCACTTCGTCGTCCCCGACGACATCGCGACCATCTACGACATCCAAAAGCTATACAGCGCCGGCATCGATGGCGCCGGGCAGAACATCGTCGTGGTGGGCCAGACGAACATTCGCCTTTCCGACATTGCGACGTTTCGCAGCAAATATGGCCTTTCCGCTCCGAACTTGAAGGTGATCCTTGATTCCACTCTGACGTATGACCCCGGGTTCAGCGCAAACGACATCCCGGAAGCCGACCTCGACATCGAATGGTCCGGCGGCATCGCAAAAAACGCCACGATTCTGTTTGTGTACTCCGACAACACTTTTGACGCAGTACTGTACGCCATCAACAATAATCTGGCGCCGGTCATCAGCATGAGCTATGGGTTTTGCGAACAGATGGACCTCATCGATCTGCCGACATTCCAATCCTGGGCGCAGCAGGCGAATTCGCAGGGAACGACCTGGTTCACGGCCGCGGGAGATTCCGGCGCCGCAGATTGCGAAACTGCCACCAACGCGATCGCGCAATCCGGACTTTCTGTCGACATACCCGCAATTGTCCCGGAGGTCACGGCGGTCGGTGGAACGGAGTTTGACGAAGGCGGCGTTAATTACTGGAGCGCGTCCAATGACGCCAACGGCGGTTCGGCTTTGTCGTATATCCCCGAAATGGCTTGGAACGATTCGAGTCCACCGATTGGATTAGCGGCCGGCGGCGGCGGCGTCTCCACTTACTTTGCCAAGCCGGCGTGGCAAACGGGTCCGGGCGTTCCCAATGACGGCTTTCGGCACATACCCGATATCGCCTCGGCCGCCTCTCCCGAACACGATCCTTTTGCCATCTATACCGGCGGCGCGACTCAATACTACGGAGGCACCTCGCTCGGCGCCCCGGTATGGGCCGGTTTGACGGCGCTCCTGAATCAATACCTGGTCTCAACCGGAATCGAAACTCAGCCCGGGCTGGGCAACATCAATCCGACGCTATACAGGCTCGCGCAGAGCACAACCGGAATTTTCCACGACATCACAGTCGGCGGTAACGAGGTTCCGTGCGCCGCGGGTTCACCCGATTGCTCGGCGGGATCCGTTGGCTACCTTGCCACCCCCGGATACGACATGGCGACGGGTCTCGGCTCAGTGGACGCGTACAACCTGATCCACCAATGGAGCAGCAAACCGCCAGTCGCTTCAGCCGTGGTCGCTTCCATCGATCAGAATCCGGTATATCAGACAACGCCCGACGTAAATGGATACCAGTGGACCTATACGCTAACTCTGAACGAAGAAGCGGGCATCGCGACGACCCTTACGGGATTCACAATCGACGGAACGGACTATAGTTCTCAGATCGCGAGCTTGTTTGGAAGCGCTCAGATTACGGCAGACGGCTTCCTTCAAGCCACGCTGGGATTCAAGACGCTCGCTAACGTTCCGCGCAACGTTGTGTTCACCTTCAGCGGTGTCGATACCGGCACTAAGACGAGCTGGTCGCAGCAATTATCGGCGCCGTTCACGACCGCGCAATTGCAACCTGACCAGATCGTCGCGGGCGTCAGCAATGCCGCGTCCGGACAGCAGGTTTACGCCCCCGGAATGATCATGAGCGTTTATGGCGTGCAGATGGGTCTGTCCGTCGTCTCGGCCACCGCGACGCCATTGCCGGTCTTCATCGGCGGCATCGCCGCGTACGTGAACGGTGTGCCCGCGCCACTTTATTACGTCTCGCCGGGACAGTTGAACGTCCAGATTCCGTACGAAACGCAACCTGGTGGCGCGACGCTCGAGGTGGACACGCCCTATCAGATCGCGACTACCCAATTCCAGGTCGCGTCGACTGCACCAGGCATCTTCGTATTCGGCGACGGTTCCATTACTCCGTACAACAGCGGCGTGCGGGGAGGCGTTTATACGCTATTCATTACTGGCGATGGCCAAGTCGCGCCGGCGGTGACGACCGGGTCCACTCCCTCCACGACTAACGCTATTCCGAAGCCAGTGGCGTCCGTCACGCTCCGCATCGGCGGGGTGGACGCGACATCCGGCATCCTATTTATCGGCGTTCCGTCATGGTCGGTGGGCGTAACGCAGATCAACTTCACGGTCCCGGTGAGTGTTGCGATTGGGACGCAGCAGGTCGTTGTAACGGTCGGCGGCGTGGCCAGCGCGCCGGCCAAATTTAACGTGACGCAATAACGCTGAGACCAGAAACGCGAACGCGGCGAATAAGCGCCGTCGGCAAATACGGTAATTATGTACTTGACTTATCGATAGACAAGTATATAATCGCCATGAGCTGAACCAGCCTACTCCAGGGCAAAATCTCACATGATTACCGTAATCCGGCGACTCATCACAACCGCGCCACTTCCATTTCTGTTGATGGCGAGCTTATACGCTCAGCAGGACCGCATTTCAGCCCGCATAGACGACACTCGACGGGTCACTTTGCGGGGCAATGTGAATCCTCTCGCCCGTCCGGAGTTCGACCAGGGAGCCGTTGACCCGTCATTTAATCTACGCGGTATTATGTTGGTCCTCAAACAGTCGGCGACCCAACAATCGGCTATAAACCAACTGCTGGAGCAACAGCAGGATCAGACGTCACCGAAATATCATAAATGGCTCACGCCCCAGCAATACGCGGATCAATTTGGGATGAGTCCTTCGGATATCGCGAAGATCACTGCCTGGCTGAAATCGGAAGGCTTTACGGTCGATGAAGTGGCGAACGGCCGGAACTGGATCAGGTTCAGCGGCACGGCAGCGCAGGTGAAGAGCTCTTTTGAAACGGAGCTGCATCGCTACATCGTCAATGGAGAGCAGCACTTTGCAAATGCTACCGAGCCGGCTATACCCGCAGCCCTCCAAGATATTGTAGGCGGCATCCGGGGCCTCGATGATTTTCGCCCCAAACCGCGATCGGCGCCAGCCCAACCCGAGTATACAGTCGGCACGACTCATTACCTCGTGCCCGACGACCTCGCGACGATCTACGACATCCAAAAGCTATACAGCGCCGGCATTGATGGCACGGGGCAGAAAATCGTCGTAGTGGGACAGACGAACGTTTATCCCGCCGACATTGCAAGTTTTCGAAGTATGTATGGGCTTTCCGCTCCGAACCTCCAGATAATTCGCGATACAACGAACACCGATCCCGGATACAGCGCAAAATACATCCCGGAAGCCGATCTCGATATCGAATGGTCCGGCGGCATCGCAAAGAACGCCACCATTCTTTTCGTATATTCAGAAAGCGCCTTTGATGCGGTGGCATACGCCATCAACAACAATCTAGCTCCGGTCATCAGCATGAGCTTCGGGAGATGCGAACAGGCGGACCTCTCCTTCCTGCCGACAGTACAATCCTGGGCGCAGCAGGCCAATTTGCAGGGTACGACTTGGTTCGCGGCCTCAGGGGACACGGGCGCCGCGGATTGTGATCATCTGAACAACTCCATCGCCGCGCAAGCCGGACTTTCTGTCGAGATCCCCGCAGTCGTCCCGGAGGTCACGGGAGTCGGCGGTACCGAGTTTGACGAAGGCGGCGCCAACTACTGGAGCGCGGCCAACGACGCCAATGGCGGTTCGGCTTTGTCGTATATCCCCGAAATCGCGTGGAACGATTCGAGTCCATCGATCGGATTACTGGCCAGTGGTGGCGGCGTTTCCAC
>JBEKUT010000202.1:0-12082 GCA_049514735.1 Bryobacteraceae bacterium
CGCGTCCAACTCAGTCCGCTCCAGCTCGGGATCTTCTTCCGACGACGAGATCAGCAGACTGTACCCCTTCGACCGCAAGACCTTCGAAATGCCCTTGGCAATCTCACCGAAGAAGGGATGCACCAGGTCGGGAACAATCAGTCCCATGATGAAACTTCTTCCCGTGGCGAGACTGCGCGCCGCCAGATTCGGCTCATACCCGAGCTCGCGAATCCGCTGCAGGACGCGATCGCGCGTTGCGGGACTGATATCGGCGTGGCCTCGCAAGGCCTTCGAAACAGTGATCGCCGAGACTTTCAAGTCGCGGGCGATGTCCCGCATACTGAGCCGATTTGTTTTTGGACGCGTGCCCACGAACTTCAAATGTACTTGACGCGCGGTAGCTAACGCGAGTATCCTCGAAAGAGTTACCGGTAACGCCATTGAATCCAGGAGTCTTGATGAAGGGTGGAATCGACTTCCACGTGCACCCGGTTTTGATCCGGGAGATGATTCGGAAATACCCTGAACTGGCCGCGGCGTGCCGTGAAACATATTACTGCGGCAATGCTTTTCAGCCATTGGAAGTAATGTTGGCCGAGTTCGATCTGGTGGCTATCGACCGTGCCGTGCTGCTGCCGGTCGACGCCACAACGTCGCGAGGCGCGAAGATTTACAGCAACGAGCAGATCGCGGAACTGTGCGGCATGTCGGACCGCTTCATCGGTTTCGCGAGCGTTGATCCGCACCAGGAATCCGCGCCTCAACAGCTTCGCCAGGCCATCGCTGGGCTCGGACTGCGCGGACTGAAGCTCGATCCTGCCATGCAGGATTTCGAGCCCTCCGATAAACGATATTACCCGCTTTATGAAACCGCCGCCGAACTGAGAATTCCCATTCTCTTTCACGCCGGGTTAAGTTTTGCGCCCCGCTCGAAGCTCCGTCAAGGTCACCCCACGCTCTTCGAGGACATCGCGGCCGATTTCCCCGGATTGAATATCGTGTTGGCGCACCTGGCATGGCCGTGGGTTGTCGAAGCTGTCGCGTTGGCGATCAAATATCCAAACGTCTATCTCGACACTTCCGCGCTCTACTTCGACAATCCTTACGACTTTCTCTCCTACGCCATGACGAAACAGGTTCCCCTCACCGTGTTTGAGCGAACCTTGCGGAAGCAGATCGTGTTCGGCTCTAATAACCCCCGCTCCGAAACGAAAACCATGGCGCGTGCGATTCGCGGCTTGGGATTTTCCGAGGATTGTCTCGAACTCGTCTTTCGCGTGAACGCCGAGCGTTTGCTCGCCGGAGAGCGCGCATGCTGATCAAGCTGATTCGATTCGAAGTTATATCGAAAAAAGAATTTCAGATGATCGACATTACTGGCGAAGTCGAAAACGCGATCGCCTCCACCGGCTTGCAGGACGGCATTGTGTTTGTGAGTACGACACATACTACGTCGAGCCTGGTTGTCACTGAGGGCGTGGAGTGTCTAGAGCGCGATGTCCCGGAGCACTTGGAGCGGCTCTCTCCCAAGAATCCTCCCGCGGGAAGCAATTGGGGCTGGTATCACAATCGTCTGCTCGATTTCGACGGCCGGCTCGGATACAACGCCGGCGACCATATCAAGAGCATTCTCGGGGGCATCCAGTGCTTCTTCCCGGTGGAGAATGGCGCGATGGTGCGGGGCACACGCCAGCGGATTTATTTCTGCGAATACGACGGACCATTGGCGCGCACCGTTCTGATCCAAGTGATGGGTGAGGGGAAACAATGAAACGCATATTAGTGACAGGCGCAAGCGGGCGAATTGGGCGGGCTCTGGTGCCGCGGTTGCTCGAAAAAGGATATTGTGTGCGCGCCACTTTGAACCAGAAGCCGTTCCCCGATGCGTGGCGGACAGAGGTTGAATCCGTTGTAGGTCCACTGACCGACAACGCCGTGCTCGCGGAAGCGGCCGCGGATGCCGATTCCATCTGCCATCTTGCGGGCCTAATGCCGCCGGTTCCTGACGATGACATTTTTCGGACAAATATAGAATCCACTTACCGCCTGTTACAAGCTACCGCTTCCTCGTCAAAGAAGCCGCGCTTCGTTTTCGCCAGTTCCGATGCCACTTACTGCACGGGCTGGAGCAAAGGACCATGGGGTTCGCCGATCGATGAAAGCACCCCGCAAAATCCAATGCTCTTTTACGGAGTATCGAAGGTGCTGGGTGAGCGTCTGTGTTATCACTTCGAAGACATCCATGGGATTCCCACTGTCCGCCTGCGCCTGGTCTGGATTCTCGAAGCGCCCGAAGTGCTGGACCTCTTTCTGACTGCTCCTTATAAGGAGTATCTGGAAGACGCATCGATTTGGAATGCCTCCGATGTCGTTCCTGTTCCAAGGGAGGCGAGCGGGCGTCCCTTCATGGAGCATATTTGCGACGTTCGCGATGCGGCGGAGGGTATCCTGCTCGCGTTGGAACAACCAGGAGCGCCCGGGCAAACTTTCAATATCGCGGGACCGGAGTCGTTCACTTATGATCGGGCTTCGCCCTGGCTTGCGCAGCGGCTCAACCGGCGGCCCGTACCCGGCAACTGCCGCGGCATTCACTCTTATGAAGTTAGCATCGCCAAAGCGCGCGGAATCCTCGGCTATCGGCCGAAGTACAGCGTCTACGAGTCTCTCGAAGACGCCCTTTCGCGCCGTCAATCCTAAATCAAAGGCACGTCACTTATGACAGCAGAACTTATGAACCTGGCAGAAAAGAACCTCAAAGCTGAGATCTTCTCCGCCCCGGTCGTCGCGGACGAACTGGAGCGAATGGGAAAGGAGAAACACGCTCAAATCGCGGATATCGCGAAAGAGATACACAAGAGGAAACCGAGCACCATCCTATACTTCGGAAGCGGCGGCTCCTCGTCGGCTCTCTTCAGTGGATATTGGGCGGCTTTGAGTCTCTTGAAACAGCCCGTCAGTTATCTGCTTGCGCCCGATATCATCGCGTCTTCGCCCGCGATTCTGGATGAGAATTGCGTAGCCATCGGCGCGAGTTACTCGGGCAAGACCGTCGATACCATGCGGGCTCAGCGCTGGCTGCTGGAACGTAAAGTTCCACTCTTCTCCATTACCCGGCGTCCTGACGCGGAACTGGCCAAAGGCGCGGCCTGGTCGATGACTTACGAATCCATAGCTCTTTATAGCTCGCCCGCCTATCTTACAATGCAGCTTGCCATCGAACTGGCGCGCCTGCGGGGCGAAGGATCGGCAGAGGTGGACAAGTTCGAAGCATCTCTCCATGCTCTTCCGGGTTTATTGCGCCGAAGTTATGAATCCAGCCGCCAGATGGCCGAAGCCAAAGCGGCGGAGTTAGATGAAGGCAAGTTGGTCGTGCTCTCCGGCGGCGCGGCAACCATGCTCGGCTACATGTTCGCATACGATATGTTCGGCGAATTTCTCAAACGGCACGCCGCCTTTATTCATACGGGAGAGTTCCGCCACGGACCTCTCGAGATCATCCAGCAAGGTGAACCAACCATGCTCTTCGTCATTGGGAACGATCGCTCCAGGCTCTTTGCCGAAGCAGGCGCTAAGTTCTCTAAGGGCAACGGTGCTCGGGTAGTTACTTTCGACGCGCGTGAGCTCTTGCCGGAAGCGCATCCTCTGCTCGATCCGCTGGTGCTTTATAACTCGCAGTTATGGTTGCTTTACTACATGGCATGCCGCAAGAATATCGACCTCGATCATTATAAGTACATGCATCAGGTCCCCTACGCGGAAGACGACACGTACTTCTAAGCGCCAGGACCCAACCATGCTCGTACTTCAGTTTCCCGAGTTACATCGAATGGAAGTAGTGAATGTGCCCAAGCCGGAACCCGGCCGGCGCGATTTGTTAGTGAGGGTCGGCTCCGCGGGAATTTGCGGGACCGATCCTCATATTCTTCACGGAATGTATCCCGCGACTTTTCCCGTCATCCCGGGGCATGAATACGCCGGCGAAGTTGTCGCTGTGGGTTCGGACGTAGAAGACTTCACGCCCGGCGACCGCGTCGCGGTGGACCCGAACATTCTCTGCGGCTATTGTTCGTTTTGCCGCGCCGGTAAAGTTCACCTATGTAAGGATCTTGTAGCGCTCGGCGTGAATATCCCCGGAGGATTTGCCGAATTCTCTCTGGTTCCGGTGGGGCAGGCGTATCGCTTGCCCGCCTCCTTCTCGCTCGCGCACGCCGCGCTCGCGGAGCCTGTCGCCTGCTGTCTAAGGGGCGTGGATCTGGCGGGAATCCGTTCCGGAGATCGAGTTGTGATCTTCGGCTTCGGCCCGATGGGCGCTATCATCCTGCAACTCGCGCTCATGCAGGGCGCGAGCACAGTTATCGTGGTCGAGCCCCAAGCTGGCCGGCGAGTCCGCGCCGAGGCTCTCGGAGCGCACTGGGTCATCGACCCCGCACGCGAGTCAGCGATAGGCGCAATTCGAGCGCAATATCCCGATGGCGCCGAAGTTGTATTCGATTGTTCGGGCAATGTGGATGCCGTTCGCCAAGCGCTGCAACTAGTAATGCGTGGCGGCACAGTGATGCTGTATGGCGTTTGCGATAAGAGCAAGAACCTCGAAATCAACCCGTTCTGGGTGAATGACAATGAAATCACGATCCGCGGGTCTTACAATAATCCGAACACCATGGCGCGAGCGGTGGATCTGCTGGTAAGTGGCCGCCTCGACGCCGAAGCTGTTGTTACTCATCATTACCCGCTCGCGCAGGCGCACGAAGCGTTTCGCGCCAGCGGATCTTCTGCAACCTTAAAGGTGGTGATCGATCCATGAAAATTATCGCTGCTGGCTTGTTACTAAGCGCCACAGCATTTTGCCAACAGCAGAATGTAGTGGTTTACCGCGAGGCAGGTCATTTCGCGGGTTGGCCCGCCAATCACGGAATATGGTCCTGGGGAAATGAGATCGTGGTTGGATTCGAAGTAGGCCGCTTCCGCGGAAACTCCGGTCACAACCACGCAATCGATTACTCGCAACCGGAACATCACGTTCTGGCACGCAGTTTGGATGGTGGCGAAACATGGACGGTGGAGACTCCTGCCAGTCTACAGCCGCCGGAAGGTACAAAGATCGCCGGTGTTCCCGCGGCGTCCGGTGGAAAGGCTCCAACGGACTGTCCCGGCGGCATTCGCTTCACCGATCCTGATTTCGCCATGACCGTGCGCATGGAAGACATCAATATTGGTCCTTCCCGTTTCTATTATTCGTACGATCGCGGAAGGACCTGGGAGGGTCCATTCAAGGTTCCGAACTTCGGACAGAAGGGTATCGCGGCACGCACCGATTACATGGTGAACGGTCCCGAGGATTGCACACTCTTCTTAACCGCCGCGAAGTCGAATGGCAAGGAAGGCCGGGTTTTCTCGGCTCGCACCCAGGACGGTGGAAAAACTTGGAACTTCGTGAGTTTCGTCACTCCGGAGCCGGAAGGCAAAGACCATGCGATTATGCCGGCCACTATTCGACTGTCTCCAACGACGTTGTACTCGGCGATTCGCTATCGCGAATTTATCGACACTTATCAATCCGATGACAACGGCATCGACTGGCATCGCGTGAACCGTGCCGCGGAGACAGACAACCCACCCAGCCTCGTAAAGCTGCGCGACGGGCGCCTGGTTATCGTGTATGGCCGGCGGACAGCGCCGTTCGGTATTCGCGCGCGCATCAGTAAGGACCACGGACAAAGTTGGGGCGATGAAATCGTTTTACGCAATGACGGTGGCTCATGGGACCTAGGTTATACACGTTCCGTGCAGCGCCCGGACGGCAAGATTGTCAGTGTTTATTATTTCAACGATGCTCCCGATCGTGAGCGCTACATCGGCGCGACAATCTGGGACCCATCCGAAGCGCATTAGCTTCTCTCCACACCAATAAAAATGGGCTTACGGCACACTATCATGCCGTAAGCCCGTTTCACTTACACAACGCCAGTCGAGCCGGCTAACTTACCACTTTAGGCGCAGGGCGAATTGCAAAATGCGTGGATCGAACGCAGAATTGATAACCATAAAGTTCGGGCCCAGCGTGTTGTTGGGATTTTCGAGATTCGGGCGATTCAACGCATTGAAGGCCTCGGCGCGGAACACGATCCCAAACCGCTCGACCGGATGGAACGTCTTTTCCAGCGATAAGTCAACGCTGGCGAATCCCGGACCATAGAACATATTGCGGCCCGTGTTTCCGAAGGTCCCGAGTGCGTTCTCCGTGAACGCGGCGGGATTCAAGTACTCCGCGACCTCGGCTCCGCGGCCGCGGCTCCCGCTGATGTAAGGATCGGCAATCAGACTGGCGCGGTCCGAGCCAACTCCGGACAAGGAATTATCAGCACCGCTATAGACCGAGAATGGCTCACCGCTTCGAAAGGTGCCGATACCGGAGAATTGCCATCCTGACACGAGTGTCTTGGCGAATCTATTGGCGGGCCTGAGTGGAACGTCCCATAGCCCGGATATCGTAGCCACTTGCGGCTGATTGAAGTCGGAGACACCCCGGTCAAAGGCCCGATTGAAAGGGTCCGTAACTGTTTGTCCCGTCTGTTTGTTGTAAGAACTGGTATCGATGGATTTGGCGAAAGTGTAGTTCGACAGCAGCGTGAATCCATTAAGCCAGCGCCGCTCCACGGTAAGTTGAAAAGCATTGTAGCTGGAGTTGTCGCCCGGCTCGACCAGCGTAACTTGGCCAAAATTGGGATAGAGCGGCCGGCGTTGATCGGTATCGGAGGTAGTGGCTCCGGGCGAATAGATCGCGGCGTTGCCTTCGCGCAAACTAGCGAGATGCGTGCCTTTGGAACCGGCATAAGCGGTACGAATGACAAATTGTCCTGGAAGCTTTCGCTCCAATGTCAGATTCCAGCTCTGCAACTGAGCGTTCTTCAGACCCGTTGTATACATGTAAGCTACGTCAGGCAGGATGAACGGGACGTCCTTCGGAGGAGTCGTGCTTCCAGGGAACGGATTGGTTGTCCCCGCGTAGGGAGCCGAGAGGCTGTTGCCATTGTTTCCATTGACGATGTCCACAGTTCCAAACGGCGCCTGGTCCGCCTGTGAATTGGTTGAAATCGTATTTGGACGATCATAGTAAATGCCATAGCCTCCGCGGATCGCGGTACTGCCATCTCCGAACACATCGTATCCAAAACCAACGCGTGGACCCAGATCTGCCCATGCCTTCTTGTAACCGCCGGACGGAACTCCCGGATCGCCGGCGTAAAGTATTCCTGGAGGCGCATTCGGATAGCGTTGCGACTGCTCACCAGGATAATAACTGGCGAGTTTGCCATAGACGTCGGTGTAGGGGAAAAATGGATCCCAGCGCAACCCGATGTCGAGAGTGAGTCGCGGCGTGATACGATACGTGTCCTGAACAAAAGCCGACACGATCGTGAACCTTGTATTCTTGTACTCTCCTACGCCCTGCTCCAGCGAATAAAACTTTCCAATCATGAAATCCGCGAGCGCATCTGTCGTAAACGGAGCAGCGCTGTCGAAGGTGAAATACCCGTTCGTTCGATAGTCGTTGTTGATATCTCCTTCTCCGCGCCCGTACTCCGCACCCATGCTGATTGAGTGTTTTCCCTTCGTCCACCGCAGCGTATCGTTGTATTGATACTCCTGCCGGAAGAATGAGTTAGTGTCTTGCGTATCGAGCAGAAAGTATCCGTCCACCTGCAGGTAAATCTCAGGAGTTTTATCGTTGTACATTTGGGAGCCGAGTCCGGCAATCCCCTGAGCCGGATAAATCGGCGCATTCAGGTTGTTCGTACGGTTAAACGAGAACAATACCTGATTCACCAAAGTCGGGCTAAAGGTATAGGTGTCGGTGCCGACCGCGGTAGTGTTCTGCCAGACAGCTCCGGGTAGCGCAGAGAAATAATCGTCCGGAGCCAGAAAACCTTCCTGATTCGCCTTCGATGTGAAGAATCTCCCGGTAATCCGGTGCTTGTCGGAAAAGTCATGGTCGATGCGCACCAGGAACTGATCGTCATTCAGATTGTTCGGAAGAGCGAACGAAATAGTATCCGATCCGGCAGGAGGAGCCGGGATGCCTTTGTTTAACACCGCCTGAGTGATGGGGCTGATCTCGGACGCGGGAATTTGGTTATTTGGATAAGGAGAGCCGTTCGAAAACGGGTCATAGATAGGATGGCCCAGGGCGGAGAAGTCCCCCACGCGCTGTTCGTTTGTGGGAACCACCTGCTCCACTTTGCTCGGCGCCTGGCGTGTGCGCGTGCCCTGATAGGAGAAGAAGAAAAATGTCTTGTCCTTCCCGTTATAGAGCTTTGGAAACAAGACCGGGCCGCCGATTGTTGCGCCGAATTGATTTCGTTTCAGACCGTCACCCTGTTTGCCGATTCCATCGGCCGAAGGTGGCGCGAAATAGTTGGCGGCGTTCAAGTCGGTGTTACGCAGGTATTCGAAAGCGGAGCCGTGCAGCGAGTTAGTGCCAGACTTTGTCACAGCGTTGACGATGCCGCCGACGTTTCTTCCGAATTCAGCGGTAAACGTGTTTGTCTGTACGCTGAATTCCTGCAGCGCGTCCGGATCGGGCATGGGATTGGGCGCGTTGCTGTAATGATCGTTGTTCTGCGCGCCATCCAGGATATAATTCGTCGTATTCGCACGTCCGCCATTGACTGACACGGGAGTTACACCCGGATATGTCGTCCCTGAAGTGACATTCGCGTTCTGTACATCAGGCGTCACGCCCGCGACCAGTTGCATGAGTTGAACCGGATTTCTGCCGTTGAGCGGAAGATTCTCGATACGCTGCTGGTCTACGACGGTTTTCAACGTGATCGAGTTTGTATCGACCGTCTCGGCAACCGCCGATACATCGACAGTTTGCGCCACGTCGCCGATCTGCAGAGTAATGTCGACGCGCACCGATTCGTTGACCTGCACTCGCAAGCCGTTCGCAACGAATTTCTTGAATCCGGCCGGTTCTACCATCAGTTGATAGATACCTACCGGCAAACCGCGAATGAAGTAGGCGCCGGTCTCGTCGGTCTTTGCATGATACTCGGCATTTGTACCGGAGTTCGTTACCGACACCTGAATTCCGGGCGCGGCCGCGCCCTGTGGATCTTTCACTATGCCATCGATGGATCCAGTCACGTCCGCGAACGAGATGGAGCAACAGCATATGGACAGTAGGGTCAACCAGCACAACAATCTTGAGCGCATAAGCGAGAGTCCTTCGAGTTTCGGAAGAGTGAAAATCTTGAATTCGCTTACTCTAACACAGCGTGCAAACACAATCAAGAAAAATAAAACACGGTTTCAGATGTGAAACGGCGCTTGACGATGCGAGCGGGGTTCGCTAGACTTCGGGTCTCTATATCCGGTCCGCGCGGAGCATCGTTGAAGATTCTTCTGGTAGGCGAAATCAATCTGGACATCATATTGCAGGGTTATACCGCGTTTCCCGAGCCTGGCCGGGAGACTTTGGTCGAGGACTTCCTCATGACGCTGGGCAGTTCCTGCGCCATCACTGGAACCGGACTGGTGCGTTTGGGGCATAGCGCCAGTTATCTCGGCAAGACCGGCGCCGACCCCAGCGGCCGTTTTTGTCTGGAGCGGATGGCTGCGCTGGGCCTCGATGTTTCAATGACAAAACTCGTCCCGGAGCTCAAGACCGGAGTAACGGTCGCCATCGCTTCGCGCGAAGACCGCAGCCTGGTGAGCTATCTTGGCGCAACCACGGTTCTGCGCGCGTCGGATATTCCGGACGAAGCATTCGCCGGATTCGAACATCTTCACAGTTCTTCGTTTTTCCTCCAGAGCGGGCTCCATCCCGGATTCGAAGATCTCTACCGGCGCGCGAAACAGCACGGGCTGACCACCTCTCTCGACCCCGCCTGCGATCCGGCCGGCGAGTGGGATTCGGGGCTCCGGAGTGTGCTCCAATACGTTGACGTGTTCCTGCCGAATGAAGTCGAGCTGCGCGGGATTACCGGCGAGGCAGATCCGCTGGCCGGCATTCGCGCGCTGGCGAATGGAAACACGCTGACGGTCGCGAAACTCGGACCGCGTGGAGCTATGACGGAGCACCATGGCGAAATCACTTGCATTAGCGCACCGCACGTGGTTCCTATCGATCCCACTGGCGCCGGCGATTGCTTCAATGCGGGCTTCCTGCATGGCTGGTTGAACGGACGGTCCATGGATGAATCGCTTCGCTTGGGAGTCGCCTGCGGATCTTATTCCACGCAGGCGCTCGGAGGAACCGGCGCGCAGGCGACAGAAGAGCAGGCTTGGCAATTCCTCGCGTCGCATTGACAAGCTAACCGATTCGCAACTCCTGGCCGATCGCGTTAGCTGCGTCGCGAACCGCTGCCAGCAGCCTGTCTTGATTCGTGAACCGCATCTTCGGCATGGAGATACTGATGGCTGCGATGGCGGAACCATCACTGCTTAGAATGGGAGCGCTCACGCAACAACCGCCCAGCGTGGACTCTTCCAGATCCGTAGCGTAGCAGCGGGCGCGCACGAGTTCCAATTCTTTCTGAAAAGCGGCCTCGTCAACGATCGTATTGGGGGTAAAACGCACCAGACTGAACGCGCGGATGAGCTTCTCGCCGCGTTCGGGCGGCTGAAAAGCCGTGAGACATTTGCCCAGCGAACTCGCGTGCGGCGGAATCAGACAGCCCACGCTGTTTCCCATTTGAACGCGATGAACACTGTCGATGACAGCTACCACTTCGATGTGGTTTTCGAACAGAAACGCGAGACTTATGGTCTCGCGGAATTCCTGTCCGAGCTGCTTCATCAGCGGCCTCGCAATCTCCACCACGTGGCTCACCACTTGGCTGGGCATGGTGGACGCCGACGGTGTCAGCACGAAGCGATCTCCTTCGACACGCTGCAAATACCCGGCGATTTCGAGCGTCCGTAAGATCCGGAACACCGAACTCTTCGGCAGCTTCGCCTCGGCGGCAGCTTCACTCAATGTCAGAGGGCGGCGGCTCCGCTGAAAAATTTCGAGTACTCGCAAAGCGTTGCCAATGGCCCGCGAGAAGTAGCGTTCGGTTGTCCGCGGGGACTTGGTGACCAACTTGGGTGAGAGTTTAGTAGTCATGGTCGAATGTGCGATCATGGCGGGCGGCCCCATGGAATCCTTCCCGATCCACGAGACGTTTAAGGGGGAAAACCTCCATCCTTCTCTCGAATGGTTGAACCCGCCAGCGTCCTGGCAGATCGATGCGGCCCGTTCTTGTCTGCTGGTGGAATCCAGCGCCGAAACCGACTTCTGGCAGCGCACTCATTACGGTTTTCGCGCCGACAGCGGGCGCCTTCTTTCCGCCGCTGTCGCAACCGATGGCGAACTCCAGGCGACGGTGCTCGCGATGCCCGCCCATCGATACGACCAAGCCGGATTGATGGTGCGTGCGAGCGCGGACTGCTGGCTGAAGACGTCGGTTGAGTACGAGCCCAGCGGGCCCAGCCAATTGGGCGTCGTGGTCACGAACAATGGATTCTCGGATTGGTCCCTGCAGGATTTTACCGGTACCGGAACTCTGTCGTACTGTCTGCGCGTTCGTTGGGAAGGCGGCGATTTTTTCGTGGAACACAGAACGGACGAGAACGGGCCCTGGCGTCTCCTTCGAGTCGCGCATCTTTTTCGACAACCGGGCTCCCCGCTGCGCTGCGGACTTTACGCTTGCAGCCCCAAGGGATCGGGCTTTCATGCCGAATTCAGCGATCTTCGAATTCAAGCTGCGTGAGCCGCAGTCCTGGACCGCCACGCAACGGATTTTGTATGTGAAACACCGCACGGTATCACAAATGTACCGCAAGAAGGCAAGCAATCCAAGTACTCCTCCTCTCCGATAAGGCAGGCCCTTTGCAAAAGACGCCTGTTTTCAATATAAAACATCGTTTTATATTCTCTTGACCGCCTATCGCGACTGTGATAGATTAAGTCCTTCGTTGCCGATTGTATGAACTCTCCCCTCTCTGGCGTGTTTGCCGCCTTGGCAACTCCCATCGACGATCTCGGCCGCATCGACTTAGCGGCCTTCGAACGCATCGTCGATTTCACGCTCGACCGCGGAGTTGACGGCAT
>JBEKUT010000203.1:0-12081 GCA_049514735.1 Bryobacteraceae bacterium
AGCCTGCTGCTGTTCGCATCGCGGCCGGAACGTTTCGTAGTCATCGCCAGTAAAGACGCCGGCCTTCTTTCGAGAGTCTGGGAGGCCGGAGTCCGTCACGTGGTGTTTGAAGAAGACGGCCCATCGACAACGCTGCTCGCGGTCATCGCGGCGGAATTGCGGAGCCCGCGAATGCGCGTTCCCGCGCTTCAGATACTCGAAGAGAGGGCCGCGGGCAAGCGTCGATCCAACTTCCCCGTTTCGCTGACCAATATACATACGGATCGTTGCCAGTCCTGTTTCCCGAAAATCCGCAAGACACATTTCGAGGTTCGGCATCATGACGACTGAGAATCCCCGCCATCGCTCGCTCCCCAAGCGCTGGAGCAATCTGCTGATCGTTCTGTCGGTGGTCTACTGCTTTCTCCTGCTGGCCGGTCTTTCCTACGCCGGCTGGTTCCGCGTCGGTTAAATGTCTTCCAGCGTTCCAGCACCACCTCGCGCCGGCTAACGCCGGACTGGCTTCGACGCGTCCTCCGGCCACTGAATGATCGGACGGCGTTTCTGCTCGGCGCAGTCTCTCAAGAACAGGTTTATGAGATTCTGATACGGCATCCCCAGTTCTGCCGCCATTTGCTTGAAATAGGCCACCACGGCTGTATCGAGGCGGATGGTGATCTGACTCTTGAGTTGCTTTGCATACGGATTCTTGCGGGACTTTGAAAAATCGTATTCTTTTCTCACTTGATACTCAAACACACCTCTTGCGCTGTTGAGCCCCCTGCCGGAGCCTAGCAACCGGAACCGTCCGAGCCTTACGTCGATCCCAGGCAAAGTCGATATCGCCCGCGGCATTACTTTAGCAATATGGAAGCTGAAGATCCTACGGCGTGGCTGGCGCGCCAGCGCGATTGGCCCCCTGCACTCTCTACAATCCCAAGCCAACGGGGCTCCTTGACCTTAGTAACGCTTGGTGGGATAATCCCACCATGATCGTTACACTCGATGCCAAGCGGCGACTCACTGTCCCCGCCAGTCTTGCGCCGGCATCGCCTGGAGACTATTTCGATGCGCGCTTCGACGCGGAAGAGGATGCCCTGGTATTTCGGCGACTGCCTGGCAAGGAGAGTTGGCTCGCCGTGCTCAAGGCTTGCCCGGTCAGTCCGGACGATGTGCCGCCACGCCGCCGCGCTCCGGCCGGACGCCGGAAGCTATGAACTGGCTGCTCGACACCGACGTTATCTGCCAACCGGCTAAGCTCCACGGAGACGCACGGGTCGTTGCCTGGCTCGAAGAGGAGCAAGTACGCTGCTACACAAGCGCCGTCGTTATCGCCCAACTGGCCTACTGGGTGCGCACCAAGGACGGACGCCAGCGTCAAGCCCTGCAGTCCTGGCTGACAAGGCTTGTGGACGCTCTCCAAGGACGAATACACGGGTTCAACGTGTCCGTCGCACACGTCTGGGCTGAGCAGGAACGGTCCCTCGACAAAACCGGCCAACCTATGCCGGTCGAGGACAGCTACATCGCCGCGACCGCCCGGCGGCATGGGCTGACGATCGCGACAGGCAACGATCGGGACTTCCGCCGTCCTGGAATCAAGGTATTCAATCCCTTCAAAGAGCTGCCCTGAATTAGAGCGGCGTGTGGAACAACCCAGGCGGAGAGAAGCCGTTCAAGGCAAAACCCGGCCAGGACGTCGAAGCTGTAAGAATCGGCGTTCCGGGTAATCGCCAGCGCGGCGTAAGCCGCCGAAAGTTCTCCGCTCCCCCAATTCCGATATCTTATTCTAAATATTCAATTTGCGCGTTTTTTTTCCTCGAAATCTGTTTAACGTGACCCCAGTTATCTTATCGAACCCCTTTGTTTCCGCGGTGAAGTCATGGTACTATTTACAACCAATAGACAGGAGCCACAGAAACTCAATGATTGGATTGACACGAGTTGTTCTCGGGTTGGTGGCAGTCTCGTTTTGGACCGCCGTCGGTTGGGATGGTCCAGTTTCCGGTCCCGGCACTATTTCCGGGAACGTGGCGGATTACAACGCCGCCGATGTGCGGCTCGCAAACGGTGTATTGACGGTGCCTGCCAACGTAGCCGTCTACACTGCGCACTCCACGATAGCAATCGGATCGAGCTTTATCGTTACCTTGCCCTCTGGCTTTACGTTCGGCTCACCCTCTTTGGGCACCTCGGGAACTGCCACCTTTAACTTGACCAGTGGTGGCAATGGGGAAAGGTCCGCCACATTTACGGTGGCGACCGCGAACGTAACCTCCGGACAAACCATTTTTCTCAACAGCTTTACGGTACAAGGCGCCACTGCCCTGGAAACCGTCACTCCCGTCGCCGACGCATTACCTATCACCATGCAAGCTCTTGGTGTAGACCTGACGCCGCTCTCGTTCCCGGCTTTCGCCAGCGCCCAGGGAGCAACGGCAGTTTTTGTTGGAGCGATTCAATTCATCGATATAAACCCGCCGTCCAACGCCACTAAGTTCTTTGGCTCTCCGGATACCCTGACAGCGGTTATCAGCGCGGCCGCAGTACAAGCGCAAACCGTGGATGCGGTAAACAATCGCGTCCCTGTATTGGGTTCCAACGGATTGACCAATACCATATCCAGCGCGGACAAAGCGACATTTACGATTGCTGGGAATTTCCGCGGCGTTGCGTTGCCGTTCGCTTCTACCACCTCGGACTGTTTGAATCCCATCGGCAACGGTTCGGCCAGTCTTACGAGCATCACCATTCCCAATGTTCCCGTGGACCGCGAAATCTTCTTTTGCGTGACCGGCTCCGGCGACGTTCTGGGGAACGAACCCAACGGATTTGCCACTGTCACGGTGGGACCCGGGAGCAGCACCGATTTTCTATCCGCCCCCGTGACCATTGAATACCCCGGACAAATTTGTTATGCCATGGGCAACGCTTGCGATGCCAGTTATGTTCCTCCCCCGCTCGCGATCGGCACTCCGGCGCTCTCCGTCTGGGCCCTGATCGGGTTGGCCGGGCTGATCCTGCTGTTCGGCGCCTGGAAGCTGAAGGGAATAGCGGCAGCGGCTTAGCGCAACGTGGCACACCGCGGCGAGAGCAGTGATCCGTTACCAGGAACTCGCCGCCGATCCGCAAGGGACGATCGATCTGACGATCGTCCCAGGAGCAGGCCAAGGGCGAATTGGAACGCCAAAAAATGCAGCGCCGGATTGGAGCCTCGAGAGCTATAATCGGAAACCATGAAGATCCGTTGCTCCCGTTCCGCTCTGTACTATGGCGCGCTCGCCACGCTGTTGGCAGCGCCGGTAGCGTTCGCGGCGCCCCAGTCAGCCACGACTTCCGAAAAACTGCCGGGAGATACGCAGCGCACCACTCCCGCTGGCGCTACGTTCACGGCTCCGGGAGGTTGGTCGATCGGTTCTGGAGCTAATTCCGTCGTCCTGGGAGCGCCGGAGCAGGACTCGCATGTGGCCATCGTGGACGTTCACGCTGCCGATGCCGGCTCGGCGGTCGATGAAGCCTGGGCTGCCTACCGTCCCGACGCCAAGCGGCCGCTCAAGCTCGCTACCCCCATACCCGCCCGCAACGGCTGGGACGAACGCAAGAGCTTCGATTATGAAACGTCGCCAAACGAACGCGCCGCCGTCCAGGCACTCGCGTTGCGCGCTGGCAGCGACTGGACTGTCGTGATCATCGACGCGACGGAGCCGACCTTCGAGAAACGTGGCTCGCAGCTTTC
Source organism: Bryobacteraceae bacterium (assembly GCA_049514735.1). Classification (GTDB taxonomy): domain Bacteria; phylum Acidobacteriota; class Terriglobia; order Bryobacterales; family Bryobacteraceae; genus JAICMB01. Next base: position 3,716 of record JBEKUT010000203.1, read on the forward strand.
GCTGATTATTCAGAGTCTGCGGCCGAAAGGTTATCGGCGGGAATCGTTCCTGGGACGCAAGGCCCTGTCGCTGAGCCCGGAACGAATTGACGAACTGAAGATGTTCGTCGAGACTTCCATGAAGAAACTCGGCGTTCCCGGAGCGGGATTAGCGTTAATCGATCATGGCCAAGTCGTCTACGAAGGAGGACTCGGCGTTCGCGAACTCGGCCAACCCACGAAAGTCGATGCGAATACGTTGTTCATGGCGGCATCCAACACCAAGGGTATGACCACTCTTCTGCTGGCGAGACTGGCCGACGAGAAGAAGCTTCAATGGGACCAGCCTGTCACTCAGCTCTATCCGGCTTTTAAACTCGGCGATGCGGACACGACGCGGCAGGTCCTGGTAAAGCACTTGGTTTGCGCGTGCACCGGTTTGCCGCGCCAGGATTTGGAGTGGATCTTCGAATTCAAGAATGCGACGCCGGAGTCATCGCTTGCATTGCTCGGCACGATGCAGCCGACCAGCCCCTTTGGCGAGGTTTTTCAGTACAGCAATCTGATGGCGGCGGCCGCCGGTTACATTGGCGCACATTTATACGATCCTTCGCGCGAGCTTGGCGTCGCCTATGACGATGCGATGGAGAAAAAGATTTTCGCTCCGCTGGGGATGAACTCGACCACTTTCGACATGGCGCGGGCACAAAAGGGCAACCATGCATGGCCGCATGGCGACGACGTGAACGGTCAACCCGCCGTCGCGAACATGGCCTTCAATTATGCCGTCGTTCCGCATCGCCCGGCGGGAGGCGTGTGGACCTCCGCGCACGACCTTGCCCGTTACGTTCAGTTCGAACTCGCCCTCGGCAAACTTCCCGATGGAAAGCAGCTCGTTTCCGAGGAGAATCTCCTGATGCGCCGCAAACCGCAGGTGCCCATTGGCGAGGACCAATTCTACGGCATGGGACTCGAGGTTGACAAAACGTGGGGCGTTCCGGTCATCCATCACGGCGGCAGTCTGGCGGGCTACAAGAGCGATTTGATGTTCCTTCCGGACTACGGCATCGGCGCGGTGTTGCTCACCAACTCCGACACTGGAGGCCTGCTGCTCAGGCCTCTGATGCGCCGGTTGCTCGAGGTCGTGTTCGATGGCAAACCGGAGGCGGCGGGCGATGTCGATAGCCGCGCTGCGAGTCACAAAGCGGCGTTCGCGAAAGAGCGCGAACGGCTCGCGGTCCCCGCCTCTACGGGCGAAGCGGCCAAACTCGCCCCGCGTTATACGAGTACCGCGCTTGGTGAACTCAAGGTTGAGCGGCTGGCGGCGGCGACTATTTTCGATTTCGGCGAATGGAAGAGCACGGTGGCTTCTCGTAAGAACGACGACGGTACGATTTCGTTTATCACGATCGACCCCGCAACCATGGGGTTTGAATTCGTCGCCGGCGAGCGTGACGGCAAACGCGTGCTGATCATCCGCGACGGCCAGCACGAGTATGTCTTCAACGAGACAGCCTGATTCGTGGGGGTCGCTCAACTGGCGCACAGCATGAGCGTTTCATTCGGATCACAACTCCTCGCTCTGGTCCCGAATCTCCAACTTAAACTGCCAGCCTGATCCTGCCCCGCACCACTCGATTCGATACTCGCGGTCAGGTTTACAAGCATTGATCGCGGTCACCTCGACATCGACTGTTCAAACTCCGTCGCGGAACGGAGAAAGCCCGTATGGAATAGGAAGTTGGCGAAGTCTCCTTCATTTTCCGGTCCGGCGTCGGCGCTTGACCGGGGCTTTGACCGAAGTGGTCTTCACGGTGCTCTTGACGACGCTCTTGCCCGTTCCCCGCGCGCCACCGGGAGCGGCTTGTTCCATCGCCGCCTGGATGTAGTGCGGCACGAAAGGACGCTCCACGTCGTGCTGGCTTCTGAACTTGATGTGGCGCATGGTTTTGCCGTCGCCTTCGAGAACGCGATTCGGATCGGGCAGCGAAGCGCCTTGCGGGAAGCCGAGATTCACGTGCCCCGCATTGGTCGCGATGTAGCAGAACATGTCCTTCATCTTTCCGCTGAACCCGAACCAGATCGCGACGGTGTAGACCTGGTAGATCGACTCAGAGGCGTCCGGCGCCTGCTCGAGAATAATCTCGCGTAACGCCAGTGCGAGTTCGGAGATGTGCCGATCGTATGCCTCGAGGAATCCGAGCAGTTGAGGATCGGGCGGACGACGTTTCAACGAATCGGGCATGTTAGGAACGAATATACATGGAAATTCCACGGACGCTACGTGGACAAATCGCGACGCCCGACTCCGCCCCGGTAACTAACGCTCCCATTCCCGTACGACTCATCAGGATCCAGCCTCAGTGAGACCACCTCGGTAAAATTCGAGTCGTTGACGAATAGGCTGTATGAGTATTAACATTCCGTCCTAAGATGCGTCCTAGATGAGTCGGCGCGTCTACCGCGTCTGCCGGGCAATCCATGCGCGGCTTGACGGTGAAGGTGCGAAGCGGGTCGGTGGCCGCTGGAACCCCCCGGGCATTCGATAGTCTATATGGCGGATAGCATCTCGCTTGCAGTTCTCGAGAATCTAGTCCATATGTCACCACAAGATTTTCCTGTAGGATACGTCGTTGTAAGCGTAGCAGTCCCGGATGACCTAAGCATCCTATCCGAGGACGCCATAAGAGCAGAGTTCCCCGATGCCGGGCCACAGGAGCTGGGCGACCGTTGGCTCAAGTCGTTTGCGTCATGTGTGCTCCGAGTGCGTTCGGCGATCGTTCCGGCAGAGTTCAACTTCCTTTTGAACCCCAGGCATCCGGAGTTTGCACGGATCGTTGCCGAAGAGGCATACCGTTTGTGTTTGATGAACGCCTCTTCAGGCCGCGGTGAAGTTCCTTGACCACCAAGTCGAGCGACACTTTGGCTCCTCAGCGGCTCGCAACTTGCGCTGATTATTCAGAGTCTGCGCCCGAAGGGCTATCAGAGGGGACGAATGGAACCGGGCTTTCAGAACGGAGAGAAAAGGAACCGGAATACGCGGACGTGGGAATGCGTTGCGGAAAAGACGCGATGGATCAAGCGTGCCGAAGCCGCCGATTGGTTGGACAGAATGCGCCTCCATCTTGTCGACACAGACGGCTTCAGAAGTCGGAACTAGCGCCCGCGCCTCCCGAATCTCCCCCACCGAAATGCACATCGGGACTGCTTGTTTGCGGCCCCGGCGTTATGGACTGCGGTGCTACGAAGCCCACTGCGGTCGCCCCCGCGCTCATCCAGGATTTGTCCTTGCGCGAAAGGCGCTGGGCGGTGAAGCCGTGACGAATTCCCCCTGGCCCGGCGGCGAGCCAGCGGCGGATCGAGAACCCGGCGCCGATCAACAATGCGCCCAGGAGCATGGGGTCCCAGGTCTGCCGCGGCAGGCCGAGATAAGGTTTATTGGTGGCCAGCGTCAGGACAGCAACCACCGCGCCCACTGCGATGACCAACCGGTCCTTCCGGAATAGGCCGCGCGCGAGCACCGCTGGAGGCAGGCACCAGGTGAGCACAAAGGTGGTCCAGTAGAACGGCCTCGAGAATTGAGCGGTGGACTGCGGGCCAAGCCACCACCGCCCCAGCCAATTGATCGAGGAAAGCTGGAGGTTGATCGCCAGGTAGATGCCGCCCCACAGAAGCGCCTCGGCGATCGAATACACATCGTTGAGGTAAGTGAACCGCTGGCGGAAGCGTAGCGCAGCCACGATAATCAGGCCGGCCGCGTAGAATGCCGCGACTGTCAGATGCTGTGCTGCATGCGACGAGGTCCAGTAACCCGGCATCCAGCAGACGCAGATCATCGCGGCCAGAAATGCATAAGGGAACCCGAAACGATGCCATATCCAGAGCGACAGGATGGCGCCGGCGGCGGGAATCGGGAATTCCATTCTCTCCGCCTGCAAATACGGCCGGCCGCTGAACCAAATCGCGTACATTCCAACGCAGAGAAGGCCAACCGAGCAGGCGGCGAGTGCTTCCTCGATCCCGTAGCGATAGAGCCGGGCTTGGGAAACGGCGAGTTCCGCCGCGGCATAGGAAACTGCTGCGAAAATCAACAGGAAAATACCCGCTGTTTGCATCTCCGGCCTTGTAACGATACCCGCGAAGAACAGGGCGATCGCGGCGCCCACGATGATCAGAGTGAAGAGGAACAAGACCAGCCGCAGGAAAATATTGGTGCGGCGCAACTCACAGACGGTTTCCCGTTCCATGAGCTGGTACTGTGCTTCGGTGAGGAAACCTTCGCTGGACCAGTCCTTTAGCATACTGCGGGTGCGCAGAGCTTCTTCGCTGGATGTGCTGTAGGCTCTCACGCTTCTCTCCCGAAGCGGCGTGCGATCGTCACCAGCCCGGCAAGCATGGCGACGCCGGTAAACAGGAAATAACTCAGGACCGCGGTCTCGTCATTTATGTCTCGGATAAGGATCGAACTGACACCCACGTAGCCATAGACAGCCGCGTAAGCGACAAAGGAAAACTGCCTCCGCGCCACGCCCCAGGCGAGAGACGCGCCACAGGCCGCCAGGAGAGCGAGAAACCAGACCATGTAACCGTCCCGATTGAAGACCCCCGACAGCAGTGCCAAAAAGAGAACGTTGGCCGCGATATTCAGATAGGCGCCAAGGAAATGCCGTTTCAGGCCGCGACGGTGGAGCAAACTTGCGGCGGCGCCGACGATCAGGCTGTAGAGAATCGCATACTGCCGGTACGTTGCGTCCCGATGTGACGGCCAGTGCGAGATGGTGAGTCCGAACCATCCCGCCAGCGACGACAACGCGAGCGACAGCACGAAGCGATTGTCGAAACGATAGGCGAGGAAGAAGAAGAGACCGGCAGTCGCCAGGAGATAAAGATCCCACTGTCCGGCGAGCACGTGAAACCGGTTCTCGAGGTAAGCCAGTTCAACCATCCACGTCAGGCTGCCGAGGTAAATCACGTAGTCGAATCCAAGGGTGGGAGAAGGCGTTTCCGCGGGCGACCAGGCGGGCGCGCGAGAGAAGCAGTACCAAGAACAGAAAGCGAGAATTGCCGAGAGGATGGTCAAGACGAGGAGGTCACCCAGTTGCCGGGACCAGGTGCTGACGGTCCAGCCGAGGCCGGCGGCAAACGCCAGAACACCAGCGTACAGGACAACGTTCAGCTCCAGGGCAACCGATAAGGGTTCTCCACGGGCGAGGCCTGCCAGGTGTGCGTGCTGCTCCGGCGATATCACGCCGCGCGCCTTCCATTCCTCCAATCGCGTGAGTACGGTCATGAAATTCTCTCTATGGAACTCATCGTACATGCCAATTGGCTGCCTGGTCCGGACCCGTCTCGAACTCACGCGGCCGACAAGCGGAATCGGGTCAGGTGAGGTCCCTTGAGGACAGTATCCTGCGGTCCATAGTGGACTTAAGCGTGAGAACCATAACCCCGAATTTTGTGCCCATGAGAATCAGAACCACCGCGAGAACTGTATGGTTGGCGGCAACCATTACGGCCATAACCCAAGCAATCAACCCTATCACAACGCTCAAAACGCGGAACCACGGCGTCATCCGGCGCACCTCCGCCGCGAGGCGGTCCTTGTCGGCAAAGTGCGTGTAAAGAAGAGTGAAGAGCAATACCGACAGCGCGGTCGTGCAGATCAGAGCGGCGAAGAACATGGCCAAGCCTGCGTCCCCAGGTGTTGCGAGGCGGAATCGCCACGCCACGTAGGCTAACATGATGCACCAGATGCACAGGCGAACATGCAGGAATTCCCAACCATGACGCACTACTAGAGAAGAGATGCGGCGGGCGACGCCAGGCTTGCTGGATGCGATGTCCGCCTGCGCAGGAGCGGAATTCCGATCCTGCGTCATGATACGGAGATCGACAAGTATCTCGCGCGAGGATTGGAAACGGTCGGCGGGGTTTTTACGGAGGCATTTTAAGACGGCGTAGTCGAACTCGGCCGACAGCGTGGAATTGTGCCGTGAGGGCGGCGGAGCCGTAATGGCGAGTGAGTTCGCGATGGTTGCCGCTAGCGTTGCGCCGCGAAACGGATGGACGCCGGCCGCCATTTCATAGAGCACCAGGCCGAGCGCGTAGATGTCGGTACGAGCGTCCGCCCGCTTGCCTTCTAGCTGCTCCGGAGCCATGTAGGCTATCGTTCCGCGCTGGAAACCCGGCGCCGTTTGAGCAAGCACGGTTTGCGTGAGCGTGGCCGATTCAATATTACACGGCTGTTGCAACTGCTTGGCGAGACCGAAATCGAGGATCTTCATGCGGCAACCGCCGCTTGATTCCGGTGTGACCATGATATTCTCGGGCTTCAGGTCGCGATGGGTAATACCGTTGTCATGCGCGGCGGTGAGGGCTTCAGTCAACTGCAGGGCTGCATTGAGGGTCTCGCTGAAGTTGAGACGCTCGGACTCCAGGTGCCGGCGCAACGTGTGGCCGGGAACGAATTCGTAGATGATGAATGCGGCTCCGTCTTGCTCGATGAAGTCGTACACGGTGGCAATGCCGGGGTGGTTCAGTGCGGAGGCGATACGTGCTTCCGAGGCGAGGCTCTGCCGCATAAGGTCGGATTGAGTGGCGTCGGAGGGCAGCATCTTCACGGCGACGGTGCGGTTCAGCCGCGTATCATGGGCACGGAGTACAACGCCCATGCCGCCGCGGCCGAGCTCGGCTTCAACTCTGTAGCGGCCGGCTATGAGATCGCCCAGCATGCGTGGCGCAAAGGCCAAGACAATTGTACACGGGGCTGGGTCATGAAACCTTTTCTGTGAGTCTCATCTACATACACGCGAGTTCTTACCGAATCGCAATCGACACCAGGTTCGTGACAACGGACCCAATGGCCGCATATACGGTGTGGATGGACTGACCACTTAAGACGGGCGGGACAACAAAATTGATCTGAAACACGCCGGAAGGGGCCGTGGGCGATGACCCAGCGTAAGCGACCGTTGCGGGGATGCCGCCATCGATCGACACTGTCACCGGCAAAGCCAGGTTCGACAGTGGGGACAGCGGAGCCACCGTTCCAGTGGCAAGCGCAGGAGTGAACACACCTCCGCCGGTCCCGAGAATCCACACGGTCGACCCAACCGGCGCTGGATTCGACGGAGAGTTCGGACTGCCATCCTCATTAAAGATGACACCCCGCGGAGGCGGGTAAGCTTGATTCGGGTTGGAAGAAGGTATCTGGAAGAAATCGGGCGCAGCGTCCTGCACCACGATCCGCGCGGTCTGGCTCGCCACGCCCTCATACTCCACGTGGACCGCGGTCGATTGCCGACCGGCTAGCTCGAATGGCGCCTGCGCATTGATCTGTTGCGATTGCACGTAGAGCAGCGGCGCTGGAATATCGTCGAAGATGACGCGCACACCGGCCAGCGACGTGGGAAGGAGGCCAGACGAATCGGCCGCGCCCTCCTGCCCTGTGTCCGGGCCAAAATGATTGCCGCGCAGCGTCACCAGTTCTCCCGGAGCTATGGTTTTCTCGATCAGGCTGGCGCTGTTTTCGAGAACCAGCGCCATACAGGGCGTGTCCGGGCGGCTGGCGTTGGCGATCTGAAATCGTGCCACCACATAATCGATGACGCCTGGTTCCGAACCTGTCGTGATGGGGAAATCCGAAGATGAGGTAGTGCCTGCCACGGTCACCGTGCCATCCGGATTTACGGCGATAACCTGTGCCCCGTCGTAACTGGACCCGCCTAAATAGGTGGAAGCCGCCAACTTGCCTTGCGGTGTCAACCCGGCGGCAAACATATCGACGCCGCCTCCCGCCAGGCATGATTGCAGCGCGCCACGCGTCATCGGGAGACCGGTCATAGCCTGGCCCGTAAGAAAGACGTCGCCCGCACTATCGATGTCAAAGGCATTGACGCTTGTCAGTACATTGGCCGCCGCGGACAAACCAAAAACCCCGGCGACGTAAGTGGAGGATATCAGACCCGAGCCATCCGGCTTAAACTCGGTGAGAAATCCGGCCAGGTTGATCCCGGCGCCTGCCACTTGATAGGCGTTGGCAGTCAGCGGGAAATCGCTGGAATCCGTCACGCCGAGAACGTAGGCGTCGCTTTGCGCATCCACCCGAATCTGTTTGGCGAGATCCAGGGAACTGCCTCCCAAGAAGGTGGAATAGACCAACGCGCTGCCCGCCGCGTTGAGCTTCGAGACAAATGCAACTTCGATAGTATTCGTCGGAACAGTTTGAAATGCCCCGGCCGTGACCGGAAAATCACCGGAATTAGTGGAGCCGGTAAGGTATGCGTTTCCGGATGAATCCACCGCAAGTCCTGCAATCACGTCCGCCTCGCCGGATCCCTCACCGCCAAATTGCGCTCCATACATCAGCTTCGTGCCCGCGGGATTCA
>JBEKUT010000204.1:0-12025 GCA_049514735.1 Bryobacteraceae bacterium
CATGCCGACATGAACACGCCGGAATCGAGCCCCAGCGGCAACGTCCATGGCATGCCGCTCGCCTGCATCGCGGGACTCGGGCCGCCGGAATTGACCGGCATTTTCGGCTACAGTCCGAAAATCGATCCGAAGAACATCGCCATTATCGGACTCCGTTCTGTCGACGAAGTCGAACGCCAGCACGTCCAACAGTCGGGCGTGTCCGCGTTCACCATGCGGCAGATCGATGAGCGCGGCTTAGGAGCCGTCTTGGACGACGCCATCCGCATCGCGTCGGACGGAACCTCCGGGTTCCACCTCTCGCTCGACATGGATTCCATCGACCCGCAGGAGGCGCCCGGCGTCGGAACTCCAGTGCGCGGCGGACTCACTTATCGCGAGGCGCATCTGGCCATGGAAGTGGTTTGCGACTGCGGAAAAATGCGCGCCATGGAAATTGTCGAGGTGAACCCTGTGATCGACGAGAGCAACCGCACCGCCGTGCTGGCCGTCGAATTGGTAATGTCCGCGATGGGAAAAGGAATCTTGTAAGCGAATGAGACTGCGCGTGGCAGTGATCTATGGCGGCCGCAGCGGCGAGCATGACATCTCGCTGCGTTCTGCCAAATCCATTATCGAAGCGCTCGATCCGGCCAAATACAAAGTGATCCACTACGTCATTTCGAGAGAAGGCAAATGGCGTCCGAAACCGATTACGCCGGAGCCTAACGGAAACCCCGAGATCGACGTCGTATTCCCAGTGCTGCACGGAACGTTCGGCGAAGACGGCACCGTCCAGGGTCTGCTGGAGCTCGCGGAGCTTCCCTATGTCGGCGCGGGCGTGCTGGCTTCGTCCGTTTCGATGGACAAAGAGATCATGAAGCGGCTGGCGCGCGAGCGCGGTCTGCCTGTTGTCGAATATGTTGTGGTTAGTGGGGCAGACGATCGCCCTGCGTCGTCTGCCTTCGGTTATCCGGTTTTCGTGAAGCCCGCGAATTTAGGATCTTCCGTTGGAATCTCGAAAGCCAGCAACGACGACGAGCTGCAAAAGGCCATCGACAAAGCGCTCAAATTCGACCGCAAAGCCATCATCGAGCGAGCCATCGCCGGCCGTGAATTCGAGTGCTCTGTGATGGGCAATCGCGATCCCCAAGCGGCCATCCCCTGCGAAATTCTCCCCTCGCGCGACTTCTACGATTACGAAGACAAGTATCTTCTCGATGCCGCGAAGACCGTCCTCCCCGCCGATCTCACGCCGGAGCAGACCGCCGAAGTGCGCCGTCTCGCCGTCGAATGCTATCGCGCTGTCGATTGCGAAGGCATGGCCCGCGTCGATTTTCTGCTGGAGAACGCGACCGGCAAGTTCTACATCAACGAGATCAATACCATTCCCGGCTTCACTTCCATCAGTATGTATCCCAAAATGTGGGAACATAGCGGCCTGCCCATGCCCAAGCTCATCGATCGTCTGATCGAGCTTGCGCTGGAGCGGGCGGAAGCCCGGAAAAGTCTGCGGTACACCCGGTGATTCTTTCGCTTTTCCTTTTCTTTCAACCTCCCGCGACAACCGATTTGGAGGCCACGCTCAGGAAGTTTACCCAGGTCCTCTCCATCGCGCAGCAGCACGCGGCCGATCCTGTCAACACTGAAAACGCCATCTATCAGGGCGCGATCCCCGGTATGTTGCAGCGCCTCGATCCTCACTCCGTCTTCTTCGATCCCGGCCAGTTTGAACAGCTCAAGCAAATGGAGCGCTCCGAACAAAAGGGCTTCGGAACTGTCGTGTCGATTTTGCCGGGACGCGTCGTCGTGCTGCAAGCCGCGCAGGGAACGCCTTCGGCGAAGGCCGGCCTTACGCCCGGCGACGAAATTCTCGCCGTCAACAATGTCGCGCTCAATCGCCTGGATGCCGAGCAGTTGATCGGATACCTGGGTCAGGCGCGTCAGAAGACTGCCTACCTCATCGTCCGCCGGCCCGGCGATGCGCGCCTGCTACAGTTCACGCTGAACCCGGAATTGGTCGACACGCCCAGCGTCGACCGCGCGTTCTTCATCAAACCGGATGTCGGCTTCATTCGCATCACCAGTTGGGATCCGAATACGGGCCGTCAATTGAAAGAAGCGATCGAGAAACTCGGCGGCGATAAGCTGAAGGGCCTGGTCCTCGATCTGCGCAACAATCCTGGAGGCGTCGTGCAGGCCGCGCTCGCCGGAGCCGCGCTCTTCTTACAGCCCGGACAAACCATCCTCAGCGTGAAAGGCCGGTCGATTAAGGGCGAGACAGCCGACGTTCCGAACCTCGCGCGGCCCTACACGTTTCCGCTTGCCGTGCTAATAAACGAAAAAACCGCCAGCGCCTCCGAGATTCTCACGGGCGCGTTGCAGGATCACGATCGCGCCACCGTCATCGGATTGCCGAGCTACGGCAAAGGGCTGGTGCAGAACGTCTTTAATCTGACCGGCAACACCGGCGTAGCACTGACCACGGCGTTCTACTACACGCCCAGCGGCAGATCCATCCAGAAGCCGTTGCGCACCGGCCAACTCGAGATCGAGCTGTCGAAGCAGGAATACAAAACCGATTCCGGACGCATCGTGCGCGGGGGCGGCGGAATACAGCCCGATTTTATCGTCCAGCCCGAAGCCCCAACGCGCTTGCGGCTCGCTCTCGACGCCAGCGGATCGCTCACGGGTTTTTCCACTGAATATCTGCGGCACAATAAGATCGCCGATTCATTCGAAGTGACTCCACAGATCCTCGATCAGTTCCAGGTCTTCGTGGCGGAACGCGGCATTCAGCCGAATGTCGGCGAGTGGGTTGCCGATCGCGCGTGGATTCAAAGCCGTCTCACGCAGGAGATCGTCAATCAGGGCCTCGGCGTCGAGAAGGGCGATGAAGTGGAAGCCCAGCGCGACCCGCAGGTGATCGCCGCCGTCTCGAAGTTGCTCCAGTATCAATGACCGTTCGCAACGCCGCGCACCGGGCCGTTCGAGTCGCCACGGGACTGGCCGTAGGCGCTCTCTATTTCTGGATCATCGGTATCGGAGCCGAACATCAGCGCTTTGCTCTGCTAGATCATTCGGTTGTTTCCGGAAGCAACGGTGTCGAAGGATACTACGACCTCCTTGGCCGCGCATTCGCGCATGGCCACCTGCGCCTGCCAGTAGAACCATCGCCCGCCTTGCTCGCCCTCCCCGATCCCTGGAGCGACCGCATTAACAGACCCTACCGCCTTCTCGACGCCGTGCTCTACAAACGGCACTATTATCTCTATCACGGAGCAACGCCCGCGCTGCTGCTGTTCACTCCCTTTTATCTCATCACCCGGCACGATCTTCCGGAAAATTTCGCGGCCTTCCTGTTTGCGCTCGGCGGCTATTTGTTTTTATCGGCGCTATTCACGCGCATTCTCGCCGCTCTCTCCATTCGATTGCCGGTCAGTCTCTACGCTCTCTTCCTGTTCGCTCTCGGCGTGGCCCAATCGGTACCGTTTCTGCTCCACAGAGTGAAAGTCTACGAAGTCGCAATCGCGTGCGGATACTTCTGTTTGAGTGCAGGTTTCTATTTCACATTCAGACTGGGCGCGTGGAACAGACGATCGGGTTTCGTCGTCTGTTCTCTGCTCGGTGCGTCGCTAGCAGGATTATCGTTCGGCCTTGCGATCGGCGCGCGACCCCATCTCGGAATTGCAGCCGTCGCCGTTCTTGTTCTTCTCCTCTTTCAAGGACGCTCCCTGTTTCGCAAAGACATGCTCGCCTTTATCGCGCCGGTTATCCTCTGCGGTCTCGCAATTCTCGCCTACAATTACGCGAGATTCGACAACCCCCTGGAATTCGGCACTCGCTATCTCATGGGCGGCGACTCGTATCGAAATTTCCATCTGTCGCCCTCTAATTTCGTGCACGGCGTCTATTATTTGCTGCTTTGTCCGCCGGAGCTTGTTCCAGAGTTCCCATTTGTACGCCTCGCCCTAGGCGACCCGCTCGATTCATTCACCAGGGATTTGACAACCAACTATTTTCTGGAACCCATTGGCGGCGTCTTGACGGTGTGCCCGCTCATTCTTGTAGTATTCTTGGTGCCGGTCTGGCGCGAACTGTGGACCAACCACCGCGCAGTCTTTGGCTTGCTGGCAGCCATGTTGGCCACTGTCGCCGGAACAGTCCTGGTTCTCATCGCCGTGCCGTTTTCGTCGCAGCGCTACGACGTCGATTTCCTACCCTATTTATTGTTAGTCGCCTGCGTAGCCGCAAGTCTTCTGTTGACAACTATCCGGCCAAAGTCACTCAGAATCGCCGCCATGATCGGCGTGACGGCCATGCTTCTTTACTCCATCACGGCAAACCTAGCTCTCGGAATCCAGGGACCCTATGACCAGTTCGTTCAATCGAGCCCCGCTTCTTATGTCAATCTCGCGAGCTGGTTCAGCCCCATCGACAGATTTCGGCCCTTGCTGAATCCGGCCCTCCACATCGCAGCGGTTTTCGATTTCACCGGACCATGTCCCTCCAGCAAACAACCACTGATTTCCACCGGCGAATTCGGTTCGCGATATATGTTATCCGTCGAATGCGCGGACGAAGGCCGCATCCGTCTGATCTCCCAAGATTCGATTTTGAATCCGGACGAGCGTAGAATCGCAGTGCCATTTACTTCGCCGGGAAGCTATGAGATCGGATTAGACTTCACTCCCAACGACAGCATGATGACTGTCACATGGAATCGCAATATCGTGTTGCGGTATCCCTTGCGGTTTCTTGTGACATCCCGCTCGCAAGTCCACTTAGGATGGGACCCCAGTATGGGAAACCAGAACACCTTTCAAGGACACATCACGCTAGCCCCATCGTGGATTTGGGACACTGATGAAGAATCTCGACCTTAACCGAGCCGTGACCGGCAGGGACCGGAAATCGCCCGTGATTTTTTCCAGTATAAAGGACAAAGCGCGATCGCTCGTCTTTCGGTATTTCGTCTCCTGCCGTGCAAGATCGTCCCATGACGGACGACGGAACGCCCTGAAAATCCGCGACCTCGTAATAATCGATTCGCGGCTCACCCATGTAAGCAGGTTTCAATGCAGCTTATTCCAATTTTTCGCACTGCTTACTCGACTCATTGTACAGCCCCGGCTGCGGCTTCGGATGCTCTTACGCGCCGCGGCCGAAAGCCCGTTGGATTAATGGCGAACCACCACAACAGTGTGATGATGATGCCGATGGTGGCGGCGGTGATGCGTTCTCACGACAACAACGCTATCCGCCATGGCCGCCGGTACCGCCGCTACCGATACTGCAAAAAATACTGCAAGTGCGATGAATCTTTTCATAGTTTTATCTCCTCCCGTTCATATCAGTGCACTCCCTTGGCCACTCCTCGCTAGCGCCACATTGGTATCCTCAAACTATGAACGGCCAACCCGAACTGGTTACTGTCTACCGGTCAATGGACAGCAGCGCCCAGGAAGACTGCGAAACCATTTCAGACCTCCTCATCGCGGACGGACTCTCACCCATCATTCTCGACGATGGCGCGCCGGGAGTGCCCGAAGGCGCTTATGAAGTGCAGGTGCCCGCCGGCCAGGCCGAGAGGGCCGAGCAAGTAATTGCCGATCATCCTCTGCCCGACGACGTGGACCAGGTGGATCCCTCCCACTATCTGGATTTGTCGGAGGCGATCTTTCACTCTGAGGGCAGCACGACGGCCGAGTTCGAAGCTACCGAGATCAAGGGCCTGCTCGAAGCAAGCGGCATCGCGGCGGTGATCGTGGGAGATTCCGTCTTGCCGAATCTGCCGTTCGAAGTGCGCGTCGCCGCCGAAAACGTCGATCGCGCTCTGCAGCTCATTGAGGACTACGTCAAAGGTGGGCCCGAAGCAGCTGAAATTGCCGAGCGGGAAGGTGAGCAGCCGCTCCCCGATCCCCAAACTCCTTAACCCGTACGATCCATATCTGGTACTAGATTAAATTAGTACTGGGATTTCATCCGCATCAACGGTTTCCCCAATATTCTGGGGTCACCGTGCGTATCCATTTGCAATGCACTCTAAGAGACCGGCCCGTAATGCAGCGGCTGGCAGGGTTTCTCGGGGCGGCGAAGCCGGAGGCCCGCCATGCCACCTGCCCGTGCTGCGCCACGGCACAAGTTCTCACGCTCGAATCGAAGTCGCTCGCCGACCGCGTCGTGCGGGCGCCCTGGAGTTTCCTGCAGCAGAAGCTCGGCGGAACTCTCTATCATTGCGAATTCTGTAAGGTTCAGTTTTACGATTGCCGCAAGCGCATCTCCAGAATCCAGCCCATTCACGAGATAGTTATGCGGACCCGAACAGGTGTTCCTGAGACCGAACACGTCTAACGCGCATCGAACCCTCCGCAACCCTCCGCAACTTTCCGTAACCCTCGAAACTTTCCGCAACCCTCCGCAACCCTCCGCAACTCTAACCGTAACCGAGCCGTGACCGGCAGGGAGCGGTATTCCGCGCTCCCTTTGAACTACAATCCCGCCGCCTCCGATTTCCCTGCCAGCCGTACAAAAATCTCCCTATAAAACTCCGGATGCGACTGCCACGTTTGCGCCGTCACCATCCGCCCATCGCAAACCGCTTGATCGGTGACGTAAGTGGCCCCAGCCTGCTCCGCTTCGAGCCTGACGTGTTCGTAGCAGGTCACCCGCCTTCCCGAAATCAAACCCGCCGCGGCCAGTATCTGGACGCCATGGCAGATCGCGAAGATCCATTTACCCGCGTGCTCGAACTCCCGCACGATTTCGAGCACCCGCGCATTATTGCGAAGATACTCCGGCGCGCGCCCGCCTAGAATGAGGACCGCCTCATAATCCGCAGCGCGAACGTCCTCGAAAGCGATATCCGCGTCGAGACCGTATCCGGGCCGCTCCACGTAGGTGTCCCAACCCGGTTCGAAGTCGTGCATAACGAGGTGCAGCCGCCGCCGCGCTGGAGCCGCGACCACCGCGTCCCATTCAGCCTCCCGGAAACGGTGAACGGCATAGAGCGCTTCATAGGATTCGCCGGCGTCGCCCGTAATCACAAGGACTTTGCTCATGGTGATTACTCTAGTATCTCGGAAAGTATCCGTCCCACCGAACCGCTAGGTTCCTCGACTTCGAGAATCGCGGCAAGCGTCGGCGCAATGTCGTTCACGACTACCGGCGCGTTGTATTTCCCCGGTTTAATCATCGCTCCCATGAAGATGATCGGTACGTGCGTGTCGTAGTTGAAAGGTGTCCCGTGCGACGTGCCGTGCCCGCTCGAGCTCTCGTCCACGAAATAGTATGCCTCCGGAACAAGGAACAAATCGCCGGAGCGCTTCGCGAAAAATCCGTTGCGGATGTCGCGCGCCACGTAATCTTCCGCGACCCTTCCAGCCATAATTTCGGATCGCGTATAGACGCGGAAGATGTGCGGTAGCTTGCGAAGCGCCTCCGCCCCTTCTTCTTCTACCGCCGCCGGGTCCAGTTTCTTCTCGGCGATCAGATCGTAATTCAGATAGGGCACCGGTCCCGCGTTGCCAACAATCCATTTTCCGTCGCCGAATTTCGCGGACAGTGCGTTTTGAACGGCGTCAAGGATGTCCTTCTGAGGAATGCGGCCCCCCGGCATCCGGCGCGCCCGATTCACTTCCGGAACCGGCGTGACGCCATGATCCGCGGTCATCACGAAGAGGACGTTCTCAGCTCCGATTTGCGAGTCGATATACTCGAACAACTTTCCCAGCACCCGATCCGTGAGCACGGAGATATCGTGGACCTCCGGTGAATCCGGCCCCATCTCATGACCGACGTAGTCGTTCGCGGAAAAGCTGACGGTGAGAATGTCCGTTCCAGGATGCTTGCCCAGGTGCTCCGCCGCGATGGCTTGCTCCGCCATCGATTCAATGATCTCGTTGCCGAAGGGCGTCGCTTCGAGCGTACTGTAGAATACCGGTCCGGGCTGCGCCTGCATCTTTTTGTATGGCTCGGCCGTGCCCGGTTTCGCATCGAACGGGAGCCACTCCGCCCCGAGATACTTGTCGGCGGGACGCGATTGGTTATATGTCTTGACCCACTCCGGCAGATCTTTGAAATAGTAGCTGCTGCTGACCCAGTTGCCCGTGGCCCCATCGAACCAGTAAGCGCCGTCGGCCATGTGACCGGCCGGGAGAATCGCGGACCGGTCCTTAATCGAGATCCCGACTACCTTGACGCCCGCGCCATCCATCTTGAGTTCGTCGCCCAGTGTGCTCCCAAACATCCGATGCGGCGAAGACCCGGATTTACCAGCCACGCCACCGAGAAGTTGTACGGTGGGATCGCTCACGCTGGTCACTTCCTTGCCCGTTTCGCGGTCGTACCAGGTGTTTCCAACGATCCCGCTAATAGATGGCGTGGCGCCCGTGAGAAACGTCGAGTGGCCCACCGCCGTGACCGTCGGGAAATGCTGATGATGCGCATCCGTAAAAACAGCGCCATGTTCCAGGATGCGAGCGAAGCCCGCCTTGTAGTCGTTACGGAACCGCAGAAGATAGTCGTAGCGGAACTGATCGACCACCACTGCCAGAAGAAGTTTCGGCTTCTTTCCATGCGGCTGCGCGGGAAGAAGCAAGGTGAGGGTGAAAAATACGAGGAGTGCGCGTTTCACGTGCTTCCATTATCGCCGACGCTCTTTGGCTCGCCAGACGGTGAAGTAGGTTCGGCCGCGATGGGACCACGATTATTTGCTGGGCGCCTCGATCAGCGTGTAGCTTCCCGGCTCTCCATCGTTGACCGCCAAGACAATCTTGCGGATTATTCGCCCGACCAACCGCCGCCTAGGACAGCGCGCCCGCTCTTGCATTCCGCTTGGCTCCGGACTGTCTGGCGCGCGCCATCAAGCGTACCGTCAGCTCGGCGGCCGGGCGAGTTACTTCGACAGCGCCGCCGGCATCGTCGGCGATCGCCTTCCACACCCCGACTTCGGAGAGGTGAACGAATTGCGGCTGTGCCCGTGGCATTTCGTCGTCACCGCTCAAAGCGCGGCCTTTCTTCGAGGTTTCGGCGGAAGCGGCATTTCGATAAATGCATAGCCTCCCGGCGTGGAGGCATCGACACTTGCGGTTATCGCCGCGCCGTGGTTTTGCACCACCGGCCAGATGTTCGAGCCAAGCACGACGAGGGCGAGGCCAGCCCATCTCCACAACCGTATCAACTTCATGCGCCGACAGGAAGGAACGCGCGCCAACTGGAACGTTTTTATCGAACAGGATGCGCAACGCGATGGCTCTTAGCGTAAGTCACAACCGCTTCGACGCGCTCAGGTGAAATTTCAAATTGCTCAGCGATCTCCGCCACGCTCAGGCCATAGTCGAAGTTATCGACAATGGCGCTCACCGGCATCCGCGTACCGCGCAGTACTGGAGCGCCGCTTTGCACTCCCGGCTTGATTTCAACGAGCGGGCATCCCGACCAGTCGATTTTTTCCTCGCTAGACACGGCCACCTCCGCCCCCATAATTTCGCGTTTTCGCCGCAAAAGCCAGAGCGCCGCGCGGCGGTCGATTCCGATAGCGCATAGAGAGCTTTGGTGAGCAGGTCTTCGACGTCCTGAAACCGGCCGCTTTGAACGCCTTCCCGGACGCGACGCTCAAGCTCAGGCTTCGGGATTTCGATACTCATGGGTCAACCAATCACTTTATCGTATCGATGCTCAGGTTCGTGCGCGAGATTGAGCCTGCCCAGATACCTGCCCGCTAGAATCAATACATGCTGCGTCCGTTTCTGCTTCTCCTCGCCTTCACAACCGTCCTTCCCGCCGCGAAAAAGCCCGTCACTATCGACGCCCTGCTGGAAAAGCCCGGCCGCCGCGGAGGCTCCGGTGGCACGCCCATCTGGGCGCCCGATGGCAAACGGTTCATCACCATTCAAGAAAAGAAGGCGATGCTTTACGACGTCCCCGCCAAATCGGAAAAGGAACTCCTGTCGCTCGATCCGCTCGAATCCGCCGCCGTTGCTCCGCCCGAGCCGGAAGTATTCGATTGGCAGAACCGCCGCGTCTCCGAAGAGTCCGTGCAATGGTCTGGCGATGGCAAGCAGTTGCTGATCTCCGCCAAGGGCGACCTGTTTCTGTTTCACCTCGATTCGCGCAAATGGGACCAGCTTACGGCTACCGCCGTTGAAGAGCGCGATGCGAAGCTCTCACCCGACGGGAAGCGCGTCGCGTTCCGCCGCGATCACGACCTCTACACTCTCGACGTGGCTTCGAAGGACGTGACGCAATTGACCCACGATGGCACGCCCACCCTGTTGAACGGCGAATTGGATTGGGTTTATCCGGAAGAACTGGATCTCGGCACCGCTTGGTGGTGGTCGCCCGATTCGCAGCGCATCGCGTACATGCAGTTCGACGTCGCGCGCGAGTTCGTCTACCCGCAAGTGGATCTGACCGGGCTCCGCGCCAAAGCCGAGCCGGAGCGCTATCCGCAGGCCGGAACGCCCAACGCCGACGTTCGCTTGGGCGTGATCGGCGCAGCCGGAGGCCAGACCTGCTGGATGGATCTCGGTGAAACGCGCGGCCACTTACTGGCTCGCGTCTACTGGACTCCCGATTCGAAGCAACTCGCGGTAGAGCGATTCAATCGCGTCCAGGATGAGCTGAACCTGCTGCTTGCCGACGCGTCCACGGGCGCGGCCAAGATCATCATTCACGAAACGGACCGCTCTTGGATCAACGTATCGGACGAATTCCGTTTCCTCGACGGCGCTCCGACGCGCTTTCTCTGGTCCAGCGAACGCGACGGATTCCGGCACCTTTATCTTTACTCGCTCGATGGCAAACAGATCAACCGCGTGACCGCAGGCAATTGGGAGGTCAGTGAGATCGCCGGCTTGGATGAAAATCGCGGAATGGTGTACTACGTTTCAACCGAGGCGAGCCCGCTCGAACGGCAGTTGTATTCGGTGCGCCTCGACGGCCAAGGCAAGACCCGAATATCGCAGGGCCCCGGCACCCACTCGATCTCAATGTCGCCCACCACTGCGTACTACATGGACACATTTTCAAATCTGACCACCCCGCCCGCGAAGACGCTCTACAAGAACGACGGCTCGGAGTGGGCGGTTTATAAAGAGCCGGATCGCAAGCCGCTCCAGGAATACGAAATCTTGCCGTCCGAAATCGCGACTCTGAACGCAGCGGACGGAACACCGCTTTACGCGCGAATAATCAAACCCGCGAACTTCGATCCGCACCAGAAGTATCCGGCTATCGTAATGGTCTACGGCGGACCAGGCGCGCAGTCGATTCGAAACTCCTGGGCTGGACTCAATTGGGACCAGGTGCTCGCGCACAAGGGCTTCTTGATCTGGGCGCTCGACAATCGTGGTTCTACAGGCCGCGGCCACGCCTTCGAAGCGCCGCTCTACCGCCGCCTCGGAAAAGTCGAACTGGAGGATCAGCTCGCAGGTGTGAAATACCTCATCGCGCAAGGCTTCGTGGATGCGGCGCGCATCGGGATCTATGGCTGGAGCTACGGCGGTTTCATGACGCTCAATTCGCTGTTCAACGCGCCCGATGTCTTCAAGGCGGGGATTGCCGGCGCGCCCGTTACCAACTGGCATAACTACGACACCATCTACACCGAGCGCTATCTCGGGACGCCGGCGGAAAATGAGGAAGGCTATCGCGCGAGTTCTGCCGTGACCTACGCCGACAAGCTCAAGTCTACGTTGTTAGTCATTCACAACATTGAAGACGACAACGTCCTGTTCCAAAACAGCGCCCAGTTGTTTGTGGCGCTCGAAAAAGCAAATAGGTCCTTCGCTATGGTCCCGTTTCCGCAAAAAACTCACGGCGTAACCGGACCGTATCGCAAGGACCTATTGGAACTGACTACCGGGTTCTTCGAGAAGAACCTGAAATAGAATTACCTGTGGCCGCCCCCGCTGCTCATATGGCCGCCGCCGGCGAGTCCAGGACTCGATAAAGTGGATGCGCTGGAACCGCTGGTGCTTCCGCTCCAACCGCTGCCGGTGCTGTATCCACCACTACGGCCGCTAAATCCGCCGCCACTGCCGAT
>JBEKUT010000205.1:0-11993 GCA_049514735.1 Bryobacteraceae bacterium
CGCAGGCCCATGGGCACTCCGTTGAAGAACATGTCGAGAAAATCACGGGCTATTTCCGCTTCCTGCCGGGCGCGGCTCGGTTACGGCCGTTGTTCTTCATCACCTTGGGTGGGCCGCAGGCCCATGGGCACTCCCTGCCGGTCACGGCTCGGTTACGGGTTGAAATTCTTCATCCACATTGGTGGCCCGCAGGGCCATGCGACTCCGCAGTCCATCGTCTCCAGCGGCCACACGATTTCAACTTCATCCCCGATCCGGTGAAGAGATCCCGCACGCAGGACCGGCATGATCGTCGTGAACGTCGGCATGTGAACTCCTGAAAGCGTCCTGTAATCTGTAATATGACGCCGATCATAACGTTGGCGCATCAGATCCCTAGTAACAGCGTCTATTCTATTGAACTGAGGTAAAACGATGAAAGCGACACAAGCATTCCACAATCTCGGCCAGAGCCTTTGGCTCGACAACATCACCCGCGACCTGCTCACCAGCGGCACACTCGGGCAGTATATCAACGATCTCGCGGTGACGGGGCTGACGTCGAATCCGACGATCTTCGACCACGCCATCAAGAACAGCACCGCCTATGACGCGCCGATCCGGGAGAAATTGCGGAGCGGCGAATCTGGCGAGGCGCTCTTCTTCGATCTCGCGCTGGAAGACCTGACACAAGCCGCGGATCTGTTCCGGGCAGTCCACGACCGCACCAACGGCGTCGATGGCTGGGTGTCGCTGGAAGTTTCGCCGGAGCTGGCCTACGACACCAAGGGCACGATTGCCGCAGCCAAAGACTTGTTTGCCCGGGCGGCGCGCCCTAACCTGTTCATCAAGATTCCCGGCACCAAAGAGGGCTTGCCAGCCATTGAGGAAGCGATCTTCTCCGGCATCCCTATCAACGTGACCCTCCTGTTTTCGCGCGAGCAATATCTCGCGGCCGCGGATGCGTATCTGCGGGGCGTCGAACGGCGAATCGAGGCGGGGCTAAATCCCAAGGTCGGTTCCGTCGCTTCAATTTTTGTCAGCCGCTGGGACACGCCGGTGGCGGATAAGGTACCCGCCGACCTGCGCAACCAACTCGGCATCGCGATCGCAAAGCGTATCTACAAAGCGTATTGCGATCTGCTGATCTCGGAGCGCTGGCAGCGTGTTTATAACTTCGGCGCCCGTCCACAACGTCTACTCTGGGCCAGCACGGGAACGAAGGATCCGAAGGCTTCGGACACTCTCTACATCAAAGCCCTAGCGGCGCCTTTCACCGTGAATACCATGCCCGAATCGACTTTGAAAGCCCTCGCCGATCACGGGGAACTCGGCGCCACGATGCGTCCGGACGGCGGCGACGGGGAAGAGGTTCTCAAGAAGTTCTCGGCGGCCGGCATCGATATCGACGCACTGGCCGCACAACTCCAGGACGAAGGCGCCAAATCGTTTGTCAAGTCCTGGACCGAACTTATGGACGTGATCGCGCACAAGAGTGCGGCGCTCAAGATGGCCAGTTAGGCGAAAGGAGCGCGCACATATGGAAACAGCAGCGGAACAAACGACAACCCGCCCACTGACCGAACGTCCTGCCTGGAAAAACCTTGAATCCCATGTTGAAAAGACCGGCAAGCTGCATCTTCGCCAGTTGTTCGCTAGCGACCCCGGCCGCGGAACGCGGCTGACAGCCGAAGCGGCGGGACTTTACCTCGATTACTCGAAGAATCGCATCACCGACGAGACGGTCAAGCTCCTCCTCCAGCTCGCCGGGGAATGCGGCTTGCGCTCGCGGATCGACGCCATGTTCCGGGGCGACAAAATTAACGTAACGGAAAATCGGGCGGTGCTCCACGTCGCGTTGCGAGCCCCGCGCGGGACGTCCATCCTCGTCGACGGCCACAACGTCGTTCCGGACGTCCACGAGGTGCTGGATAAGATGGCCGCATTCTGCGAGCGCGTCCGCAGCGGCGCGTGGAAGGGCCATACCGGCAAGCGCATTCGCAACGTGATCAACATCGGGATCGGCGGCTCCGATCTTGGACCGGTTATGGCGTATGAGGCGTTGAAGCACTATAGCGACCGCGCGATGACGTTTAGGTTCGTTTCCAACGTCGATGGCACCGATTTCGCGGAAGCAGTGCAGGATCTCGATCCGACGGAAACGCTCTTCATTATTTCTTCAAAAACATTCACGACGCTAGAGACGATGACGAACGCGCAGACCGCCCGAGACTGGGCGCTGAAAGGTTTGGGCGGGGACGACAAGGCGGTCGCGAAACATTTTGTAGCCGTCTCGACGAACGCCGCAGAAGTGTCCAAGTTCGGCATCGACACGGCCAATATGTTCGGATTCTGGGATTGGGTTGGAGGACGTTACTCGATGGATTCGGCGATCGGCCTCTCGACGATGCTCGCCGCCGGTCCGGATAACTTCCAAGCCATGCTGAGCGGCTTTCACGAAATCGATGAGCATTTCCGCACCGCTCCTTTCGAGCGCAACCTGCCCGTGCTCATGGGCCTCCTGGGCGTCTGGAACACGAATTTCCTTAAAGCCGAAACGGTTGCTGTATTGCCCTACGAACAATATCTGAAGCGATTTCCGGCGTACCTGCAGCAGTTGACGATGGAGAGTAACGGCAAACACGTTACGCTCAGCGGCGCACACGTCGACTATGAAACCGGCCCGATTTATTGGGGCGAGCCGGGAACCAACGGCCAACACTCGTTCTATCAACTCATCCACCAGGGGACCAGGCTTATCCCTTGCGATTTTATCGCTTTCGGGCACACATTGAACCCGCTAGGCCACCATCACGACACTCTGGTTGCCAACGTCTTTGCGCAGGCCGAGGCTTTAGCTTTCGGCAAAACCAGCGAGGAAGTGAAAGCTGAGGGCACTCCGGACTGGCTCGTCCCGCACCGAGTTTTCGAAGGCAACCGCCCGACGAATACCATTCTTGCCGAGCGGCTCACACCTGAGGCGCTTGGTAAGTTTGTGGCGCTTTATGAGCACTCTGTCTTTACGCAGGGAACTATCTGGGGGATCGACTCCTTCGACCAATGGGGCGTCGAATTGGGAAAAGTGCTGGCGAAGCGCATCATCCCGGAACTCGAGAGTCCGCAAGAACCCAAACTGGAGCACGACAGCTCGACGAATAATTTGATTCGCCGCTACCGGAAGTTTAAAGAATAGCGTTTTAGGAAAGGGAATCACATCATGCAACTTGGAATGATCGGGCTCGGGAGGATGGGCGCCAACATGGTGCGCAGACTTATCAGGGGAGGCCAACAATGTGTGGTCTTCGATAGGTCTCCACAAGTGGTGGCAGACCTTGCGAAGGAAAAAGCGGTGGGTGCTTCCGACTTCAAAGATCTCGTGAAGAAGCTGGAAAAGCCACGGGCGATTTGGATGATGGTGCCGGCGGCGGCTGTAGACGATACCATTTCCAGCCTCCTGCCGCACCTCGAATCGGGAGACGCGCTCATCGACGGCGGTAATTCGTACTATGTCGACGACATCCGCCGTGCAAAGGAACTCGCGGGAAAGGGAATTCACTACGTGGATGTCGGCACCAGTGGCGGCGTGTGGGGCTTGGAACGAGGCTACTGCATGATGATCGGCGGTGAACCGGAGACGGTCAAGCGGCTCGATCCGATTCTTTCTCGTTTGGCTCCGGGAATCGGCGATATCCCACGCACTCCCGGACGCAAACCGGGGGACGGCACCGCTGAAATGGGCTATCTCCATTGCGGTCCCAACGGGGCCGGTCACTTCGTGAAGATGGTCCACAACGGGATCGAATACGGCCTGATGGCGGCCTACGCCGAGGGACTCGGGGTATTGCGCGCGGCGAACATCGGCAAAAGTACGTCCGCGGTGGATGCCGAAACAACGCCGTTGCGCGACCCGGAACACTATCAATACGAACTAAACCTGCGCGACATTTCAGAGGTGTGGCGCCGCGGCAGCGTGATCGCTTCCTGGCTGCTCGATTTGACCGCCGCCGCACTCACCGAGGATCCCAATCTTTCGAAGTTCGCCGGACGGGTCTCGGATTCGGGCGAAGGGCGCTGGACTATTAAAGCCGCTATCGACGAAGGTGTGCCCGTGCCGGTTCTGTCGGCGGCGCTCTATCAGCGTTTCGCCTCGCGAGGCGAAGCGGAAGATCAGGATAAACTGCTCTCCGCGATGCGCTATCAGTTCGGCGGACATCTCGAGAAGGCGGACGAGAAACAGGCCGCCGGAGAGGGGGCGCGATGAGCGATACCCATTCCGACGCCCTGGTCTTTTTCGGCGCAACGGGCGACCTTGCGTACAAAAAGATTTTTCCGTCCCTGCAGGCCATGGTGAAACACGGAAGTCTGAATGTGCCGGTGATCGGCGTTGCCAAGGCCGGATGGAACCTCGAGCAGTTTCGCGCGCGGGCTTATGACAGCCTCGAGAAACATGGCGGCGTAGACCGCGCCGCCTTCGACAAGTTGTCCTCTTTGCTGCGCTACGTGGACGGCGACTATCAAGATCCGGCAACGTTCCAAAAGCTCGGTCAAGAACTAAAGGGAACGCGCCGCCCGGCGCACTACCTCGCCATTCCGCCGTCGATGTTCGAAGACGTTGTGGAACGATTAGTGGATTGCGAATGCATGACGGGGGCTCGCGTTATCATCGAGAAGCCGTTCGGGCACGACCTGGAATCCGCGCAACATTTGAACAAAGTGCTGCTGCGGCATTTCGATGAATCCGCCATCTTCCGGATCGACCACTACCTGGGGAAACAGCCGGTCCACAACATGCTTTACTCCCGTTTTGCGAATTCCCTGCTGGAACCGTTTTGGAATCGTACTCACGTCGAGAGTGTTCAGATCACGATGGCTGAAGATTTCGGCATCCAGGGACGCGGCGCTTTTTACGATCAGACCGGCACCATCCGCGACGTGATACAGAATCATCTTTTTCAGGTGCTGACGTACCTGGCAATGGAACCGCCCGTCAAGACGGACAGCGAGTCCGTTCGCGATGAAAAAGTGAAGGTGCTGAAAGGCATCGTGACGCTCGATGAAAAAAGCGTTGTTCGCGGACAGTTCCGCGGCTACAAATCGGAACGCGGGGTAGCGACAGATTCAAAGACCGAGACTTTTGCGGCGGTGCGCCTGGAAATCAATTCCTGGCGCTGGCAGGGCGTCCCGTTTTACATCCGCGCGGGGAAATGTTTGCCCGTCACATGTACGGAACTCCTGATCCGTCTGCGGAGACCGCCGCTGGTGTTTCCCGCCTCTACTTCTCTGGAGCCCAACCATTTCCGTTTTCGAATCAGTCCCGACGTGACAATCGGAATCGCCATGATGATCAAGTCCTCAGACGACGAGATTCGCGGCGACTTAACTGAAATGCTCGCGATGGAGCGTCCCCGGCCGGACGAGATGGACGCTTACGAGCGCCTGCTGCGAGACGCGATGGCCGGAGATCCAACGTTGTTTGCGCGCGAGGATTACGTCGAGGAGGCGTGGCGCATTGTAGATCCCATGCTGAAGGCGAACACCCCGGTTTACGAATATGAGCCCGGTACCTGGGGACCTGCCGAAGTGGAAGGAAGAATCGTGCCCCCGGATGGCTGGCACAATCCTGTAATCACACCTCAAGCGACAGCGGCGACGGGGAGCCATGCTGCTTGAGGCCAGCATAGTGATGGTAAGGGAGATAGGCATGGACATTGAAGTACTCAACAGCGCCGATTCGGTGGCCCGCAAAGCGGCGTCCGTCATCGCGGCAGAGGCGCGGGCCGCGGCCGCGGCGCGAGGCCGCTTTGTTGTGGCGGTAAGCGGCGGCCACACACCTTGGCTGATGCTGCGCGAGTTGGGAAACGAAGATGTGCCGTGGTCGGCCGTTCACGTCGTGCAGGTTGACGAGCGCGTTGCGCCGGCAGGCGATCCGGACAGAAATCTTACCCACCTGCGGGAAAGCCTGCTCGCTCACGCTCCCCTGGTTCCGGAGCAGATCCATGCCATGCCGGTGGAGTCGGCCGATCTGGATGCGGCGGCCGCGCAATATGCCGCGGCCCTGGGGCAAATCGCCGGAACGCCGCCGGTGCTCGATCTGGTTCATTTAGGACTGGGGCCTGACGGTCACACGGCGTCATTGGTTCCCGGCGATGCGGTTCTGGATGTCAAGGAGGCGGAAGTCGCGGTCACCGGGGTTTATCAGGGGCGGCGACGGATGACTTTAACGTACCCCGCGATCAATCGCGCCCGGCGTGTCCTGTGGGTTGTCACGGGGAGCGAGAAGGCGCAGATGTTGAATCTCCTGCTCGCTGGCGACGCGTGGATTCCGGCGGGCCGGGTGCTTCGCGCACGCGCTGTGGTGCTGGCCGACGAAGAGGCCGCGGCACTGTCCACAGAATACATCGGAGCCCGCGGGGCAGTTGGCAATCGCTAGAGTGGGACAGGCCATCCTTTATTGTGGCCTGTTGGGATGGGCCTGCGGCCCGCGAAATTTCATGAAAATGTGCCATATCACAAGCGCCGCATTCCGAGCCGTGACCGGCAGGGAGCGGTTGTCCCGAAGATAGTGGATAAGTCGAGAAGCCGCATTTTCGACCCTGTCTCGCGCGGGAACGCAGACGTCGAAAACGATCGTCTGCGCCGCTGATGCCATACTGTTACATCATGCGCCTTGTTTGTTTCTTCGCTATCGTTGTGCTCGCACACGCTCAAACGGCAATCCGTTGCGGAAAGCTCCTCGACGTTCGCAGCGGCTCCATCATCTCTCCAGCCGTCATCGTGATCAATGGAGAGAAGATTGTTCAGGCGGGACCCGAGTCGAGCCTTCCCACTCCGCCAGGAGTGACGCTGATCGATCTATCTTCAGCAACCTGTATGCCGGGCCTGATCGACGTCCACACGCATCTCACTGGCGATCCCTCAGGCGCGGGTTATAAACAACTCGGCATTTCGATTCCACGGTCCACAGTTACGGGTGTCAAGAACGCATCGAAAACATTGCGCGCGGGTTTCACGGCGATACGCAACGTCGGCGCGGCCGGCTATTCCGATGTCGCGTTACGCGATGGCGTGGAGGCCGGCGAGATCGAAGGACCGCGGATGCTGGTCTCCGGACCGCCGCTCGGAATTACGGGCGGACATTGCGACGATAACCTCCTGGCTCCGGAGTTTCATCACGTCGATGAGGGCGTAGCGGACGGTCCGTGGGCCGCTCGCGCCAAGGTGCGCGAAGTAATCAAATACGGCGCGGACCTGATCAAGATCTGCGCATCCGGCGGCGTGCTCTCAAAAGGCGACCAGCCGGGAACGCCTCAATACTCGCTCGAAGAGATGCGGGCGATCGCGGAAGAGGCGCACAAACTCGGACGCAAAGTGGCGGCCCACGCCCACGGCACGCAATCGATCAAAGACGCCATCCGAGCGGGCATCGATTCCATCGAACACGCCAGCCTGATCGACGACGAGGGCATCGCTCTCGCGAAACAACATGGGACGTTTCTGGTTTTCGATATTTACAACGACGACTATATCCTCAGCGAAGGCCCCAAGGCCGGGATGCTGCCGGAATCGATTGAGAAGGAAAAACAGGTCGGCAAACTGCAGCGCCAGAACTTCCGCCGCGCCTTTTTGGCCGGCGATCGCATGGCGTTTGGCACCGATGCCGGCGTTTATCCGCATGGCGACAACGCCCGCCAATTTGCCGTCATGGTGGAGTTTGGCATGAAGCCGATCGATGCGATCCGGGCGGCGACCACCAACGCCGCGGAGCTTCTCGGCTGGTCCGCGCGCGTGGGAGCGCTGGAGCCGGATCATTACGCGGACGTGATCGCGGTGTCCGGCGATCCGCTCGGGGACGTCCGGACGTTGCAGGATGTGCGCTTTGTGATGAAGGGCGGCAAGGTGATCAGGAACGACTTTCCAGCGCGTCCGTGAGCGCCCGCGCCGTATCCGCGAGCCGCTCCGGAGACACGTCGCGTTTGTGCTCAATCCACTGCGGCGCCGCTTCGCGCTCCTCGTCCGGACGATTCATCGCGAACGCCGCTAACAGCCGGTTCGTTTCGTCCAGCCACCACGCGCTAAAGCTCGTACTATTCACGTCGCCGCGATAAACGGTGTTGATAGCGCCGGTGGTATCGCCCCAGAACTCGTACGAAAGATCGAAAATATCGGAAAAGAAGTAGGGAACGTGGACGAACGGTTTGCGCTCGCCCAGCAATGTATGCGCGATGTGCTTGCCCTGGGACACGGCGTTGTCCCAGTGCTCCACGCGGCGCTGCTTCCTGAATAGCACGTCGTGATAGTTCGCGACATCGCCGGCGGCGTATACATCTGGGACGCTCGTCTCCAGATACTCGTTGACGTGCACACCATTACCGAGCATGATGCCTTTGAAGATCTCAGTAACCGGCGTGACGCCAATACCCCCCACAACCATGTCGTATTCGCTTTGTTTGAAACGGGTTCGATCGGCGCTGAGTTCTAAACGCACGCCGCGCGATTCATAATACTTCTGAAACGAGGTGGACATCTCCTCCGTGAAAAAGGACTTCGAGATGCGATCCGCCCGGATGGCCATGGTCACTTCGACGCCGCGCTGCGCGAGCGATGATGCCGCTTCCATGGCGATAAATCCGCCGCCGATTACGAGCGCCCGCTTGGCGCTGGCCGCCCCGTCCTTGATGCGTCTGGAATCGTCCAGGGACCGCAGGTAGAGCACGCCATCGGTGTCGAGCTTACGCGGCTGCGCACCGGTCGCAAGCGCCAGCTTCTCGAAGACAATCTGCTCGCCGCCCCCGAGCACAATTCGTTTGCTGGAGAAGTCTACTTCGGTAACGGTGGTGTTGAGCCGCACATCAATTGCATGCTCGCTATAGAACCCGGCGGGGTTGATGAAAATGCTCTCCTCTTTGTCCTTGCCCGTGAGCAGACCTTTGGAGAGCGGAGGACGTTCATAAGGGAGCGCGTCATCGGAGGAGAGAATAATGAGGCCGTTTACCGATCCGCCGTGCTTCACCATTTCCTTGACTGCGTAACCGGCCACCATGCCACCGCCCAGAAATACATATTTCGCCGTTTCCAAAGATTGCTCCTTCCGTCAGTTGACGCGATTCGATCCCCTAACGATACACGGAATTCGGGCCGCCTAACCTCCTCTCCACTAGAACGTCTTCTGGTATGATGGATTCCGATGGGACGGAAGAAACCGATCGACGAACGCGGCGAAATGCTGCAAGGAACGCTGGATATGCTTATTTTAAGGACCGTTGCGCGGGCTCCGTCCCACGGCCACACCATCGCGCACGCCATCGAGAAGGCTTCAGAAGACGTTCTTCAGGTCGAGCACGGCTCGTTATACCCGGCGCTGCATCGTCTGGAAGATCAAGGGACGATCGCGTCCTTCTGGGGGACTTCGGAGAACAACCGAAAAGCGAAATACTATCGCATCACGCCCGCGGGAAGGAAGCGCCTCACGCAGCAGCGCAGCCGTTGGAAGGAACTGGCCGATGCAATTTCGCGGGTTATGGATCCTGCGACGGAGTGACCTATGAAATGGCTACGGTACTTCCGGCGCAAACGCCATGACGACGAGTTGTCCACTGAAATTGAGGCGTACCTCGCCCAGGAAATCGACGACAACATGGCGGCCGGGCTGACTTACAGGGAAGCCGACTGGGCCGCGCATCGCAAGTTCGGGAACATCACCGGAGTGAAGGAGACTGTCCGCGATATGAACACGATTGGATTTCTAGAAACCCTTTGGCAGGATCTTCGCTTCGGCGCCCGCCTGCTGCGTCTGAATCCTGGCTTCTTCACCGTGGCCACGCTTTCCCTGGCGCTCGGAATCGGAGCGAATACAGCCATATTTCAATTGCTCGATGCCGTTCGTCTGCGCAGTTTACCTGTGAAGGCGCCGCAAGCATTGGCGCAACTCAAGATTGCGGAGACTGACCATTGCTGTAATGGCAACTTCAGCGCGCGCAATTCCGATTTCACCTATGCCCAGTTTGACGAAATCCGACAACAGCAGCAGGGCTACTCAGGATTGTTCGCGATTGGAGATAACCGTTTCAATCTGACTACCGGTGGCGAAGCTCGATTTGCGCGAGGGTATTGGGTCAGTGGCGATTTCTTCAGCACTTTGGGAGTCTCTCCGCTCATCGGACGGGTCCTGGAAAAGAGCGACGATCGTCCCGGCTGCGGTTCTCCTGGCGCTGTCATCGGCTACCAGTTCTGGCAGCGCGAGTTTGGCGGGGACGCCGGCGCAATCGGGAAAAAGCTCACGCTGGATGGGCACGCGTTTGAAGTCCTCGGCGTAACGCCGGCCAGTTTCTTCGGCGTGGAAGTCGGCCGCAACTTCGATGTCATAGTTCCTATCTGCTCGGAGCCTTGGGTCGATGGCGAAGGGAGCCACCTCTACAAACGAAACAACTGGTGGATCGCCATCATGGGCCGCTTGAAACCCGGGTGGACCGCTTCTCGCGCTGCCGCGCAGCTCGCTGCAATATCGCCGGCCGTTTTTAAGAACACCGTTCCCTCCAACTACGAGCCGGACATGGCAAAGTATTATGCGGACTACAAGCTAACCGCTCTTCCCGGAGGGTCCGGCGTTTCCTCTTTGAAAAGGTATCAGGATCCTCTGTTGATCCTGCAGGCAACCGCTGGCCTGGTACTTCTGATCGCGTGCGCAAATCTCGCGAACTTGATGCTGGCTCGAGCCAGCGTGCGCGAGCGTGAGATCGCTATCCGCCTCGCCATCGGAGCCTCGCGGGGCCGCTTGATCCGGCAACTGCTGGGCGAAAGTCTGCTGCTTGCGGTTGCAGGGTCCATTCTCGGCGTAGTGTTGGCGCAGGCCCTTTCAAAGTTTTTGGTTTCTTTCCTCACCACCAGCGACAATCCTGTTTTCGTCGATCTCGGCATGGATTGGCACCTTCTCGGATTCACTGCCGCGCTCGCGATTCTGACCTGCATCCTCTTCGGGTTGGCGCCCGCGATTCGCGCTACGCGAACAAGTCCCGTTGACGTGATGAAAGCATCCACACGCGGCTTGACGGCTGCCCGCGAGCGTTTCGGATTGCGCCGCATATTGGTCGTGTCACAGGTGGCCCTGTCGCTGGTGCTGCTGACCGGCGCGCTTCTATTTGTACAAAGCCTGCGCAATCTTCTTACGCTCGACGCCGGTTTTCGCGGCGAAGGATTGCTGATTGCGGGTCTCGACGCTTCCCGCCTCAATTACACGCCCACGCGCCGGGCGGTTCTCTATCGCGAATTGTTGGATCGCATCCGTGCAACACCCGGTGTCGAATCGGCGGCCGAGGCCAACGTCATACCAATTAGCGGAAACTATTGGAACGACGACGTCGAGATCGTTGGGCAGAAGAATCAACACGCCATGCTCTCGAGCTTTAACGGTGTCTCGGCCGGCTATTTTCGCACCATGGGAAGTCCGCTGCTTGCAGGACGCGACTTCGACGATCGCGATGCTGCCGGAGCTCCGAAGGCTGCCATTGTCAACGAAGCGTTTACCCGCAAGTTTCTGAAGGGAGCAAATCCGCTAGGAAAGGCGATTCGAATTGTAACGGGACCTGGCGATCCGGAGCAGATCTTCCAGGTCGTCGGGTTAACAAAAGACGCCAAATATGTGAACCTACGTGACGATTTTAGTCCCACGGTTTTTGTCGCCTCCAATCAGAAGGAGGCGGGCGAAGGTGTGCGCTTCATTCTGCGGTCGGAAGAACAATTGGGGCCGCTGCTCGCGTCTGTCAAGAACGCCATCGTGGGCGTCAATCCTGGGATCGCCATCGAATTCCAGACCTTTCACAACGAGGTTCAGAATTCCCTGCTGCGCGAGCGTTTGATGGCCACGCTGTCGAGCTTCTTCGGGTTCTTAGCCGTGATGCTCGCGACTATCGGCCTGTATGGCGTCATCTCGTATATGGCGGCGCAACGGCGTAACGAAATCGGTATACGCATTGCGCTCGGCGCCGATAGAAGCCACGTCCTCGGCCTGATCCTTGGCG
>JBEKUT010000206.1:0-11983 GCA_049514735.1 Bryobacteraceae bacterium
CGCGGAAGGCGAAGCGGGGCCTCACTGGTTCGCGCCTATCGTCGCGGATGCCGAAGCGGGATTCGGAGGCCCGCTGAACGCTTTCGAACTGATGAAAGGCATGATCGCCGCCGGCGCCGCGGGAGTTCATTTCGAAGACCAGCTCGCCTCCGCCAAGAAGTGCGGCCATATGGGCGGGAAGGTCCTGGAACCGGCTTCAATGTTCATTCCGAAGCTGGTGGCGGCGCGGCTCGCAGCCGACATCACGGGAATTTCGACGATACTAGTGGCTCGCACCGATGCGAACAGCGCCCGACTCGTGACCGGCGCGGCAGACATGCACGATCAGCCGTTCCTGACTGGCGAGCGCACCTCAGACGGCTTCCTGTGCTATCGCGGCGGTCTGGATGCCGCCATCGCGCGCGGCCTGCTCTACGCGCCTTACGCAGATTTGCTGTGGTGCGAAACTTCGGAGCCCGATATCGCGGAGGCGCGGCGCTTTGCCGATGCTATTCACAACCGCCATCCCGGCAAACTACTCGCTTACAACTGCTCGCCGTCGTTCAACTGGAAGAAGAAGCTGGATGCGCCGACGATTGCCCGTTTCCAACGCGAACTGGGCGCCATGGGATATAAGTTCCAGTTCGTGACTCTCGCCGGTTTCCACGCCCTGAATCTCAGCATGTTTGAATTGGCGCGAGGCTATGCCGAGACCGGAATGTCCGCCTACTCCGAGCTTCAAGAGCGGGAGTTCGCGCTCGCCGATAAGGCTGGTTACGATGCCGTGCGCCATCAGCGATTCGTGGGGACGGGTTATTTCGATGAGGTGACCAAGACCATCGCCGGCGGCCGGGCATCGACGGTCGCGCTCACGGGATCCACTGAAGAAGAGCAATTCACCGGCGCCATTCTGGGCTCCCCGGTGCAAAACGATTCACCTGCGGTTCTTAGCCGCCAATAGCTTCTCCAGCTTCTCGATGCGCTGCCGGAGTTCTTCAACCTGCGCGCCACTCTCCTCCTCGGAGCGTGGCGCGAACAGGTTGCGCAAAAACTCGATGGGGGCGTGTTGGGCCCGCTGGTAGGTTTCAAACGCGGTCCGCAGATACCACGTCAAGCCGTCGTGTTTGGTGGTGTTCGAGACGGCGATCAATTCGCGGAGAATCTCTAAAGGCAAACCGCCGTTGTTGGTCTTGGCGTCTTCGACGATAATCTGGGTCAGCACGGATCGCGTGAGGTCTTCGCCCGATTTGGCATCCACCACTTGGACCTCGTCGCCATTGCGAACCATTTGGGCGATCTCGTCGAGATTCACGTAGCGTTTCGCCTTCGTGTCGTAGAGCCTGCGATTGCCGTATTTGCGTATAACCGTCATCGAATTTGCTGCAACGCAATATTATCATTCCCTCATCAATCAAACAAGCTTGACACAAACGAGAAAAAGGGCTACTATTCAATCGATGCTGCAATGCAGCATGATGGAGAACAAAATGGCAACCAAGACAGCCACGCACACGTCCGCGCCGAACAACTCGATTCCCGATCTGATCGGTGAGTGGGTCCGGCAAGGGACCGAAGGCTTTATTGCAACGCAAAAAATCCTGTTGGACTTGGCGGCCCAACAAAACGCTCTCGCACTGACAGTACTCCGTGAGCGTCTGGGCCAGTTCTCGCCCGCGCCCTCCAAAGCAGCCATCGATCTGGCTGGAAAGGGCATCACAAACTTCATGGAAGCGCAGAAAGTGCTGCTTGACATTGCAGCACATCAGAACCGGATCGTAAACGAAGGGCTCAAACCGGCTCTGGCCGGAACTCCCGTAGAAGGGCTCGCGGAAGTTGTGCATCATGGTCTCGACAACTTACTGACCGCTCAAAAACAATTCCTGGATTTCTGTGAGACCGAGGTTGAAGGGGCCGTGAAGGACATGCACCACGGCAAGGGTTTCGATACGCATCGGCTTGTTAGTCTCGCGCGTGAAGGCATGCACGACTTCATCCACAGCCAGAAGAGGTTCCTCGAAATCGTGGAAAAGAACCTGATCGCGAAGAAAGAGCCGGTGGAGCATAAGGCAGGCGAGAGTAAGGCCGTCGACGTTTTCGATATGGCAAAGCAGAGTGTCGACGCGTTCGTCAAGGCGCAGGAAAAGCTTCTCGACCTCGCCGCGGACGAAGTCAACGTGAACGTGAAATTAGCCAAGGAGGTGTTCAACGTGAATGGCGAACCGCATCCCACGACGACTCTCCCCGATGTGTTTAAGAAGAGTGTAGATAGCTTTGTGGCCGCTCAAAAAGCGTTGGTCGACCTGGCGTCGAAGCCGGCCAAGCGCGAGGAGCACGAGCACGAACTTGCGATGAGCAAGGGCTGATAACCGATGGAGGGCCCGCCGGGGTCCTCCATTTTGTCCTATCATGTAATTGGATTCCTTGTTATTGAGTAGTTGTGGTCGTACGCCACGGGAGGTGCAATGTCGCAACCCGAACCGAGGCGGCGCATGCGCGGGTCCGACGCGATGTTTCTCTATTTTGAGAGAAAAGAAATGCCACTGCATATTGGCTGCGTGGCAATTCTCGACGGGCCTTTCGATGAAGAGAGCTTGAAAGTTCTCGCAGCCCGCTTTCCTGAAATTCCGAGATATCGTCAACGCGTAATGTTCTCGCCTTTGAACATCGCGCACCCCTCGTGGGAGTACGATCCCGAGTTCGATGTTAATAATCACATCTTTCGCGTGAAACTGGACCCTCCGGGGACCGAACGGCAACTCAGCGAATTGGTGGGTCGAATATTCACGCCCCTCATGGACCGCAACAAACCCCTTTGGGACGTGACCGTTGTCGATGGTCTCGAAGGAGGTCGATCCGCGATAATTTGCCGCATTCACCACTGCATGGCCGACGGCGTATCCGGAATCGGACTCGCCAGCATCATGTTCGATAAG
Organism: Bryobacteraceae bacterium; assembly: GCA_049514735.1. GTDB lineage: Bacteria > Acidobacteriota > Terriglobia > Bryobacterales > Bryobacteraceae > JAICMB01. The sequence continues at coordinate 2,913 of JBEKUT010000206.1, forward strand.
ACGCGGACGCCGCGGAAGGTAGAAGAAACAGAATACAATCCGCCCCCTCTTCCCGACACCGGGGAATTGTTGGTAGAAGGTCTCGCGGGGATCTGGGCCCATGCCGCCGAACGCTTCCTTGGCGCAAACATCAAGGTGCTACGCATGGCGCAAGCCTTCACTGGCGACGATTCCAAAGATACTATGAGCGCCTTGCTCGCGGCCATTCCGGATCTAATCCGGCCCACCGAAAGGCTGCCCTTCAACGGTACCTGCTCCGGAGTGCGGGGCTATTGTTGGACCTCCTTCCCGTTCGCGGAAGTGCTCGGCATCCGCGCGGCCCTGGGAGGCACCGTTAACGATGCCGCTCTCACGGCGGTGGCTGGAGCTTTCAGCCGCTACGTCAAGGCTCACAACGAGCCTGTCACCAACCGCTATGTACGGCTCCTGGTGCCGGTCAACTTAAGAACAGAGGGTGCTAAAGAGCTAGGCGTCGAGATTTCGATGCTGCCGCTCAGCCTCCCGCTCGACATCGAAGATCCCGCCGAGCGCATGCGCGTGGTCACGCGCAGAAGCACTGCCATGAAAACGGGGCGTATCGCGGACATCGTTTCGTTGATTGGAATGTCCCTCGGATCGCTTCCGGTCAACCTGCAGCACATGTTCGCAGGGTTTTCGATGATGCCGCAGCCGGTACTCATCGTGAACACGGTTTGCACTAACGTGCCCGGACCGATGCATCCCCTCTATGCGAACGGCACCGAGTTACTGACGTACTACCCGCACGTTCCCTGCGGCAGCGATGTAGGCATCAGCATCGCCATGTCGAGTTATAACAAGAGCCTCTATTTCGGCATCACCTACGATATGCAAGCCGCGCCCGACGGCGAGCTTTTCCGCGACTTCCTCGTCGAATCTTATGAAGAACTGAGAGAAGCCGCCGGGGTGCCCAAGGCACTGTCTAGACCCATGCCTGCGCGTCCGGCCGAAATACCTATCCCGAAGCCGGAGCCAGAGTCGGCTTCCGAACCCGAGCTGGTTGCGGAGCCCGCGTCAGAACCCGAACAGGTTGCGGAGCCCGTGGACGTCAGCGTTCCTGAGATCGCCGAACCGGTCACGGTACACGCCGCGGTCAACGGGATTCCAAAATCGCGGCACAAAAAGAAGAAAGACCGCGAACAGAAATCAGTCAAGGACACCGTTGGCGCGCACTAGGTAGCGCCAGCGGGCTCCATGCCCTACGCATTTCATAACGGTGTCCGGATTTATTGGGAAGAAGAAGGTTCGGGAGAGCCGCTCCTCATGATTATGGGGCTCAGCTTTTCCATGGCCATGTGGGGCGAGCTTCGCGGCGTCCTGGCGAAAAACTTCCGGACGATTCTTCTCGACAACCGCGGCGCCGGTAATAGCGGCGTACCTATGCGCCATTGGAACATGGCGCAAATGGCGGAGGATGCCGCATGTGTTCTCGACGCCGCGGGCGTTCGAACGGTCGACTTGATCGGAGTGTCCATGGGAGGGATGATCGCTCAGGAACTGACGCTGCAACATCCGGAGCGCGTTAGAAAACTGATTCTCGGCTGCACTGCTTGCGGCGGATTCAAGGCCGTACTTCCGGATGCGAGGGCCTTGTATACCTTGGGATCACCCTTCATGACCAGGGAGGCGCGCCTCCGCGCCGTTCTCCCGCTAATTTACGACCCGCATACGCCGCAAGAACGCATTGACGCCGATATCGCTCGTTTGAAAGGCAATGCACCGAGCGAACGTGGTTACTTGCAGCAATTCGCCGCGATCCTGCCGTGGCATTCCTACAATCGGCTGCCGCGGATCCATGCCCCGGTCCTGGTGATTCACGGCGAGATGGACGGCCTGGTTCCCCCCGCCAATGCCCCGATTCTTGCAGATCGAATCTCCGGAGCGAAGCTGAAAATGATTCCGCAAGCGAGCCACATGTTTCACACCGACCAGCCGGAGATCACGCGTGACACGTTGCTCGAGTTTTTAAAGGAAGATTCCCATGTTCGATCCTGATTCTCTCTCCACACTCTTCTCAGCCGTTCCGCCTGCGCTCATGACCCCCGTGATGGCCGTTTTTATGGAAGAACGGCCGACGGAGGAGCGAACCGCGGCCGTCGAAAATCTTCTGCGCGCCTGCGGGGACACTTGGCGCCAGGAGATCGGTGAATGGATCGCCGATCTGCTCTCGGTGGAGAAACTGGTGCCGGAGACGTACGCCAATTGGCGTCCATTAATACACCGGTCCATGGCCTTCGTCGCCTCGCACATTTCGAATGAACGGCTGGCGCCGAAGATCGTACAGCAAATTGAGCTGCCGCCGGACACGCCGGCGGAGATCCGGCTTGGCCTGGTGATTGCAAAAACGCCGGGGCTCCAAAAGCTCGGCCAGGTATTGGCCCGCACACGGCGGCTGAGTCCGTCGCTTCGCGAGGAATTGCAGAAGCTCGAGAATTCCATTTCGGACGTGACTCCCGAAGAAGTTCACGAGATCGTGGTCCGGCAGCTCACTCCGTGCATCGACGCCTATCAGGTGCAACTTGCGCCCGAGCTTCTGTGTGAAGCTAGCGTCAGCGCGATTCTCAAATTCACGTGGCTCAATCCTACGAGCGGAAAGCGCGAGGCCGGTGTGTTCAAGGTGATCAAGCCGCACGTGCCGGAGTGCTATGCCGAAGATTTGAAGCTGCTGCGGGATCTCGCGGAACACCTCGCCGCGGGCGGGCGCGAGTACGAGTTCGCGTCGCGTGAGGTGGCCGATACGCTCGACGAGGTGTGTCTTTTGCTCGCACGCGAAGTGGATTTCCGCAAGGAGCAAGCCACTCTGGCCGAAGTAGGGCGCGTCTACCGCCATAAAGGAGCTCACGCCCCCAAGCCGATTCCGGAGCTATGCAGCGACACGATCACGGCGATGGGCTTTGAGCGCGGCGTGAAGGTCACGGATGCGTGCCGCGCCCGGCCCTTGTTCCGCCGCCATATCGCCTCGCAAATCGTCGGGGCGCTCATCGCCGATCCTATGTTTTCGTCCGAAGACGACGCCGTGTTCCACGCGGACCCGCACGCCGGCAACATGCTCTACGATGCGGCCAAGAAAGAGCTGATCGTTCTCGACTGGGCCCTCACCACTCGCCTTAGCCGCGAGCAGCGGCGTCAGCTTGCACTGCTGATGATCAAGATGACGTTCCGCGACGTGGCGGGAGTGCGCAGCGCGATCTATGCACTGGCCAGCGAAGCCAACGGATCGGATCAGTCCCATACGCAGATCGTCGACCGCTGCGTGAAGGCATATTTTGAGGCCCTCCCGCTTGCATGCTCGCTGGGCGCTCTGGATGCCATGCGGCTTCTGGAGCAGATCGGTATTGAGGGAGTGCGGTTCCCTGGTTCGTTGGTGCTAATTCGAAAATCGATGTTCACGCTCGACGGCGTTCTTCGCGACGTTGTGGGTGACGACGTTCGAATCGACACTATCGTCGCCGGAGAATTTATGTCGCGATGGTTCAAGAGGGCGGGCTCGCTGCCGTCTCCGTTCAGCCTCGCCGACTATTTCGCGGTGCAGCGCAGCGCACTTTTCTATGCGAGCGGGCTGTGGTCGTTAAGCGCCTAGGCTCACTCGTAACAGACGTCCACAGGTTCGCCTGAAACAAGTTTCGTCAACGAGTCCAGCGAATCCAATTCGAAGCTGGAGTAGGTGATCTCCCGGCCATGCAATTGATTGGTTTCAGAAACTGCTACACTCTGCGATTGCGCCTCAATGAGCTTGCGAACCCCAGCGCAGGCTAGAAAGGCCGGACGTCCCTCCCATTTCAGGCTTCCGCTGGAATCACCCTCACTTTGCCTGCCGGCCTGCTCTGCAAGTTTTGCGCCTCCTCAGCCGACTCGGTCTGGAACAAATAGATGTTTTCGTAAACAGGATATCGATCCTGGTTCCCGTCTTTAAACCGCATGTACATGATTACGTGCGCCGCGTACCAAGCCATGTCGCTCTGGCCGCTAAGCGCTTAAACTAGCGGCCAGTCGATTAGCCATGATTGTATAGGCGGACGGGTTGAAGACCATCCCGATGTGTGTCCCGGGCACCTCGACGTCGATATCCGGGTCACCGGTTACGCAATAGGTCCAGTCTACAATCGCGTCCGTGCGCGAATATACCGCCGTCATCTTCACCGAAGCGGGAAAGCTCCGCTTGAGATTGTCGATAAAGTCACACGCGCAGTGTCCTGTGTAACAGCTCGGAAGGACGGCATCGCCATGGCGTGCTTGTATGAAGCCGCGCACATAATCGGCAACCCTGAGGATGTTCGGATGCGCGGCTTTGCCTCGAAAGGGCGAGCCCAGGGTGATCACGGACGCGACGTCGTCGGGACGCTGTGCGGCGGCCGACATGGCGATCATACCGCCCAAGCTGTGTCCGATGATGTGAATCTTACGTCCCGTTTCCTTGCGTGCGCGATCGATGGTGGCGTTCAGGCTCCTGCGAATTATCAGATTGGGACATTCGGCATTGAGGCCGATGCCGGAGTAATACGGCCGGTAGTCCATCCTGTAGAGCCAGGCCCACAGTTCGAACAGATATGTGTCGGTTCCCAGGAAGCCTGGAATGATAACCACTCCGGATCCGTCGCCATGCGGTGCCCCCAGCCCCCAATAGACTGGTGCAAAATGCAACAGCGCAGCCTCGACAGCGAAGAAGCCCTCGCGCCACATCGGTAATCCAGTAGCGGCCAAGCCGTGTGAATCGAACTCGCGCGCAACGGGGCGCGGCTTGCTGCGCTCCGAGGCACAGCTCACCTGTATGTCGGGCATCTGCCAAAGACTCCTAACGTGCTGACAGCTTCCCACGAATGGCCGTGCCATGTAAACAGCCAGGAACTAATTTCCGGTCTTATTCGGTACTCGAAGGTGGAATGGGTCGGGAAACTACTTTAGGCGCTCCGGACTGGCTGGTTGCGGTTCCATTCCGCCATCCTCCGGTCAGCCATGGTTGTAGAGTTTAAATTCCCGGTCGAACCAGATGATATAGAACGTGCCATCGTCTCCCCTGTAACCGATCATGGGGGCGAGCTTGTAGAAGCGGAAGGCTATAAAATCGACGTCGTCCGTCACGTTTGGCGGTATGCCATGAAGGCTCTTGCGGGCTAATGTCTCACAACCGAGCTTGTGCCTACTCTGCTGCCGAACTTCGTACCATGCAAGCTGGCTCAGCCTGTGCATTTTATCCACAAAGGATACTTTTTCTTCGTCCGTGCATTTCGAGATGGAATAGTCTCGATTGAGATGCCGAAACGAGAACTTCGGAGGTAGTTTATCAGTTTCGGGAGATTCCGACTGTAGAGCTTTCGCTTGGATGTACTTCCCGCCCTGGATTAAGGGCTGTTTGAGCCTACGCATCCACCAGGAGGTTCTTAAAGTACTGCTCCATCGACTTTTGCTCTATTGGTGCGAATGGGCGAACGGAATACGCGTCACTCCATGGTTTCTCGGCGTGTGCAATATTTCGCAGTTTCGATGCCGAAAATTGTCCGTAAACCTCGAAGACCTCTTCCAGCAGCTCACGCGTTTCGGTGTCGAACTTCTCGGGATCAAAATTATCGGGCGGAGGGATCGACTGCGATTTGTTCTGCTCGTAGATCCTGTATAGATCCGGAATAACGGGGCCATGCTCCCAGGCCTCAATCCTCTCATTGAAGAGGGGTTTACCAAACAGGGCCAGGTGGTACCCTTGCGCATAATAGACTAGCTTTTGCAATTTGAGGTTTGACAAAGAGTCTCCGGACTCTGCGTCTACTCTCGTTAGAAAATACTCTGCCACATCGCGGGCTGTCAGTGCCATTTGGTTAAAACGCGGACTAAAATCGGTCTTTTAAACCTACCTTAGCGTAACGCAACCGAGCTTTAGCGTCAAAAGGAAGAGCCGCTGATTCTCTTACGCTTTGGCCGCCTCCCTCGCCAAAAGTCTCGCACGTACTGCCCGTTTCCAGATCTTACCCGTGAAGTTCCTGGGAAGTTCGAGCCAGAACTCGACGTCTGCCGGAGTCTTGAACTTCCCCACATGCCGGGTAGCAAATGTTCTGATCTCCTCCTCCGTAACTTCCGCGCCCGGCTTGAGTTGCAGGACGGCACAGATGTTCTCGCCGAATAGCGGGTCGGGGATGCCCACCACATCAGCGGCGGCCACGGCGGGATGGGTGTGCAATGCTTCTTCGACTTCCCGAGGGGAAACGTTCTCGCCGCCTTTGATAATCAGGTCCTTCTTGCGGTCGGTTATATAGACGAATCCGTCCGGGTCGGTGTAACCTATGTCACCTGTCCGCAAATATCCGTCCGCAAAGACAGCGCTGGTGGCTTTCGGATCGCGCCGCCTACGCAGATTTCTCCGGGCAATCTGGCGCCTAGCGGCCGATCTTCGGAGTCTAGAATGCGAATCACGACCCCCGGCGCGGCTCGCCCGGCCGATCCGACGCGGTAGTCGTCATGCTCGCCATATGCGGCAACCACGGCTAATGTTTCGAGAGTCCGTAAACCTGTTCGACGCGGCAGCCGGCGGCCTCTTCAAATGCCGACCGAAGCGCCTCCGGTAAAGCAGCTCCTCCGCCGATCACCCGCCGCAGGCTTTTCAAGTTGAAACGTCGCAGCTCCGAATGCTGCAACAAATACATGAGCATGGTGGGAACCACGGGCGCATATGCGACAGCGTGCCGCTGCACCGATTCCAGTACTCCCATTTGTTCGCCAGGTTTAACAGCAGCAGGCCGAAGGAGTACGAAAGTGGCAGGGCGTGCAGCACCGGCCCCGGAGGAATGTCGTGATTCAGACGGCACATCGAATCGAGTGAGGAGTCCAGGTTTCCAGGTGGGACCATTGCGCCGCGTGGCACGGCGGTGGTGCCCGATGTATACAGCAACAAGGCCAGGTCCGCTCTTCTGCGCTCCTCGGGCGTTTCGATGGGCGTGGCGGATGCGAGCAGCGGCGAAATATTAATTGCGCCTTCGACATCGGTTGCTCCGAAAACCAGGAGCCTTGCATTCAGCGCCAGGGCCTTCAAGGCCTCATGAATGCGCGGGGCGATGAGCGGGAAAGTGAGGACGCACGCGGGTTCGCCGTCGGCGAGCACGGGCAGGATCTCGTCGGCTGTCCAGGCAGGCATGATTGGCGCGATCACAGCTCCAATCATCCAAACGGCATGGAACGCGGCCGTGAGGTCGGGGGAGTTCGGCAGAACGACAAACACCCGGCCGCCAGGTTTCACGCCGCAATCTTTGAGCAAGTGGGCGAGTCTGCCTGCGTGGGCCAACTCTTCAATGTTGGTGAACTCGCGGTCTTCGAAGTGCAATTGGGAATAGCATCCGAATCGCCCGACGCTGTCGAGTTCAATACGAGCAAAATTCCCCGAGAGCCGCGGTTCATCAAAACGCGGGCAGGGCTGCCGCATCTCTACAAACACGATCCCGCCGATCGGGTTTTGTTTCAAGCCCTACGGGTTCTATCGCTAAGGCAGACGACGCAAGGCGATCGTCTGCCCCACGGGCTAGCGGGCGTTTTTCGCCGCCACCGCTGCGTCAATCGCCTTATAGTGAACTGCATAAGCTTCGATCGCTTCCTCGGCGCCTCTTCGCGCCATGCTTGCGCTGAGCCGGCGCTCGGCGTCGTCGAAGGTCTTCTCAGCATTCATGCGCGCGCGAGTGGCGATGTCGTCAGCCTCTTTGACGCGTTGCGCCGCCGCGCGGATTGCCTCCGGGATCGCGCCCGCCTGCTGCTTGATAAACTCGTATTCGGCCGCCGCGAAAGGATCGTCGCTATCTTCAGGAGGAACGCTCAGTTCGGCATACGCGTTGCGCAGATCTTCGCTCCAGCCGCTCTTCACCTGTCTCTCGGCCGCGTTGAGCGCCGCGGTTCCCTTATCGGCAATCGTACGAACCTTCCGTTTTTCCGCCAGCCACTGAAGGATTGACCAATCCTTTGCAATCGTGAGGAGCGCCTTCGCCTCCTCAACAGCAATAAGTTTTTCCATGAGGCTCTCTTCCATGCTGCCAGATTTGAGAAACAGAATCCAGGCTCGCAGTTAGAATCGTCCTTGAACACGGAACAGTGTCCCGAAAGGCGTGAGGAAATCGCATGCAACGCGACGGCGTCGGCGCGAAGCTCCGCACCCGGTCCCTTTGCCGCGCTCGAGCGTCCCAAAGTCTTTTACAACGCGAAGACCAAGAAGTTCGTGATGTATGTGCGTCCCGAGGAGCGAGATGGGTGTGGCATAGTCGAGAGCGCGAACGGATGTCCCTAGCCAACCCAACGCTTCGTCGCGTCCGCCCATCAATTCAGTTGCCCGGTTGATAAGGGTTTCGACAGCCGAGCTGCCGGCCTCAGCGACATATTTCCGGGGCGAGAGAGTCGCGCCCGAGTCTTTCGCGTAGGCACTGGCCACCTGGAACACTCTTCCGTGTCACACAGCCTTATCCGGCTGTGGCAAAATCCATCAAGTGACCAGTACACTAATAGAAACTCACTATCCCAAACAGCTCTGCAACCTTCTGCAACCACACACCCCAAAAACCTAAGAATGTTATGCAAAACTGTTGTAGAACCCTACGTAGTAGGAGTATCATTAGATATCGAACGGTAATTGATGTTGTGCGATCTCCGCTCCGCCGATCGCCACGAGCCGTTCCCTTCGCCCGGGCAAACTAACTGCCTGCGGGCCCTTATCGAGCGATCGCTCACACACGGCAGCTTTATTCGCGAGGTGTGATTAGACCATCGAAACTCAGCGCGAGTTCGCGTGATTCGACAAATACGTGAACTCAGTTCCATAGGTCAATTTGTTGCGACTGTGGAACACCCATCATGCATGTTAAGGTCTGTCGAAGCCCCGTATAAGCTTCCGGACTTTTGATGTTAACGGCTACCCGGCCAAAAGACCGAGTATGGCTACGGATTTATCGGGCGGAGCCGCATGAATACTTTAAGACGTTGCGAGGACCCTTCTGAGCTGAAGGGGACGGCCTTTACCGCGGAAGAGCGAAACCGATGCGGTTTGCAGAGCCTTCGCTCCCCTCACGTCGCCCCCCTTGCTAAACAAGTAG
>JBEKUT010000207.1:0-11903 GCA_049514735.1 Bryobacteraceae bacterium
TTCATCAACACGCTCGAACTGCGCTTTCCCGTAATCGGCGACAATATAGGCGGCGTTCTGTTCAACGACATGGGCAACGTCTACAGCAGCCTCGATAGCATCAGCCTCCGTTTCCGTCAGAGGAACCTGGCCGATTTCGATTATGCCGTCCAGGCGTTCGGATTCGGAATCCGTTACCGCACCCCCGTCGGACCGGTGCGCGTCGATCTCTCGCTGAGCCCCAACCCGCCGCGCTTTTTTGGATACCAGGGCACTTACGAACAGCTTATCTTCGGAACCGGAACAAAGGTAGTCCAGCGCATCAACATTTTTCAATTCCATATATCTCTGGGACAGCAGTTCTGATGTTGACAAGAATCTTAGTTATGATCGCTCTCGCCGGTACTCTCCAAGCCGAAATCATCGACCGTATTGCGGTTTCCGTCGGTAACCGCGTGATTACGACTGTCCAAATCAACGACGAGATCCGTGTAACTGCTTTTCTGAACCATTCCCAAGCAAACTTCAGCCCGGAAGAAAAGAAGAAAGCCGCTGAGCGGCTCATCGAGCAGGCGTTGATTAAACGCGAGATGGATTTCACACACTATCCCGTCCCGCCTCTTTCCGACGCGGACGAAATGTTGAAGCAACTGGAAGCGGAGCGCTCCGATTTTGCCCGCTACGGAATTAGCGAAGACGATCTCCGGCAGCACCTCTGGTGGCAACTCACTCTTTTGAAATTCATAGACGAGCGCTTCCGGCCTTCCGTGGAAGTGACCACCTTTGAGGTCCGGCAGTATTATCGCGAGCAAGTGGAGAAATGGAAGGAAGAAGGTAAGAACCCCATCCCACCTTTCGAAGATAGCCGTGACGCCATGACTAAAGCGCTCACCGAGGAGCGTGTCAACCAGGCCGTGGACCGCTGGCTGGGCGATGCCCGCACGCAGATGACAATACGCATGCGTGACGAAGTCTTCGGTAGCGCAGGCCATCGGAGTTCGTGGCCTCCGCCCGCCCCCTCCGGAGCGGCTAAGCCATGAAACGCGCGCGCAAAATCATCCTCACGGCTCTAAGTTCCCTCACTGCGCTCGTACTTGTCGCCTTAATCGCCGGCGCCCGGATTTCTCAAACCGAATGGTTCAAGAACAAAGTCCGCGGGCGCATTGTCGCCGAAGCGGAGCGAACAACCGGCGGACGCGTCGAAATTGGCCAATTCAATTACAACTGGCAGAGCCTCACCGCCGAGGTTGCGCCATTCGTGCTGCATGGGACTGAGCCCGCCAACTCACCCCCCCTGCTTCGCGCCCAGCGCATCCGCATCGGACTGCGAATCATTTCCTTTCTCGAACAGAAAATAGATATCGCGTCTCTCACGATGGACCAGCCTAAGATTCACATCGAAGTGCATCCGGATGGCTCGACGAACTTGCCCACGCCGAAAGCCGTGCGCAATGCCGGCAACTTATTTGCCGACATTCTGAACGTCAAGGTGCGCCGTTTCCGAATTACGAATGGCCTGCTCGAATACAACTTACAACGCATCCCGCTCGACCTTAGCGCCGATCGTCTCTCGGCTAACCTGCGCTATCTTCCCTCCCCAACGAGATATGACGGTGACATCGGCTCGCGCCAGTTCCACCTCACGTCTCCAAGCATTCACGATGCCGCTTTCGATCTGACCACCCACATTGTTCTCAGCCGGGAACAGCTCAAAATCCGAAGCGCGACCCTGACACAAGACCGCTCCTCTGCACAGATTTCCGGGACCATCGTGAACTTCTCGGCGCCTCGTGGGACCTTCGACATTACCTCCCAGCTCTTCCTGGCCGACCTTTCCAAATTCGTGAAGTTACCCGTCGAAAGCCGCGGGGATGTTGCCTTTAACGGCAGAGCCGGTGTTGAATTCGCACCCTACCGATACACACTCGAAGGCCGCATTAACGGCCACGGGCTCGCCTATTCGAGCGAGGAATTGCAGCTACGGAATTTCGCAATCGTCTCCGGTTTGAATGTCGCGCCCGGAGCTGTCAAGCTTCCCAATGTCGACCTCAAGGCGGAAAATGGCCATTTCCGCGGCTCGGCTTTTATCGATGCATCGAAGCGCTTCCATGTCAACGGAACCATTGAAGGTTTTTCCGTCCAGCAACTCGCCGCTCTTCAACGCCAACCCGCCGGCGAACTCAGCGGCACGGTTGCCGGATCTATCGAAGTAGAAGGCCAGGTCGCCCGGGAACACGTCGAGGATCTGCAAGCCCACGGCAGTCTTCAACTCACTCCCGGCAACACCGGCGTTCCCGTGGAGGGAGCTGTGGAACTCAATTACGACCAGCGTGCCGGAGTCGTTCAACTCGGGAATTGGAACATGGTCCTCGGCACAACTCACCTCGCTGCGTCCGGCAACCTGGGCCAGAATCTTGCGATTCATCTCACCTCGAGTAACATACACGACCTCGTCCTCGCTCTTCCGCTAATAGGCGAAAAGCCGCCCAAGGATTTTCCGATAAAGTTAGTAAACGGCGGAACTGCTCAATTCGATGGCAATGTTATCGGGCCCATCCACATGACGAAGCTATCGGGCAAACTTCAACTCACAAGATTCGAAGTCGACAAACATCGATTCAGCCGTCTCACCGCCGATCTCGATCTCACGCGATCGGACCTGCTGGTACGCTCAGTGGTGCTCGACGGCGATCGATTGCACGCCACGGCCTCCGGAAAACTAGGGCTTGTTGACTGGCTGCCCGCGCAGAACAGCCCCATTCACGCGGCCATCCAGCAAACATCTCAACCGTCGATACACAACCTCCCAATTACCGCCTCACTGACGGCGAAGCTTGCTGTCGATGGCACTTACGGCGTGCCTCACACTACCGGTCGCGTTGAGGCCGATAACATCGTCGCCTACGATCAACCAATTGACAAGGTCACCGCGGACGTGACTTACGCCAATCGCCATCTCGAAGTTCGGAACGGCCAGGCTGTCGAAGGTAAAGGCGTAGCTGATTTCACCGGCACTTATACTTACGCCGCTGGAGATTGGAAAAGCGGAAACCTTACCTTAAACCTTGCGGCAAGTGGCTTCGCCATTCCTCAGATCCAAGCCATCGCCAGAAGACGTCCCGGCATCAATGGCCAGGCTGAGTTGAATGCCTTGGGCGAAGCCCACTTCGTCAAAGGCGAGTTTCAACTCGATACCTTGGACAGCCGCCTGACTCTCCGAAATGTGACAGTGGACGGCAAGTCGCTCGGCACTCTGCGGGCAACCGGCAAGACGCGCGGCCAGATTCTCGACGTGAGCGCCGACGCCGATCTTCGCGAGGCAACGGTTCACGGCCAAGGTGAATGGCGTCTCACCGGCGATTATCCGGGCCAGGCTCAAATCACGATTCCGCGCTTGACGTTTGCCACGCTGAAGAAGATCATCCCCGCGAAGACCGGCCCCGATCTTCCCTTTGGCGGGTTTCTTTCTGCGGCTGTCAATATCACCGGCCCGCTCAAGAAGCCTGACGATATGCACGCCTCAGTGACTATACCTGAGTTGCAAATCAACGCATCGCCAAACGCTCTGCCGCGCGCCGGAGCGCAGGCGCAAGATCTCGTGCTGCGTAATTCCAGCCCGCTGGAATTCGATGTCACAACCAAAGCCGCGGAAATCGAGAACGCGCATTTTACCGGAACCGACACTACCATTCAGACTACGGGCCGCGTCGGTTTCGACGACAAGGAAGCTTGGAATCTTCGCATAAATGGTTCCATCAACCTCGCCATTTTGCAGCTCTTTAATTACGATCTGCTCGCTTCCGGCGTATCCAATTTGAACACTACTGTCCGCGGGCCGCTCTCACGTCCGGAACTGAACGGAAGTCTGGAATTGAAAAACGCGTCTCTCTTTCTCTCCGATTTTCCCAACGGCGTAGAGAAGGCGAATGGCACAATCGTTTTCGATCGCAATCGCGCCACCGTCCAGAATCTCACCGCGGAAAGTGGCGGCGGCGCTGTCGCTTTTCAAGCGGGAAGCTTCGTCGGATTTAGTAACCAGTTGCTGATTTATCGTCTTCTCGCCACCGCCGACCACGTGCGCTACCGTTCGCCCGAAGGTGTGAGTGTTACCGCCGACGCAAGCCTCAGCCTCGCGGGCACATCGGAACGGAGCACGCTGGCCGGCACAGTCACTGTCATTCGCGCGGCGTTCCTGCCGCAGACCGACGTCGGCAGCCTGCTGGCATCCACGGCCAAACCCGTTTCCGTTCCCACCACTCCAAACGCTTATGTGCGAGGAATTCAGTTCGACATCCGCATCGACAGCGCCCAGAATCTCGATGTAGTCACTTCACTCACGCGCAACATCCAGGCGGAGGCGGACCTGCGTCTGCGCGGCAATATCGAACGGCCGGTTATTCTCGGCAGCCTTTCGGTGACGGAAGGCGAGATCGATTTCTTCGGCAACAAGTACACCATCAATCATGGCGAAGTGAGTTTTTTCAACACAGCGAAAATTGAGCCGGTAATTGACATGGATCTGGAGACTCGCGTCCGCGGCATCACTGTCGATATCGCATTCGCCGGTTCCTTGGATAAGCTGAACTTTTCCTACCGCTCCGACCCTCCTCTTGAGAGCAACCAGATCATCGCACTGCTCGCCGTGGGACGCCAGCCCGTCGGCATTGGGGCGCTCGCGGATAGCCAGGCCAGCACTAACGCCAGCTATCTTTCGGGCGGCGGAAACGATCTGCTGGCTCAAGCCATCACGGCTCCTGTTCAAGGCCGTCTCGAGCGCTTCTTCGGAGTCAGTCACATCAAGATCGATCCGGAACTCACGGACATTACGTCTGTCCCGCAGGCGCGCGTTTCCTTGGAACAACAAATCTCCAAGGAAATCACCCTGACTTACGTTACTAACCTTTCGCGAACATCGGAGCAGGTGATCCGGGTAGAGTGGGATCTCAGCCGGCGCTGGTCCATTGTGGCGGTCCGCGACGAAAATGGATTGTTCGGTGTAGACTTCCAGTATCGAAGAACGTTCCGATGAGACTGCGCCAGCATAACGACAGACTCAAGATAGAGCACAGTATCATTGATGGAGTCCGCGAGATGCTCGATCGCCTGCTCGCGAACAATCCCGAAATTCGCGCGGTAATACCTGGCGTCATCCGGCCGGTGCGCGACGCCCGGGGCGAGATTAAGGTCCGCGTCACGGTACCCACCACGAATGGATGGAAGGCCATCGCACTGAGCGCCGGCGCGCGCCAGGAATTGTTTATTAGCACCGCTCTGTCCAAAGAACGGCTCGAGAAGGTTTTGCAAGAAGCCGCCCGCAAGTGAGCCTTCGATAGTGCTAAACTGACCAAACCGGGTCTTTCTAAGTAAGGCCGAAGTAACGTAGTTACAAGTGAACGTTAGAAATTCGAAAACCGCTGTGATAATTGGAGCCGGGCCGGCGGGGCTCACTGCTGCGTACGAACTCCTAGAGCGCAGCGGCATCCACCCGATAGTCCTCGAGAAAAGCGGCTATGTAGGCGGTATTTCTCGCACCGTCGTCTACGGCGGAAACCGCATCGATATCGGAGGCCATCGCTTCTTCTCGAAATCGGACCGGGTCATGAACTGGTGGCTGAATATTCTTCCGCTATCGCCGAGTTGCAGTCCCGAACAAACGATCTCCTATCACAACCAGCGCCATACTATTGCAGTCGCCGAAGAACACGTCGCCTCGGGCTCCGCTGGCGACGACGTCATGCTCATCCGGCCGCGCAAGAGCCGCATTTATTTCCTGAGACGGTTCTTCGACTATCCCATAGCGCTGAGCCCCGACACACTCCGCAAGTTAGGATTGCTCCGAACCATCAAGATCGGGTTCAGTTATTTGAGGTCGATGTTATTCCCCATTAAACCGGAGCGGAATCTGGAAGAATTCTTTATCAACCGCTTCGGGCGCACCCTCTACCGGACCTTCTTCAAAAGCTATACCGAGAAAGTCTGGGGCGTGTCCTGCCATGAGATTAGCGCGGAATGGGGCGCGCAGCGCGTCAAAGGACTTTCGCTTCGAAAAGCGCTCGGGCACTTCATCAAGAAATTGGCGCCCTCCCGATCGGGAATTGCTCAGAAGGAAATTGAGACATCCCTCATCGAACAATTTCTCTACCCCAAACGTGGCCCTGGCCATATGTGGGAGCGTGTGACTCGCCGCATCCGCGAGCGCGGTGGCGAAGTGTTAATGGGCTGGACCGTGGACCGTCTCGAGACGGATGGAAAGCGCATCGTTGCTGTCGAGGCTATTAGCAATACGGGCCTGCGGCGGCGCTTCACGGGAGATTATTTCTTCTCGACCATGCCGATAAGTGAACTGACGAATGTCCTCAGTTGTCCGGTCCCGGAACCCGTTCGCCGCGTCGGCAATGGACTCGTTTATCGCGACTTCATCACCGTTGGAATTCTCCTCAATCGCTTGTCTTTGACGGACGACAGCGCTCAGGCCGGCGAACTCATCAAAGATAACTGGATCTATATCCAGGAGCCCGACGTCCTGGTCGGCCGTATGCAAGTGTTTAATAACTGGAGTCCGTACCTGGTCGGCGATCCATCCAAGGTGTGGATCGGCCTCGAGTACTTTTGCTTCGAATCGGACCCCATCTGGAGCCTGTCCGACCGCGAGATGATTGATCTTGCAATCGCCGAGACCGAGAAGCTCAACGTCTTGAGAAGGTCCGATGTGCTGGATGCCACCGTAATCCGGATGAAGAAGACTTATCCAGCCTACTTTGGCACTTACTCCGAGTTCGACAAGATTCGGGCGTTTCTCGATCCGTTCGAGAATCTGTTTCTCGTCGGCCGCAACGGAATGCATAAGTACAACAATCAGGATCACTCCATGTTGACGGCGATGACGGCGGTCGATAACATCCTCGCCGGAATCACCGATAAGTCGAATATCTGGGACGTGAATACCGAGCAGGAATACCACGAAGCCGAGCCGGCTGCGCAAACGGAAAATGCCTACAGTCAGACCACGGCCTGACAAGTCTCTGGTCCGGCGCGCTTTCACGCTCTCCGTTCTCTTTTCGTTACTGCTGGCCGCTGCATCGGCGCAAGTGTCTATCCGCGCCAATCGCGTCTCGGAAATTCCGCTCCTGAAGCCTGGCAGTTCCTGGACGGCCCACGGCGTCTTTAATCCGGCTGCCGTATCGATAGGCCGAAAGACCATCCTATTGTTTCGCGCCACCGATGCCAGCGATGTGTCGAGCATTGGCTATGCCGAGAGTGACGACGGCATCCACTTTCATGCCGATCCCGAACCGGTGCTACAGGGGGAAACTGCCTACGAGAAACCAGGGGGCGTGGAAGATCCACGCATAGTTCGGATCGATGGCATTTACTATCTCACGTACACCGGCTACAATCGCAAAGACGCCCAACTGTGTCTGGCCACATCCCCGGACTTAAGACATTGGGAACGGAAGGGCGTCATTCTGCCCGCCTACAAAGGCACTTGGAATACGCAATGGACTAAGTCGGGCGCGATCGTACCTCAAAAGATCGATGGCAAATGGTGGATGTATTATCTAGGCACGTCCGATGGCCCCGATGGAGTCAGGCGCGACAAGATGGGTCTCGCGGTATCCAGCGATCTAATCCATTGGAGCGACGCGACTGATAAACCCGTTCTCGACGTACACCCGCATACCTTCGATTCCCGTGTCATGGAGCCCGGCCCCCCGCCTATTGTGACTCCGCGCGGCATTCTGCTGCTGTACAACGGCGCGGACGACAAGCTTGTATATCGTCCCGCTTGGGCGCTCTTCGATCTTCACGATCCCACGCGCTTAATTGCGCGAGCCCCTGCGCCATTCATCGAGCCAAAACTACCGTGGGAGCGCGCCGGCGCCGTGCCAAACGTTATCTTCCTCGAAGGCGCAGTTTCCCGCTCCGATAGCAGCCCCAATAACATCGACTTGACCGGCTATTATGGCGCGGCCGACCGTTACATCGGCGCCATGAGAATACAAATCGGTATCAAGTAGCTTATTTGATTTGGGCGACCTGGAAGTGGCTGAGTGTCGCGGCATACCCGCCGACACCCTTATACAGAGCCTCGGCAATCTTCTGCCGATAATCCGCGCGTTTCATCATGGCCTCGTCGCGGGGATTGCTAATGAATCCAATCTCCGCCAGAACCGATGGCATCGAGGCGCCAATGAGTACGATAAATGGCGCTTTACGAATGCCGCGGTCCCGCGTAGGCGCTGGGCTCCTCGCCGACATGCTATAAAGCGAACTCTGAATGCGGGCCGCAAATTCCCGCGACTCGTCTACCTTGTCCTTCAGAGCGATCTTCTGTAATAAGTCTTGTAGCTCGAAAATGGTCTTCTGCGAAGTCGCATTCTCGCGAGCCGCCACGTCCAAAGCGCTTTTCGAAGTCGTGAAGTTCAAATAATATGTTTCCACGCCCGCGGCCGTCTTCAGGCTCGATGAATTGGCGTGAATCGAAAGAAACAGGTCCGCATGTTTGTCGTTCGCGATCTCGGTGCGTTGCTCTAACGGAATAAATGTGTCGTCGGTACGCGTGTAAACCACTTCGCATCCCAGGCGCTGCTCCACCAGCGCGCCCAGACGTTTTGCCACGTCGAGAACCAGGTCTTTTTCCAACATGCCGCCGGGTCCGATACTGCCGGCGTCGTGACCGCCATGGCCCGCGTCAATCACGATACGCCCCACCTTGAGTCCCAGCGCCCGGATCATCGTTTCATCGCGCGTATCGTTGGGACGCTTCGCCGGTAAACCGATCCGGTCGGGCATTTGCGTTACCGGCAGCGAAGGCTCCGGAGCCGGTGTGGCGCGAGCCGTGCGAATGGGCGTGGCGGCCGGCGTCTGCAGAACCGGCGGCGGAGGAACCGCAGGTACTGGCATTTTTAACGATGCATTCACCCTCTGCCCCGCGACAATCCCCGCCGGCGCATCCAGCAGCACCGGTTCGATTCTACGGTCGGCGGTCTGCACCGACGTATTCAACACCGGAGGACGAAACGTCTTGATGGGTGCGGCCGGCGGAACCAACGAAGGTTGCACCAACGAAGGTCGAGCCAATGAAGGCTGCACCACAGAAGGTTCGATAACATGCGGTGCCTGCGATCCCGGACGGCGCAGTTCAATAATCAAGCGGTCCGGATTTTCCAGTTTGGAAGTGTCCACTTCCACCGCCGTCTCCACATCCAGCACTACGCGCGTGGTGCCGCGCTGCGTTTCCGCCACGCGGATCTGCCGCAGCAACTGGTCGCTCACGGCGATCACGCTCATGCCTTTGTGGCCAAGCACGGGATGCGTTCCGGGAAGGTCGAAAAAAATTCGATCCGGATTCGCCAGACGGTCCGACTTGAACGTAAACGGACCGGTGGCTTCAATCGCGATACGTGTCACGTCGCCCAGTGACCAGAAACGGACCGCTGTAACCGAATCCTGCGCGTATCCTAAAGCGCAACTGAATGCCAGAATGCCCACGCAGAGCATGGGTATGATTGAGAGCGTCCTCGTCTTTTTCGAGAACCACATTTGCATGGCGCTTCGCCGCTATTGCGTAGTCAGATGGATTCTTCCGTCGGAATCTACGTACTGCCTCACCGGCGCATATTTCGGTTCCGCCGGTGTCTCGGGTTTCGCTTGCGCTGCCGCCACTATGCTGGCTTTCGCCTGGGCGGCCTTCTTCGCTTTACCGTACCGTTTCCCTACCTGCTCCACATAGTTCAATGTCTCTGGATACGGCGGCACATTATTATATTTTGCGACCGCTCCTTCGCCCGCGTTGTACGCCGCTATCGCGAGCCGGTCGTCTTTGAAGGTCTCCTGCAGGAATTTAAGATACTTCACGCCGCCATGAATGTTGTCACGCGGATCGAAGGTATTCTGCACGCCGAAACGCCGCGCCGTCGCCGGCATCAGCTGCATCAACCCCTCCGCGCCCTTCGGCGAAATCGCGAGCGGATTATAATTGCTCTCCACCTGAATCACGGAATCGATCAAAGCCGGGTTTACATCGTACTTCTGCGCCGCCTCTTCCACGTAACTCTTCACGCTCGCATCGGACACGGCCACAACTTGAGGCTTGACCTCCCGGCTCGCCATCGCTGCCATCGCCAGCTTAATCGTCTTAACCTGCTGACCGCTGCGCGGATCGACGCGCTCAACAGGTACGGCTTTCGCGGTACGGCTCCCCGCACGGATGGGCCCACAGAAAACGGTCCCTAAGACCGCCGCCGCAACTCCGCATTGAAAACAAAATCGCATGGATATGTTTTTTCGATTATACCCGGAAATCCCGTTTGAGGAAAGAATCACAATCACAATGTAAGATGCCTTTCAGTTTGCCTCAATATGCGATGCTACCATTTTCTCATGCGCCACGCCGGATTCGTGCTGGTCGGCGGCCACAGTTCCCGCATGGGACGCGACAAAGCCCTCCTGCCCTGGCGCCGAACAACGCTGGCGCAACACGTCGCACAAGCCGTTCAAGAAGCGGCCACGTCAGTCGCCCTCATCGGCGACCCCTCAAGTTATTCTCACCTCGGCTATCCCGTCTGCGCCGACGATACGCCAGGAAACGGCCCGGCCGGCGGAATTGCCACCGCGCTGGCAATCTCGGAAGCGGAATGGTCCCTGATCGTCGGCTGCGATATGCCGTTTATCACTGCGGAGCCGCTCCGTATGCTGCTCCAAGAAGCTGCCAAGACTGATCGCAAATGCGTCGTAGCGGCCGGCCCCAGCGGCCCGGAGCCCCTTTGCGCCGTCTATCACCGCGATTGCCTTGGACCGCTCAAAAAAGCCATCGCGGAGTCGCGCCTTCGCATGCGCGACATCGTGCGGGAACTCCCCACTCTGCTAGTAACTGGAATCGATCCGGAAAGCTTTGCTAACCTGAACACGCCAGAGGATTTCGAAGCCTTCACGCGAGCATGGACGATTCCACACTCCACTATATAGAGTTCCGCCACGTATACAAGACGTTCGACTACCCCGTTTTAGTTGACGCCAATTTTTTCGTGGATGCCGGTGAAACGCTGGCCGTCATCGGCCGCAGCGGCGTCGGCAAATCCGTGAGCCTCGGCCACATTATGGGATTCATCAAGCCGGACCAGGGCCGCGTCTTCGTGGCCTACCAGGACATCACGGATTACGACGAAGCCCAACTGCGCGAGATCCGCAAGAAAGTCACCATGGTCTTCCAATCGGGCGCCTTGTTCGACTCTATGACTGCCCGTGAGAACATTCTCTTTTCTCTCGAACTGCGGGAAGACTACAACGCCGCGAACAAAGAAGAAATAGTGGAGGGCCTGCTCGGGATGGTGGACATGGTCAAGTACAAGGATGTCTACCCCACCGATCTGTCCACCGGATACAAACGCGCCGTCGCGATTGCCCGCGCGTTAGCGGCTCAGCCCGAGTGCATTCTCTACGACGAGCCCACTACCATGGTCGATCCCATCATGTCGGATCACCTCGGCAACCTCATGCTGCGTCTAAAACGGCAACTCAAGATGACATCCGTGGTCGTCACCCACGACCTCGACCTGATGCGCAAAGTGGGCGACCGCGTAGTCTTTCTCCACGAAGGCAAAGCCCTCTACGCCGGCCCAGTCGGAGACTTAGACAAGTCCGACAACCCTCATATCCAGGAGTTCCTGGCGATGGATCGAGTAGAGCTATGACCCTTCTTTTATTAAGGGCATTTGCGTCTCAACCGCGCTTTTGGGAATCTTCCCGCGGAGTTCCGCGACGGATGCGTCGTCTTCGTGAACGATTTGAACGTCATGTGGCTGCAAGAGCTCAAAACGCCCCGAGTCGGGGTGGCGGCGTAAGCGCCCGACACACTCCAGCGCACTGTTACGTGATTTTGCCAGCTCAGCAATCCTACAAAGTTCGTCATCCACGAACATTTC
>JBEKUT010000208.1:0-11849 GCA_049514735.1 Bryobacteraceae bacterium
CCATGCCCTCTAACGGGACCGCCATCTCCGTCCATGCCCTCCGCAAATCCTACGGCCCCCTCGAAGCCGTCTGCGGCATCGACTTCGACGTCCAGCGCGGCGAAGTATTCGGCCTCCTTGGACCAAACGGCGCCGGCAAAACCACCACCGTCGAGATCCTGGAAGGCCTCCGCGCCCGCACCAGCGGAACAGTAACCGTCCTCGGCTTCGACCCCGACGTTCAACCCCGCGCCCTCAAAGACCGCATCGGAGTCTGTCTGCAGGCCACCAACCTACCCGCGAAAATCACAGTACACGAATCGCTGGAATTGTTCGCGTCGTTCTACAGCCGGACCGTCGACACAGTTCAACTGCTCAAGCGCCTCCAACTCAGCGACAAATCCAATTCGTATTACACGAAGCTCTCCGGCGGTCAGAAGCAGCGCGTCGCGCTAGCCCTCGCCATGGTCAACGACCCCGCCCTGTTGTTCCTCGACGAGCCCACCACCGGCCTCGACCCGCAAGTACGTCACGAGATCCACGGACTAATTCAGGAGTTGAAAGACGCCAACCGAACGATTCTTCTAACGACTCACTACATAGAAGAAGCCGAGCGCCTCTGCGACCGCGTAGCCATCATCGACGCCGGACGCATCATCGCCATGGGAACGCCGCGCGAGATACAGGCGCAAACCCTGGGGCAATCGCTCATCGAGGTCCATTGCGAGCAGCCGCTTCCCGCCGATATTCCGCAATTCGACCAAGCCGGCAAGCAGACCATCTCGGCCGGCCGCAAAAGCATCGCGGTCACTTCGTCCCATCCCGCGCGAACGGTGGTCGACCTGGTGAAGTGGATCGACCAGCAAGGGATCGAGCTGTCCGACATTCATCTCAAGCGCCCCACCCTCGAAGACGTCTTCATCGAACTCACCGGCAAGAGGCTCCGCGAATGACGCGCAAAGGCCGCGAGCCCGCGCCGCCTCACAGACCAGAAATCTCCGATGAGGCAGAGCGGCCCTCAGCAAGTTTTGCGCGTACTCTAAACGCCTTCTGGGCGAACGTCGTCATCAACCTCAAACTCACCGCGCGCGACCGCATGGTGATGTTCTTCAACTACGCCTTCCCGCTCGTCTTCTTCTTTTTCTTCGGCCAGATCATGCATGCCGATCAAGGCGGCGTGGCGGTCTATGTCGTCAGCATGGTGCTCACCATGGGCGTCCTGAACAACGGATTCTTCGGCGCGGGCCTCAGGTCCACTCAGGATCGCGAGCAGAACATTCTGCGCCGCTTCAAAGTCGCGCCCATCACACCCGTGCCGATATTAATGTCCTCACTGACCACAGGACTCATCATTTATTTGCCGGCCGTGGTGCTGATTTTGGGACTCGCGCACACGATGTGGGCCATGCCACTGCCGCGGCACCTCGCAGCTTTCTTCGTATTTCTTGCCGTGAGCATTCTCGCGTTTCGCGCGGTCGGCCTGATCATCGGAGCCTCGGTCAATTCCATGCAGGAAGGGCAATTGCTCGTGCAGTTGATCTACCTGCCGATGCTGCTGTTCAGCCTGACACCCATGAGCGCGCTTCCCGAATGGGGACAAGTGGCGGCGCAGTTCGTTCCCACCGGCTATCTGCAGACGGGCATGCAAGGGCTGCTGATCCGCAACGAGGGATTGCGCGAGAACGGCTGGGCTCTTGGCGCGCTTCTATTGACCGCGTGCGTGGGCGCCTTCGTCGCCACCAAACTTTTTCGCTGGGACAAAGACGAAAAACTACGCCCCGCTGCCAAGCTGTGGATTCTCGGAGTCCTCACGCCCTTCTTCGTCCTGGGCGCGTATCAAACCCACTCCAAGGTCGCCCTCGCCAAGGCCAAGCTGCTCGAACGGGAAGTGTTTCGCGGGCATAACCTGCTCATCCGGAACGCGCGGATTTTCGTCGGCGATGGCGCGGTAATCGAGTCCGGGTCGCTGCTTATTAAATCGGGAAAAATCGCGCAAGTCTTCGATGGCGCGGCGCCCGAAGCCAAGGACCTGAAAGCCGAATCGATCGAAGGCGCGGGCAAGACCGTTCTACCCGGCCTCATCGACGTGCACGTGCATCTCGCGGCCTCGGCCGGCTTCTCCGATTCGCCTCCCGATCCGAATTACGAGAAGGCCATCCTGCGCGAATTATCGGCCTACCTTTATAGCGGCGTCACCAGCGTGCGCAGCGTGGGCGATCCGCTGGATGCGATTCTGCGCACCCGTACAACCGTCGACTCGGGCGAGCATCTCGGCGCGCAGTTGTTCGCCTGCGGTCCCATGTTCACCGCCGCGGGAGGGCACGGCACGGAATATTTCAAGTCGCTTCCCGAAGTGATTCGAAAACAGGCGGAATTACAAACGGTGCGCACGCCGGCCACGCCGGAAGAAGCTCGCCAACAGGTTCGAGACCTCAAATCCCGCGGCGTCGATTGCATCAAAGCGGTTCTCGAGTCAGGCACCAGCGCCATGCCGTTCAACCGCCTCGACGTGAAAATCCTGGCGGCGATCGCGGCCGAAGCGCACGCCCAATCGCTCCCGCTCGCCGTACACACTGGCGACGCGCAAGATGTGGCCGACGCCGTGTCCGTAGGTGCGAACAGCATCGAGCATGGATCGTTCCGTGACGCCATTCCCGATGAGCTGTTCGTCAAAATGCGGGAACAGAAAATCTTCTACGTCCCCACCCTTGCTGTAGCGGAAGCGCTTCTCGATCTGGAGAACGGGAGCATGGAGCCGCTCGAAAGGCCGCTCGTGCAGCAGGTGGTTCCCGCCGCGTTGATCGCATCGTCGCGGAAGTTTGTGGAATCGGCCGACGGCAAGAAGATGGCCGCCCGGCTCAAACAATTCGCGTTCAGCCTGGATCAGGGCCGACGCAATTTACTGCGGGCGTATCAACTGGGCGTACAGCTCGCGACAGGAACGGATTCAGGTAACCCGCTGGTGTTCCACGGGCCGGGGGTCCATCGCGAATTGCAGCTTTGGATCGATGCGGGCATCCCCGCGGCCGTGGCATTGCAGGGCGCGACCGACAACCCGGCCCGCCTGCTGGGCCATGGCACCCAATTTGGATCGATCAAGATCGGGTCGGACGCGAATCTATTGGTCGTGAACGGAAATCCTCTCAAAGACATCAAAGCGACTGAGAACATCTCCACCGTCCTGCTGAAAGGCGAACGCATTAGCCGCTCCGATCTCTTCGATCAGGAGCAGTAAATCACGAACCGATTAACGTCGGCGGCTCCGCCGCGCGAACAATGAATCGTTTCGGCGCATGCCCGGCGTAATAAAACGGCGTGCAGCACCTCGCCGTCGCTGGGTGAAACAATTTCCGTCCCTGCTACAACGTGCCCCGCGCCATGAAGTAGAGCAGGTCGCCATCATGAACCACGTGCGTAATCGGACGCCAAAACTGGCCGAGCGTCGACGCGTCTGGTTGCTGCCGCGCAGGCGGCTTGAAATCAGACTACGCCCCCTATCGGACTGATTTAATAGCTCCGCTCACAAGGCCTCGAAACAAGCCGATGAGACCTTTACAGGCCTGCGCGGCAGGTCATCTTGAATTCAGGCTGAGCCTTTCCTCTAAGGCCAGCCCTACCAGGGAGTTACATCGCATGACCGGCAATCCCGACCGCCGCCTGATGGAAGGCGCGAAGCTCTACGCCTCCCTGGCCGCGATTTTTCCGGCGGCGATCGGCTTGTCGGTTTTGCTTGGCTGGACGCTGCACCTCCCGGCTCTCCTCACGTGGGGCGCAGGACCGGCCATGCCCCCGAACGCGGCGCTCTGTTTCATTTTGGCCAGCGTTTCTCTGTGGCTGCAACGAACAAAAAGCGCAAAGGCCGCGACCACAGCGTTAGCCAGGATCGCCGCAGCCAGCGCTGGAATTGTGAGTTTGCTAAGCCTGGCGGAGTATGTTTTCGCGGCCAACCTCGGCATCGACCGCTTGTTGCTGGCGAATCCCTCCCTGCAAACCGCCAACCTGCGCACCCTTATGTCGCCGGTCGCGGCGGGAGCTTTTTCGCTGCTTGCCCTCGCCCTTCTTACCATCGATTGGCGAACCCGGCGGGAGGATTGGCCGGCGCAGTTCCTTTGTTTCGGCGCCATGATGGCCGCCTCCTTTGGGCTCCTGGGATTGGTGTTGGGGCCCAAGGTGTCCCCCACAACTCTGGCATTTCCAGCCGTTGTGAACTTCTTTTTGCTCTCCGCCGGATTGCTGAGTTCACGCCCCACCTGGGCCATGGGCGGACTGCTCACCCGCCGCAGCCGGGGGGCGAGTTTATTGCGCAGAGCTATTCCCGCGGCCTTGCTGGTCCTGAGTCTCATCGGCCTTTCGATATCCAAGCCTCTCCCTACGGACGCCCACTTTAACTGGGTGGAAGTGTGCGTACTCGCGGTGCTTGCGAGCGCTATGCTGGCCGGCTTCATCACTTGGATGGCATTCATCGTCGAGCGCAGCGAGAACGCGCGAAAAGAAGCCGAGGAAGCGCTGCGGGCCCTCCAAGACCCGTCGGAAGGGCTGTTTGACCGCCGGTTAGCCAGCTTGGACGAACCTCAATCGGAGGCCCACTTGCGGCGGCAAGCCAGAATTGGTTTCACCGCGGCGGTATTCCTTACCGGCCTTCTCGGATTCCTGTCCTGGTACTCCGCCCAGCAAGCGGCCGAGGACGCCGATTGGGTCGCTCATACCCAGGAAGTAACCGCCACGCTCGAAGCCACGCTCCGGCATCTGGTCGACGTGGAAACTGGCGGCCGTGGTTTTGCCGAAACCGGAAGCCTGCCGTTTCTGGAGCCTTATGAGTCGGGAAAAAGGGCGGTTAGCCGGGATTTGCACGCGTTAGGCCTTCTTGTGGTAGATCAAGCCCAGGCGCAGCGTCTGAAGATCCTTGAAGCGCAAGCGAACGCTCAGATCGAGAGCGTCGAACAGATCGTGGCTGCGCGGCAAAACAGCGGTCAGGTCCCCAGTGTGGCCCTTTTTGACAGGGGGAAACGCGCCATGGATACCGTCCGCACCACCGTGGAGCAGATGGAGTCCGCACAAAAAGACCTTCTGGATCGGCGTACGGGGCGGGCCCAGGCGTCGCAGCGGTTCACGGGTTCTATCATCGCGTTCGGATCTCTCTTAGGTGTCGTATTCCTTACTATTGCTGGATATAGCGTTAGCCGTGAGATCGGCGTGAGCGCGCGTGCCCGGGAACAAGTCAAGGCCCTCAACACCGGTCTCGAGCTGCGCGTGGAACAGCGCACGGCAGCGCTCGAAGCCGAGGCCGCGGAGCGCCTGAAAACCGAGGCGAAGCTGCGCGCGAGCGAGGAGATGTTCCGCATGCTGCTCGACGGCATCAAGGACTACGCCGTCTACATGCTCGACCCCGAAGGCCGCGTCGTCAGTTGGAACTCCGGCGCCGCGCGTATAAAGGGCTATCAAGCCGAAGAGATCCTCGGCCGGCATTTCTCCTGCTTTTATACCGAGACCGATCGTGAAGGCAATCGTCCGGCGCAATCGTTACAGGAAGCCTTGTACACCGGGCGCTTTGAGGGGGAAGGATGGCGTGTACGCAAGGACGGCTCCAAGTTCTGGGCCGACGCCGTAATCACCCCCTTGTACGAGGCGAAGGGGGGACTGCGCGGCTATTCCAAGGTGGTCCGCGACATCACCGAACGCAAACGCCTGGACGATGAACTGCACAAACAAGCGGCCTTACTGGATCTGGCCCACGACGCCATCATTGTGCGCGATCCGGAAAGCCGCGTGGTCTTCTGGAACCGTGGAGCCCAGCAGTTGTACGGGTGGTTCGCGGCAGAAGTAAGGGGCCAGGTAACCCACGATCTCCTACAGACCAAGTTCCCCATGCCACTGGCCGCAATCGAAGCGGCGCTGGCAAGCGATAACGGTTGGGATGGGGAATTGCGTCATAAAACGCGCCCTGGCGTCGAGGTTGTTGTGGCCAGCCGCTGGTCGGTGCAGCGGGACGAGCTTGGGACGCCCACGGCGATTCTCGAAATCAATCGCGACATTACCGACCGCAAGCGGGCTGAGGCCGCGTTAGGCGAGAGCGAGGGACGACTGGCGGGCGTCATCGCCTCCGCCATGGATGCCATCGTTACCGTGGACGACCAGCATTGCATCGTGCTGTTCAATTGTGCCGCCGAGAAGATGTTCCGGTGTCCCGGGACCGACGCGTTAGGGCATCCCATCACCCGTTTCATTCCGGAGCGCCATCACGCCGGCCACGCCGGCCACATCGATCGATTCGGCAAGACCGGCGTTACCAGCAGGGCCATGAGGCCCCACGAGCTGGGAAACAAAGACGCGCTTTGGGCCATCCGCGCGGACGGCCAGGAATTTCGGATTGAGGCCTCCATCTCGCAAGTAGTAGCAGGTGGCAAGAAGCTGTTTACCGTGATCATGCGGGACGTTACGGAGCGTTTACAGGCAGAAAAGGCGGTGCTGGAAGCCCAGGCCCGCATGGCTGGAATCGTCGCCTCGGCCATGGACGCGATCGTTACCGTGGATAACCAGCAGCGCATCGTGGTTTTCAATGCCGCGGCCGTGCGGATTTTCGGTTACTCCGAGGCGGAGGCCCTGGGACAGCCGCTCGAACGCCTCATCCCGAGCCGGTTCCGCGCGGCGCATTCCGCTCGCGTTCGCGAATTCGGAGAAACCGGAACCACGAACCGCGCCATGGGGCAACTCGGCGCCCTCTGGGCCGTGCGCGCCAATGGCCAGGAATTCCAGATCGAGGCCTCCATCTCGCAGGTCGAAATCGCCGGCCAAAAGATGTTCACCGTTATCTTGCGGGATGTCACCGAACGCAAGCAGGCGGAAGAGACACGCGAACGCCTGGCGGCCGTGGTGGACTCCTCCGACGACGCCATCATCGGCAAGACCTTGAACGGAACCATCACCGCCTGGAATCGCGGCGCGGAGAAAGTCTTCGGCTACTCGTCCATGGAGGCGGTGGGCCAGCCGATTGCGATGCTTATACCGCCCGAACGCGTCGCTGAGGAGGACGGCATTCTGGCCCGCATCGAGCGCGGCGAGAGCGTCAAACATTATGAAACCATCCGCCTCCGGAAGGATGGTACGAGAATCGACGTCTCGGCGACCATTTCGCCGATTCGGGACGGCAGCGGAGCGGTCGTTGGCGCTTCGAAAATCGCGCGCGACATCACCCAACGCAAGAAGGCGGAAGCCGTTCTGGCCGCCCAAGCCGAGGAGTTGTCCCGCCAGGCCGAGGAACTGCTTCGTTCCCAGACGGCGTTGGAAAATCAAAAGCTCATGCTCCAGTCCATTCTGGACAGCATGTCCGAAGGGCTGGTGGCCGCCGACGAGCATGGAGAAATCATCCTCTGGAACCCGGCGTCGCTAAGAATCGGAGGCCAGGCCAGCGCGTCCATTGAGGACTGGGCCGGCCGCAACAGCCCCTGTCTGCCCGACAAAGTGACTCCGGCTGGACAAACTCTCCTGCAGCGCGCCGTGCGCGGGGAGCCTATCACCGCCGAGCTATTTCTACGCAATGCGGAGATCGGCACGGGGGTCTGGATCGAGGCAAGCGGGCGTCCCATCAGAGACCAAGGTGGAGCGCTACGTGGTGGCGTGGTAGCCTTCCATGACATTACGCAAAGGAAAACGGACGAGCTGGAAATCCGCAAACTCAATAACGAGCTTGAAGCAAGGGTTGCGAAACGCACCGCTCAATTAGAGGAAGCCAACCATGAATTGGAAGCCTTCACCTACAGCGTTTCTCACGACCTGCGCGCTCCCTTGCGCCACATGTCGGGATTCGCCGCTATGTTCCTGGAGGAATTCGGCGACTCGCTGGATCCCCAGGCCCGGCATTATCTCAACCGCATTCAGAACGGTGCGCGTTCCATGAGTCAGATGGTGGATGGACTGCTAAACCTGTCCAAAATGGACCGCCACGCTTTGCAGATGCGCCTGACGGGTTTGAATTCAGTGGTCGAAGAAGTGGTGACCATGCTGCAAGGTGAAGCCGGGGGACGCGAAGTGGAATGGAAAATCGGCAGCCTTCCCTGCGTGGAATGCGACCCGCTCCTGATGAAGCAGGTTTTTCAAAATCTGATTGCGAACGCGATCAAGTACTCGAGCACGCGCGCGCATGCCATCATCGAGATTGGACAAACGCAGGCAAACGGCCAGCCCGCCGTCTTCATCCGCGACAACGGCGTAGGGTTCGACATGCAATACGCGGATAAACTGTTTGGAGTCTTCCAGCGCCTGCACCGTCAAGAAGACTTCGAGGGCACGGGAGTGGGCCTGGCCACGGTCCAGCGGATAATTCAGAAGCATGGAGGCCGTGTGTGGGCGGAGGCGGAGGTCGACCTCGGCGCAACCTTCTATTTCACAGTAGGGCAGGTCATCGCCGTGCGTGACCTGCCAGCTAACTGAAAAATATACTTGTAGCTATGTCGGAATCCGAAAACCGCGAGACCCACCCCCACAAGAACCAGACTCGAAGGCTCAGGAATGCTGGAACTGGCGTTGCCAATTACCTGCGTTCCGGAGAGGCCTGTGAATTGTGAATCGACCACGTCAGTCGATGGCGGGAAGAAGTGAATGGTTTCCCCAGCTCCCGGTTCGCTGAAGCAGCTCACCGCACAAAGAGCCAGTTGAAAATCAAGACTTCCGTCGGCGAAATCGACTACGCCACCGTCCGTGCCGCTGAAATTGAATAGCAACTGAGTCGGCGTCGCCGACAAATCGGAACCGGAAAAAGGAAAGAAAAAAGGGACCGTAAGCTCATCCGTATCCGTGCCGTCATTCAGCGTCAGATTGTAGGCCAGAATATCGCTCTCCGCGAGAACGCCGTTTGCACCGTCGGTCACGATATCTCCGGTGACGCTGCCCGCGCCTACCGTCTGATCGATCAGATAAGTTATGTTGGCGGCGCGGCAGACGCACATCGCGCTGAGCGTCAACACCAGCAGAGTGAGAGTTCGCACAGCGGCAGCGAAGTTTATTTGAGAAAAACGCATTGCCATTTTATCCTTGAATTCGGAGCCAACTAACAACTAACAACTAACAACTAACAACTAACAACGCCTTCGATCCCCCCGGCCCTGAACCACGAACCTGAATAGGCCGAGCGTCGCCAACGCGGTTGACAGCAACACGAATGTCGCTGGCTCCGGCGTGGCGGTTCCAACCGGAGTGTTGAAAGTTAGTGCGAAATCCGGATCGTTAGAGCTATTAGCGGCTATTCCAATGCAATATTGGCCCGCTGCCAAATTGCCGATGTCTATGGTACTCATGAAACCGTCGCCGCTATTCAATGTTTGAGTCCCGCCGTCGCTACATGTGCCTGCGGCGCCCACGGAATACAGGTAGGAGGCTCCGGCGTTTGGAGTGCCAGTGATAGCCGCAGTGGCGCTAAAAGCGCCGCCGTTCCATCCGAATGTGTAATAATCCTGCGACCCGAGACCGCCAATGGTCCCAGTTACTTCCGACACTGGCTCGCCGCCTGGCAAAAGCACCGGCATCGACGTTGAGCCGCCCTCGAAGTTAATCAGGGCCGCCACTTGGCTCGTAACTTCCCCCGACTGGAACAGATCGCATCCACCCGCGGATAGATTGCAGATCAGCGACCCTCCCGTGGGAAAATCGATCGTACCGCCGCTATTTGTCAGCGGGCTTGAAAAATCGAGTGTTATCCCGTAGAGATTTGTGTTGACAAGTTGGATGGCGGTCGGAAGTGCATATCCAGTGCCGGGATAAAGGTTGCCGCTGTCCCACGTCTGCGGCGCGAGAACTGCTCCGTCTTGCGTGCTCACCAGGTAAACGTTATTGCTTAGGGTACCGGTGGTAGCGTCATACGTGAATGAGCCAGTGAGCACTCCTCCACTTACTAAGCTTGCGTTTTCGAGATACCACGTGATTGGCGTGGCGTTCAGCAGTGCGCTCATAAGGAGGGCCAGCGATAACCAGCGGGCGGCGCGCGCGGCCAGGTGTGCTCGATGAATAACCAATCCTTGTCGCTCCTCCAGGTGCTGAAATATACTTCATAAGCTTACACCTGAGTTCGTCATCTGTAGACATGTTCTGGTGCGTGTTTGTGGGTAAGTTGTACCGTTACCAACGCCAAGTAATACCAGGTACACACTGAAAATATCCTCGTCCAAAATTTCTTGCGCCTATTTCTCTAACATAATCGGCACTTTAGACCTGCTCATCCGATCGGCAGCATCGTCCGTGCCTTAAATTGAAAAAAATGAGATCCCGGAGAACGGACGGATTGGCCCCGTAAGTGCGCCGAAAAATAAAAATAACAAAACGAACCCAGTCAAATGAAGAAAACAAAGAAGGAGGAGACAGAGCCGCGTTCGTAAGCGAGCGCCCGGCCTTCGAGCCGCGCCCATCGACGTGCGTTAGCATCGAATCTCGCAAGCATGCCCGATACCACCACCGTCCCTGCGCTAGCCGCAGCCAGCAAGAAGTTATTACCCTGGCTGGTCGCCGTCGCCTTCTTCATGGAATCCCTGGACACCACGATTCTGAACACCGCCGTGCCCGCCATCGCGCACGCCCTGAACGTGGCCCCTTTAAGCATGAAGTCGGTCCTGGCAAGCTACACCTTGAGCCTCGCTGTATTCATTCCCATCAGCGGCTGGATGGCGGATCGCTTCGGTACGCGCATCGTGTTTGCGTCCGCCATCGGTCTCTTCACGCTGGGCTCGCTGCTGTGCGGCATTTCGACCAACATCCATGTCTTGGTCGCGTTCCGCATCCTGCAGGGCTGCGGCGGGGCCATGATGGTGCCCGTCGGCCGCCTCACCCTGGTGCGGACGTTCGCGAAGTCTGAGTTAGTCCGCGCCATGAGCTTCGTCGCCATCCCCAGCCTGGTCGCTCCCATGCTCGGACCGCTCGCCGGCGGGCTGATCGTCGGATACTTTCAATGGCGTGTCATTTTCTTCGTTAACCTCCCCATCGGGCTGGCCGGCTTGTACATGGTTTACCTTCATTTGCCGGATTACCGCGAGAAGCAGACCCATCCGCTCGATATCGCCGGTTTTTTTCTGTTCGGTTCCGGCGTCGCGGTGCTGTCCTACGTTCTCGAAGTATTCGGCGGCCACACGCTCGAAAATAGCCGGATAGTGGGCCTTCTGGCAATCGCCGCCCTGCTGCTGGCCGGCTATGGACTGCGCGCGGCGAGAACCAGGTTCCCATTGTTGCGTTTGGACCTGTTTCGTATCCGCACCTTTCGCGCCGCGGTGAGTGGCAGTTTTCTAACTCGTCTCGGCATCGGCGGCTTACCCTTCCTTTTCCCTCTTCTCTACCAGGTGGGGTTGGGCTTCACGCCGATTCAATCCGGCCTGCTCCTGATGCCGCAAGCGGCCGCCTCCATGACCATGAAGTTGGCCATGCCCAGGATTCTCGCCCAATTTGGCTACCGCGGCGTCCTGATTTCAAACACCGTGCTTCTTGGTCTGTTCATCATGCTATTCGCGACTATCGGCGTTCATACACAGGTCTGGCTGATTGTTCTGCAGATGTTTTTCTTAGGATTTTTCACATCGCTGCAATACACGAGCATGAACACCCTGGTCTACGCCGATATCGCGCCGGATCAGACCAGCAGCGCCAGCACCATTGCGAGCACCATGCAGCAAATGTCGATCAGTTTTGGAGTGGCGTCGGCATCGCTGGTCACGGCGTTCTTCATCCCCAACCGCTATTATTCGAACGCCCCGGAAATGATCCGCGGCATCCACGACGCATTCCTGGTCCTCGGCGTTCTCACTTTGCTCTCGACCTTCATCTTCAGCGAGCTGAGAAGAGGCGACGGCGACAACGTCAGCGAGAGTGGCGCAGACGATCATCTTATGTCGTCGGCG
>JBEKUT010000209.1:0-11835 GCA_049514735.1 Bryobacteraceae bacterium
AGCTCGACAGATCCGTTGCCGGACTGGGTGATCGGCAGGTACATTTCGAGGCCGCCCTCTTCTTCGAGCGCCTGGTGGCGCACGTTGCCGACCTCTCCAACCACCTTGCGCGGGTCGTTTCCGACCAGCACGATTTGCCCAATCGGATTCCGATTGGGCCACAGCTCGCGGGCCATTTTTTCGTTCACGATTACGACGCTGTCGCTGGTGGCGGTATCGCGCTCATCGAAATCGCGGCCCGCGATGAAGGGAATCTTCATGGTTTTGAGATAGCGCCAATCGATGAGACGGGGGTGCGAATCGGGCCAGCCTTTCGGATACACGACGCCGTTCACGTGGACGCTCCAACTACGGTCGCGGCTGAGCGGGAGAGCGTCGGTAATGCCGGCCGATTCCACGCCGGGTACCGTCTCTACGCTGCGCACCAGACGGTCGTAGAACGCAACTCGCTGGGCAGCGTTGGAATATTTTCCGCCGGAATCGATACGCCAGGCGGCGGCGCTCTCCGGCTGAAATCCGAGATTCACGTTCAACACTCGGATGAAACTGCGAATCAATAATCCTGCGCCGACCAGGAGCACGCAGGCCAGAGCCACCTCGGAAACGACCAGGATTCTGCGAGTCCAGGCGGCGTGGCGTCCTTCGCTCATGCCTCGTCCGGTATCCTTCAGTGCTTCCGATTCGTCAGCGCCCGCAGTCTGCAGCGCGGGAACAATGCCGAACAGAAGTCCCGTGGCGAGCGCGGCTGCAATTGTGAACAACAGGGCCGGTGCGTCCAGCGTGACGGTGCGCAGGAGCGGAATGCTGACGGCGCGAATCAGAGTGAGATAGCGGATTGCGGCGTAGGCGATGGCGAGTCCCACGGCCGCGCCAAAGATGGACAGCAGGAAGCTTTCAGTGAGGGTCTGACGGATCAGACGCCAGCGGCTGGCGCCGAGGGCGGAACGGATCGCCATCTCTTTACGGCGCGATGCCGCGCGGGCGAGCATCAGGTTCGAAAGGTTGGTGCAAGCGATCAGGAGCACCGCGCCCACTGCCCAGAGCAGGACGAGAAGACCGCGGCGGAAGCGGCCGGTGAGGTATTGCTGGAGGCTGGTCAGCTTCGCTCCGAAGGCCCAGTTGTCTTTTCGCGCTTCATACATCCGATGGCTCAACATTGTGAATTCGGCCTGCGCCTGCTGCACGGTTACGCCCGGCTTGAGACGGCCCAGAACTGCTAGTGTGTTTCCCCAGCGATTCGTCTCCGCCGTGAGAGGAAAATCCGTGATCATATCGACGCGCGATCCAGGGGTGAACACGGTGCTGAAGTCGAACGATGCGGGCAGTACGCCGACCACCGTCGTCGCGCGATCGTTCAACGTGATGGCGCGGCCGATAATGTGCGAGTCGGAACCGAAACGCCGCTGCCAGAGGCCGTGCGTGAGAATCACGGCTGGCGAGCCGTTCCACTTGGCTTCGTCGTCAGTGAAATTACGCCCCAATTCGGGGTGCACGCCGAGGAAGCTGAGGAAGTTTTGGGAAACGCCGACGCCGACCAGCCGTTCGGGCTCGCCAACTCCGATCAAATTATAGGTGCCGTAGTCGAAGAAGGCGAAATACGCGGCCATGTCTTCCATGGAATGATTCAGGCGACGCCAGTCGAGGTAATTAATGACGCGCGTGGTGACGCCGGATTGATCGCCGCCGCTGTTGGCGATCCAGACGAGGCGGTTGGAGGCCTGGAATTGGAGGGGCCGGAAGAGCAAGGCTCGGACGACGCTGAAGATGGCGGTATTTGCGCCGACGCCGAGTCCGATAATCAACACGGCCGCGATGAAAAAGCCGGCGTCGCGACGGAGCGTTCGCAGCGTGTAGCGGATATCGTGCTTGAAGTTGTCCCAGTGCATGCTTTCCTCATTTGACGACAGACTCGGCCGGCGGTTAGTTTATAGTGCATGGATTCAGCAGGTGTCGCGATTAACGACGCGATCCGCCAAAAACTAGCATCGCAGAAAGTCGCCGTCTACGAGGGTTCCGCCGTCGATAAAGACGGCGCGCATTACGTGGCGCTCGACCTTGATGGTACACCGAGGCTGTTGCAGCTCGGTGGACTGCCCGGTACACACGGCTTGTCAGAGCCCATCTGGTCGGAAGAGGCGGCCTATCTATACTCCTTCGGTTCGAAAGACCGCGCCAATATAAGCGCTTTCGCGAACCACATCGATCGATCCTTTCTGCCTCGCCCGCAAGGCGCGCTTCCCGCTATTGCCGCTGGAAATCGTCATCCGGAGATCAGCCTCCCTGCCGTTTTTCAGGCGTTCGATGAGATACGCGCGAAATCCGGACTGAATCTCGCTTCCACGGTGCAGTTGTCGGCCACACGCGAAATGACTGCCGACGAGGGGATTGCCGCTCGCGACGGATCGAACGCTACGGCGCCCGGGCATACTCGGGTCAGCATTCTCGATCTGTATCATGCTGGCTTGTGGGCCGCGATTCGCGCCGGGTATCGTTATGGATACAACGCCGAGGCCGACCATTTTATAGTCAGCGGCAACAATGACGACGAAATTGCGCGGTCGGTGGAATGGGTTAAGGAGGCGATTCGTCAGGCGGCGGGATACACCAAGTTCACTACGGACACGTCGCGCGTTTTCGATCTGCGAGCCGATTCGCGTCATCCTTCGCCGCTGTCTCTTTCGGAAATCGAGGAGCTGTTCGAACAGCGGCTCACGGCGAACGAGCGCGGTTGGGTGCTCGACGCGTTCTCGAGACCGTTCGAGTGCGAGGGAAGGAAATATCGATTCGAAAATGTGGAGATAAAGCGACTGGCCGTCAAATTCGGACCGAGTTTGAAATTGAACGAGGATTTGTTCGACGCGATCGCAAAGGTCAAGAACAATGCTCCGTTCGATTTCGAGCCATCGCTTGACGAAGCCGAAACGCTGACCACGCCGGAAGAGTTGATTTTCTACATGCACTGGCTGCGGGAACGAGGGCGGCCGGCGCAGCTGGCGCCTCCCAATCTCGGATTTAAGAAGAGGCAGGCGTATCCGGAAACGCGCGCCGCACTGGCGGAATATGCGAGTCACAAAATGTGGCCGGAGCTGCTGGCGCGCGTGGATGCGGCGTTCGCGGGCGATTCGATTGCCGAACTCAAAGCGCGAGTTCAGGAATTGGCGGACGTGGCGCGATTCTTCGACGGCACGCTCAGCATTCACTCGGGAAGCGGGAAACAGGCGGAAGTTTTGCGATCCATTGGATCGGCTACGCGGGGCAGGCTGAATTACAAGATCTCGGGCGAGTTGCAATTGCAACTGTTCGATGTGCTTTCCGAACAGCCGGCTGGTTCTCCGGAGCGGCTCCTCTTTGAACGCATGGTACGGGCTTGCGAACGCTTCGCGGAGGCGGGAGCTTTCGGTTCTGAGAGCGAACTGGCGGCGCAGTATCACGCGTCGCACGGCGCGTATCTCGGGGATGCGCAACGCGGGCGCGTGGATGGGAACTTGTTCCTTGTCTTCTGGTTGGGGAACATGGTTGGGAGCAGGGATGAGGATGGAAGGTTTTTCAAAGAGTCGCTCGATCGATTACCGGCGGGGGTGATGGGGGAGACGCGGCGGCGGAATGTGGAGTATGTGAAGTGGCTGGCGGGGAATTTGTTTTGACTTTGGGGGCGAAGAGACAGGCCACGCAAGGCGATGGCCTGTCCTACCCGGTTCGGACGGAGATAAGGAAAACGCTGGAGATGCCGATACAATACAAGCGTGGATCGTGGAAGGTTGCTGCGGGTATGGGCTCCGCTACTACTGGGTCTGTATGCTCTTCGCCTGGTCTTCGTAATGCAGCCGGGTCCCCATGACTTTACTCTCTGGACTGGGTTTGCCCTAAGTCTACTTGGCCTCGCAGGTGTGGTTTTGGGACGCTATACGTTAGGCCGGTCTTTTTCTGTAGGGGCCAAAGCCACCGAACTCATCACCACCGGTATCTATTCGCGCATTCGAAATCCAATATATGTCTTCGGCGTGATTTTGATCGCCGGCTTGATCCTCATGGCTCGGCATCCCCTTTTCGGCGTGGCTCTGGCAATTATTATTCCGTTGCAGATCGTCCGCGCCCGGCGCGAAGCGCAGGTGCTGGAGGCGAAGTTCGGCGAGGCCTATCGCCAATACCGCGAACGAACGTGGTTCTAAGCTTGCGCATCGGCTCAATAACGAGCTAAATTCTAATCACATGCAACTGGCGAAAGATACAGGCCAGGAATGCGAACTGCAGCGTCCGCGTAGACAAAAAATTCGCCCTCGGATTTGCCGTCGTGAGTTCCTCACCCTCACACTTGCTGCAAGCGCCGCCTACGCTTCCTCTTCTGCCCGAATTAGCATCCGCTTGTTACCGCTTTACAATTCCAAGTACACGCCCGTCGGCCGGGAGCCGATCGATGCTGTTACCGCTGCGCTCGACAAAACCTATTCGATCAAAGTCATTGTATGCAAACCCGAACTCTCTGACATTACGAACGATGCGAACCTTGTCCTGGACCAGATATCGCAGCACGACGGGCCTGTAATGGGTGTCATGAGCGGACCACTCCGCGCACCGGTGCGGACCGGCATAAGTATGACGGTTATGAATGTATTGGGCTGGGCTGACGTTCCAAGCGATGACCGTGAACGCCCCAGGGGTAGCTTGATAACAACGTCCGGCCTTGAGAATCTGCGTGAGCGCGACAGGAACGAAACGCTTGCTGTGGTCGCGATCCACGAA
Organism: Bryobacteraceae bacterium; assembly: GCA_049514735.1. GTDB lineage: Bacteria > Acidobacteriota > Terriglobia > Bryobacterales > Bryobacteraceae > JAICMB01. The sequence continues at coordinate 4,741 of JBEKUT010000209.1, forward strand.
CTTGGGCATAACCTCGGAGCCTGGGACTGCCGCAATGGCGCGTGTTACATGAACGGCAGGATCGATCTTCGCCGCAGCATCACTCCCACGGCATTTTGCAGAGAGCACCAGGAACTGCTGTGGTCTTATTTGAGAGGTAGCTCGTAAAACAACCCGCGTAGTAGTGCCCATAACTGCCTTTTCGTGGTACAGTAAGTTCGGCTTAGTTATTTTGGCATCTTCCAATTAGTCCGGTCCAACCGCCCTCGTTCGATCCTGCCCACCACATTTGCAAATCAAAGGAAAAGAAATGAAGAATATTTTTGTAGGAAACCTCAACTTCGGAGCAACCGAAGGCGCGGTAAGATCTCTATTCGAGGCGTACGGCCCTGTCGAGCGCGTCAGCATCGTTACGGACCGGGATACCGGGCAGGCAAGAGGGTTTGGATTCGTGGAGATGAGCGCCAACGCGGATGCCGATCGCGCCATCGCCGAACTGAACGGCAGGGATCTCGACGGCAGAGCGCTCAACGTCAACGAAGCGCGTCCGAAGACCGATCGTGGATTTGGCGGCGGCGGTGGCGGCGGCCAGCGTCAAAATAAACGTTGGTAACGGCTTAAAACCACATGCAGAGGGGGCTCCGGTCCCCTCTGCTAACCCTCCCTAATCGCGGACACCTCCCGCGCCATTTCCCGCGCGGACCGATAGCGCCGGTCCCGATCCCTCTCCGCTGCTTTCCCGATAACCTTCGACAATTGCCGCGGCAATTCCGGCCGCAGGTGATGGACCGGCGGCAGCCCCCGATTCATAATCGAATCCAGAATCTGTCCCGAAAACTTGCCTTCAAACGCGCGCCGTCCCGTCGCCATTTCGAACATCACGGCGCCGAAAGCGAAAATGTCCGCGCGCGGATCGACCGCTTCTCCCCGGATTTGTTCCGGCGGCATGTACATCAGCGTTCCGATCGCGGTGCCGACCATCGTGATCTGCGCCTCTGTCTCTTCGGATGGCGCCGGCGTTGCACGAATCAATTTCGCGAGCCCGAAATCGAGGATCTTCACGGTTCCCTCGCGAGTCAAAAAAATATTCGCCGGTTTGATGTCGCGATGCACGATGTCTTTCGCGTGCGCCGCATCCAACGCTTCCAGAACGTCCAGCGAAATCCGCAGCAGCGTTTTCGTGTCGAACGCGCGGCCGTGGCCGGTGTCCATGGGGACCAGTGGAGTATTGTCGAGAATGGCCGTGCCGCTCGCTGGCGCCGCGAAAATGCTCTGTTGCAAAGTCTGCCCGCGCAGCAGTTCCATCGCGATGAACGCCGTCTCTTGAGCCTCGTCGATTTCGTAAACGGAGCAGATGTTCGGATGAATCAGCGTGGACGCGATCCTGCCCTCTCTTTGAAAACGCTGCACCGTGGTCCAGTCCGCGGTGGACCCGGCGGTCAGAACCTTCAGCGCCACTTCATGGTTCATATTTAAATCCGTGGCGCGATACACCGACCCCATACCGCCGCGGCCGATCTGCTCATGAATGATGTAGTGCGATAGCGTGCGCCCGCACAACGTGGGCTCGCGCTCTTCGTTGCGAAGTTTCTCGAGCGCCGCCCCGAAGCTGGAACGATTGCTATGGGACTTCGCAAAATGCAGCGTATGCACGAGCTCGCCGACCACGGGCTGATCCAGAAAGCTACCCGCCTGGTCGTATTCGCCGAGCAGGGATTGCACTTCCGCGCGCGTGGCATCGTCGTCCTCGCACTCCCTCGCCAGGAAAAGATCGCGTTCGGACCCGCTCCGCTCCAGTGCCCCTTCAAACAGCGCTTTGACGCGCTCCCAGCGATCCGCCATCTATTCCGATTCTCGCGCCGTGCGCAATTCGCGGTGCAGCCAGGCGCGCGCCACCGCCCAATCGCGCTTCACCGTCTTCGGCGAAATGCCCAGAACCTCGGCCGTCTGTTCCACTGTCAGGCCTCCGAAATAGCGCAGTTCCACGATGCGGCTTTGCCGCGCGTCGATTTCCTCCAAACGCTTCATCGCGGTGTCGAGCGCGATCAGATCGTCGGTCTGCTCTTCGGAAATCAGGACGACGTCTTCGAGCGGAACTTTCTGCTGCAGCCCTCCGCGCTTCACGCGCTGCCGGCCGCGCGCATGATCGATGAGCACGTTTCGCATCACCTGCGCCGCCACCGCGATAAAATGCGAGCGGCTTTCCCAGTTCGCTTCTCTCTGATCGATCAGTTTCAAATACGCTTCGTTCACCAGCGCCGTCGCCTGCAGCGTGTGGCCCGGCCGTTCACTGCGCATGTAGTGCATGGCCAAGCGGTGCAATTCGTTATAGAGCAATGGCATCAGCGTGAACGCGGCATCCGCGTCGCCCTTGCGGACGCTCTCCAGAAGCTGGCTGATGGTCGAAGAGGACGCCGGGGGTTGCGAAGACATGCCGTTATTTCACGTCTCCCTATTCTACAATCGGCGCAACTCTTGCGCCCGGAGCGCATCACATTACTGCGAGTACTTTATGCCAAGCACAGCAACCATTAATGCATCCGCCAGCGGCACGTTTACGTTAGGAGGCGATCTCACCATCCATCGCCTGGGGTTCGGCGCCATGCGTCTCACTGGCAAGGGAATCTGGGGCGACCCCGCGAATCCCGAAGAATGCCGCCGCGTGTTACGGCGGGCGGTCGATCTGGGCGTCAACTTCTTCGACACGGCCGATTCTTATGGTCCCGATGTCAGCGAACAATTGATCGGCGAAACGTTGTATCCGTATTCGAAAGGCGTCAGCGTCGCCACCAAAGGCGGATTGACGCGGCAAGGTCCGGATCAGTGGGCGGCGGTAGGGCGCGGCGAGTATTTGAAACAGCAGCTCGAGATGAGCCTGCGCCGTTTGCGGGTCGAGCGCATCGATTTGTACCAGTTGCATCGTATCGATCCGCGCACGCCGCTCGAAGAGTCTCTGGGCGCTCTTAAGGACGCTCAGTCGCAGGGCAAGATCCGGCACATCGGACTCTCGGAGGTTTCGCCGGATGAGATCGAGAAAGCGCGGAAGATCGTGGATATCGTGAGCGTGCAGAATCGTTACAATCTTCTCGATCGCGAACACGAACCGACACTCAAATATTGTGAGCAACACAAGATCGCGTTCATTCCGTGGTTCCCCGTGGGCGCCGGCAAGCTCACGCGGTCCGGCGGACCGTTGGACCAAACCGCGAAACAGCATGGCGTGTCGATTTCGCAGCTTTCACTGGCGTGGCTCTTGCATCGCTCGCCGGTGATGTTGCCTATTCCCGGGACGTCCTCCGCCGCTCACCTCGAAGAAAATATCGGCGCGGCCGCAGTTCACCTGGACGATAAAACCTGGGCTGAGTTGGACAAACTAAAGTAGGACAGACCATCGGTTTTTTGGTCTGTCTTTTGTTGCTGTCTTCGGATACGATCATTCCCCATAGCTCACTATATAGCGATGCCGATGGTGGAGACCGGTTCTAGAGCAGTGACTCCCGATGAGTTCGCGAACGCCTATGAGCGCGGCTTCGCAGGCACTGTCCGAATTCTTTGTGCGTATGGCGTACGGCGCCGTTCCGATGCGGATGAATTGGCGCAAGCCGCTTGGGCGCGCGGATGGGAACGCTGCTCCAGCATCATAGACCCGCGCCGCATCACGCAATGGGTGAATGCCATCGCCATAAATATGTTTCGGAACCTGCAGCGCGGCGGAAGGCGCTATGAGACGCTCGTAGACATCCCTTGCGCGCCGCAGATGTTTACGGCTTCTTGTGTCCGGCAGATGCTGGAAAAGTGCGGCCGCATGGACCGGCGTCTGCTGGAGTCTTTTTACATTTTCGGAAACTCGCTCGAAGAGATCGCCGTGAGTTGCAAAACCACGCCCGGAGCGATGCGGGTAAGACTCTGCCGCGCCCGGAAGCGCGCGCGTGATGCAGCATAGGCGGGCCAACCGCCCACGTTTCCGAGCCGTGCCCGGCAGGGTCCGTGAAATAATTGGCCACGGCGCTCCGTAACCGTCGCGGCTCTGCAACTCTATCCAACCTTTCAGAGTGTAACTGAGCCGCGCGCGTCAGTCGTATAAAGCTTCGACGAACCATTTTAACGGCGGCTCGCAATAAATTCGATAATACTTCTCATTGGAAAGCGCGACATCCCATTCATCGCGAGCCCATGGCGTAGTGGTCCACCACTCGCCGCAAGTGCGCCATGGACCAGCGGCGGTAACGATGCTGCCGTGAATGTCGGAGGCGTCCACTCGCACGGGACGCGCGCCATCGCAGCGCACGGAGGCGGCCACGGGCGGTCTAAAATACCGCACCGCGATTCTATTCTCACGAATCGTTGAAGAAGCTACCTCCGCTCCCTGCCGGTCACGGCTCGGTATGAGCCGGAAAGGACGAGGCCGGTGCGTGTCCAACAATTCCGGGATCCCGACATTCTCATCGCCCACCAGGGCGCGAATCCGCGTAAGCGTCAATTCGAGTTTGTCCGGCTCCGGCGTGGGCGGCAAAAAGATATCGTTCTGAATGCGGCGCGGCTGCACGGCCTGCAACGTCAGCGATACAGCCATTATGGGCGCGGCCGGCGGATGCGCTTCCAGATCCAGTTGCAGCAATTTCAAAATCGCCCGGCTGTCGCGCGTGGGCAACGGAAGCCGGATGGAGCGAGTATGCTCCGTTTTATTTTCGAGATCCAGGCGGATAGTAATCTCACTCGCGGCCAGCGCCTGCGATTCCAGCCGTGCGCAAAGATCGTTCAGTATGCGTGCGATCAGAAACAACAGAGGCTCCAGCAGTTCGACGGGATGCTCCAGTTCGATACGATCCTCATAAGGAACCACCGCCTTGTGGATTCGCAGCGGCCGCTCCATTGCGCCGCGCGCGAGATCCTGCAAATTGAGGCCCTCGGGTCCGAGCCGTTCGGCGATTCCAAGCGGGGGCAGATTCGCGAAATCGGCGAGCGAGCGGATGCCCCAGCTATCGAGCGTCTCCCACATCTCTGGCGACAGCGGAAGCGCCTCAATGCCGAGCGGTGCGAGAACCTCGGCGTCGTTGCCGCGGATGACGGTTACGCCGCTGAAATTTCGCGCCGCTAAAATCGCTGTCTCTACATTCGCGGCTACCGCGACATTCGCGCCGGCGCCCGCGCGCTTCGCTATCGACTCGGCAATTTGCCGGGGGCTGCCGTAAAGACGCCCCAGGCCGCTAATATCGAAGACCACTGTGCCGGGCGCGGTGAGTTCGAACATCGGCGCGAAGGACTCCGCTACATCCGCGAGGCCGGTCGATGCGGTGATGCGATGAACACAGGCGTACATGATTTACACCGCCAATCGCAGACCGCACGCGCTGTTGCTCACCGGCTTGCGCCGTGCCGCTTGCACGTCCAGGCCGCGCAGGAGTTGGAAGCCGGGAGCGCCGCTCCAGATCGCTTTGTTGCGCTTCATTTCGAGGATGAGAGCGGCGCACGATTTCGCCATCGGCTCGCGTTCGACAAGAAGCAATACGGACGGCGTGTTTTCGATGGCGAGCCGGAAACGATACCAATACGAAATTGGAATGCGCCGGCAATCGCGCTCGGAAACATGACAAAGATCCAGCACCACCACGCCGAAGCCGCCGGCGTGCAGAAGATTATCGGCCGCTTTCAAAGCATGGTCGGCTTTGCCGCCGCAACGCACCCAAATCAGGCGGTCGAGCGTAACGCCGCTGGCCGCGGCCGAGCAGGGGTCGAACGAATCGGTGGCGTCCACGTAGGCGCAAATTTCGAGTTTCGCGGTAGCGGCCGCAATCGCCGTGTAGGCGAGCGCGGTGCGCCCGGAGCTATCGGGTCCCGTAATTTCAGAGATCGCGCCGCGCGGGAAACCCTGAATGAGCGCGTCGAGCGGAGTGCGGGTCGCGAGAAATTCCGGTTGCTTGAAGGGAGCGCGAAATTTGAGCGTACTGGTGGTGAGAGCGGCGGCAGGGTTCATGCAGTATTCGCCTTTTATTCGCCACTGCGATTGTCGCGCTTCTCAAAACCACCTGTCAAGTGCCTTAGAGCTGGTACTCGATATAAACCGCGCCATCGGTACTGCCCGGATATGGTCCTGTCCGATTGAAACCCATGCGATCGTACATCGCCAGCGCTAGGGTCATGGCGGGCATGGTGTCGCCGACGATGCGCCGGTATCCAGCGGCGCGCGCTTCCTGGAACAGACGTTCCATAAGAATCTTCGCCAGGCCGCGTCCGCGAAACTCGGCCGGCACGTATAGCCGCTTCGCCTCGCAAGCGTCGGCAACCAGCGACGGACGGAACGCCACAGCGCCGCCGATGCGGCCGTCAATTATCCCGATCAGCAAGCGGCCGGCCGGAGGCGCATATTTCCCCGGCAAATCCGCCAGCTCCCGCTCGAAGCCCTGAAAACAGGGCGTGAAGCCAAGCTCGTCCCAGTATGTTGTCCACAGCGCCCGCACGGCATCCAGGTGTTCGCCGGTTGTCGCGGGAATCACTTCAACCATGCTGCATTATAATGCGCGAAGCCGGATGCTGCCACGATACGTTTTCAGGTCGACAATCGGACCGCCGCCGCTCGTTCGCGGGAAGTCGGTTTCGATCGAAACATTCCCGGTCGGCTTTGCGAATTCCACCTGCACGTCGCCGCGATGAGTGGTGAACTGCAACGCACCCGCCAGCCTGTGAACACGCACCGTACCCCGGTGCGTATCGATGTCGAGAGCGCCCTGCAGATCGGCGATCTCGGTCTCCGAACGGTGATCGCGAATCGTCAACTGGCCGGTCCGTGGCATCTGAATCGTATAACACACTTCGGGGTTGTTGCCCTCATCGTCATTGCAGCACCAGCCGAACTCCGGATACTCGGTCCGAATCTCGACCGCATCGGGTGACGAGACAATCCGAACGTCCGTGCCTTCAAACCGACGCCGGTCCATCGTGGTTCCCGGCTCAGCTTCGATGCGGGCCTTAATCTGGACTTCCGCGCGATCCCAGGCCGTCACGCGGATCGATCCTTTATGGGTTTCAATGGTCACGGACCCGCTGGGGGTCAATGCGACTGTTCGATTGACATCTTTGTGATCGGCCGCCGTCAGTGCGGCGATGGAAGCGAAAGCG
>JBEKUT010000210.1:0-11711 GCA_049514735.1 Bryobacteraceae bacterium
GCAATAGCGCGCGCCACGGCGCAGGAGATCCCGAGTATCGCGTTCGCTCCCAGACGCGACTTTTCCGCCGTGCCATCGATTTCGATCAGCTTGCGGTCGACCGCCTCCTGGCCGTCAGCCTGCATGCCGCGAATCGCTGGGCCGAGCACGTCATTGACGTTTGCAACAGCGCGCAGCACGCCTTTGCCCCGATATCGATTGGGATCGCCGTCGCGCAGTTCCACCGCCTCGTGTTTTCCGGTCGATGCGCCGGATGGGACTTGCGCCGACGCCTCCGTTCCATCCGACAACTCGACTCGAACGCTGACGGTAGGATTGCCGCGCGAATCGAGGATCTCGATCGCGCTGATGTCGCGAATGGTCAACATGCAAACACGTCCAAAACCGACGCGGGAGGATTGACAATGATTCTTCGCGCGGCGTGGCGTATCGTTTCTTTCAGCCCGTCCTCGGTGATGTATTCCGCGGGCGATTTGCCGTCGATCCTGGCGAGCAGCAGACAGCCGAGATGTTCGATGGTGGCCTGCTCAAACCAATCGCACTTCGGGGGCAAGAATTCCATCAAGGTCCTCCAGAACTCCTGTGCGGCCGATTGAAATTGATCCCGCCATCGCGGGAATCGATAGCTTTTCAGAAGCAGATGGTTCAGCAGAAAAGCGGCGTCGAACGAGGGGTCTCCAAAATGGATCACTTCAAAGTCGATCGCCATCACGTTGTCGCCGTCTACGAGAAAATTCTTGGGGCTCCAGTCGCCGTGCACCAGCGACACACGCCTGCGCTTCGACGCTGCAATCAGCCTCTCGAAATGCGTCGCAAGATCGGGATGACGAAGCGCCGTGGAGCGGTAATACGGATCGATGCGAAGTTGATCGAAAACCGTCTGGTCTCCGAAGAGAGACTCGCATTCGGGGGAGTTCCAGGTGCGTGCGATCATCATGCCCAAAATTGAGCCGATCCGGCCAGCCGTCGCAGTCGAAATCGATCCTTCAAAGAGCAGACTCTTCCACATTTTGGCCTCTGCTGGTGCGGCCGACATCACCAGAATGTAGTTTTCGCGGTCCTCGCGCAGGACTTGGGGAACGGAGCCCGCGGGGAGCAGACGATCCAGCGTACGAAGCGCGGCCGCCTCGCGAAAAATGCGCGAGCGCTCGGAAAGCCACTCCTGCTCGACGCGCAGCTTGCCGAGCGACTGCTTCAGCACGATACGCTCCTCAGGACATTCCGCCAGCAGCACGGTATTCGAGATGCCTCCTCCCAGTTCCCGGATGTGGCATGGCCGTTCCAGATAACTCGCGGCGTTCGATGCGCTCAACTCGATCAAGAAGCAGGATATCGTATGGCGGCGTCACCGGGCCGCGCTCTTCTGCTAACATCGGAATACAAATGACCGCAGATTTGGAGCTGGTCAGCCGCCTGCAGACGCTCGATCTCAAGATCACGGAACTGCAGCGCGAAGTCTCAGCGCTTCCCAAGCACATCGCTCAAATTGAAAAGACGCTCGACAGCCACGTCCGGCGGCTGGAGGCTGACCGCGCGGCGTTGGCGGCCAATCAAAAAGAGCGCAAGCGCCTGGAAGACGATATCAAGGTTCAGGAACAGAAAATTTCGAAGCTGCGCGACCAGACCCTGGGCGCGAAGACCAACGAACAGTATCGCGCGTTCCAGAATGAGGTCGAATACTGCCAGAAAGAGATCCGCAAGCACGAGGACCGCATCCTCGACTTGATGACCGAATCGGAGCCCTTGGAGATCAACGTCAAAAAGGCGGAGGGTTCGCTTAAGGAAGAAAAGCAGCTCGTCGAGTCCGAAAAAGAGGGCGCCCGCAAGGCCACGGCGAGCGATCAGAAACAGCTCGGGGAGCTGCAGGCGGAGCGCCACGGCATCGTAGCCAAGTTGACGCCGGAACTCAACAAACACTACGAACGTATCCGCAAGAAGTGGCACGGCACCGTCGTCGCCGAAGTGGTCAGCGGGCGTTGTACCGCTTGCCAGATCGTGCTGCGGCCGCAGTTCTTTCAGGATCTCAAGCGCGGTGACGATCTGATGTTCTGCGAGAGCTGCGGGCGGATTGTTTTTTACAACCCACCGGTGAGCGTCGAACAGGACCTCGCGGCCAGCCCCCAAGCCCGTTAAGCGCAAAGGCCGCGATCCCGCGGAGCCATACACACCAGGAACTCGCAATGGGGCGAAGCGGGTCGCGGTCCGTTTTGCGCGGGTTCAAAAAGAAATTCCTTTCTCTTGTTCGGCCGCAACCCGGCGATAAGTCTTCTTGGAGGCCCCTGTGCTTGCAAGAACACCCGCAAAATCACCACGAAAAACTATTTCCAATAATGTGACGGTTGCGTCCCGCATCCGTGAGCTGGCAACGTCGATCCAGTCCGGACAGTTCGATGCCCGTGCCGACGACAGCGGCATAGCTCCGGAAGAGCGCGATGCGATCGCCGCCGTAAATCAGATTGTCAATGCCTTCGCCGGCCCTCTGCGCATTACGGCCGATTACGTTGGGCGCATCAGCCGCGGCGATGTTCCGCCAAAGATCACGGACTCGTATCATGGCGAGTTCAACGAGATTAAGAACAGCCTGAACACTTGTATCGACACGTTGAATTCCTTCGTTTCCGAAGTTGCCAGCATGTCGGAGAAACAGCAAGCCGGCGACATCGAATGGTTCATGCCGGTGGAGAAATTCCACGGCGTCTACCGCACCATGGCGGATCAGGGCGTGAATGCCCAGGTTGCTTCGCACATTGGTATCAAGAAGCGGATCGTCGAAGTGGTTAAGGCTTATGGCGAAGGAAACCTCTCGGTGGCGATGGAACAGTTGCCGGGCAAGAAGGCCTTCATTACAGAGAACGTGAATCTGGTGCGGTCGCGCCTGATGGCCATGAACGAGGAAGTTCAGAAACTGGTGGACAACGCGGTGCAGGGCAACCTGAAATATCGCGGCGACGCGGGCCGGCACCAAGGCGATTTCGGACGGCTCGTTGATGGTATCAACCGCACGCTCGACGCTGTCATCGGGCCGCTCGATGTGGCCGCCGATTACGTCGACCGCATCAGCAAGGGCGACATTCCGCAGAAGATCACCGACACGTATCGCGGGGAGTTTAACGAGATCAAGAACAACCTCAACACCTGCATCGACACTCTGAACCTGTTCGTGGACGAAGTGACCACCATGTCGGCCAAGCAGGAATCGGGCGACATCGAATGGTTCATGCCGGTGGAGAAGTTCCGCGGCGTGTATCGTACCATGGCGGAGCAGGGAGTGAACCTGCAGGTTGGCTCGCATTTGCGCGTCAAGAGACGCATTGTGGAAGTTGTAAAAAGTTACGGCGAAGGCGATTTTTCGGTCTCCATGGAGCAGCTTCCCGGCAAGAAAGCTTTCATTACGGAGAACGTGAACCTGGTGCGGGCGCGCCTGACCGCATTTTCTGAAGGCATCCAAAAAATGGTGGAGAACGCGGTGCGGGGCAATTTGAAGTATCGCGGCGATGCCAGCAAGTTCCCGGGCGAATTTGCAAATATCGCGAACGGAATCAATCAGACCTTGGATGCCGTCACCGGTCCTCTGGCGGTTGCGGCCGACTATATCGACCGTATCAGCAAGGGTGAGAATCCGCCCAAAATCACGGCTTCGTACAACGGCGATTTCAACGAGATCAAGAACAATCTCAACGTGCTGGTGGAAGCCATGGCGATGGTGACCAGCTCGGCGAACGAGATCGCAAGGGGAAACCTGACGGTGGAAGTCCGCGATCGTTCCGACGCCGACGCTCTGATGCACGCACTGGGCGACATGATTCGCGATATCGGACGCATTGTGACCGAAATCAAAGGGACGGCAGAGGAAGTGGCTACGGGAAGCTCCTCTCTTTCGGACGCCGTCACGGGCCTCTCGCAGGGTGCGAGTGAACAGTCCGCCGCCGCGGAAGAAGCGGCCGCTTCCATGGAACAGATGGTTTCGAATATCAAACAGAATGCCGAGAACGCGGGTCAAACCGAGAAGATCGCAATCAAGTCGGCCCAGGACGCCCGCGAGGGTGGGAAGTCCGTCGCCGAAGCGGTGTCGGCCATGAAAGATATCGCGAGTAAAATCTCGATCATTGAAGAGATCGCCAGGCAGACCAATATGCTGGCTCTCAACGCCGCGATTGAGGCGGCGCGAGCGGGAGAGCATGGCAAGGGATTCGCGGTAGTCGCCGCGGAGGTCCGCAAGTTGGCCGAACGCAGCCAGAAGGCGGCGGGCGAGATCAACCAACTCTCTGCGAGTACCGTAAAGGTAGCCGAGCGGGCCGGCGAGTTGCTCGAGAAACTGGTTCCCAACATTCAAAAAACCGCTGAACTGGTCCAGGAGATCACGGCGGCGAGCAATGAGCAGAACACCGGAGCCGAGCAGATCAACACGGCGCTGCAACAACTGCAGAACGTGATCCAGCAAAACGCATCGGCGGCCGAAGAGATGGCCGGAACCAGCAACGAACTGTCCAGCCAGGCCAACCAGATGTTGGGCAGCATGAACTTCTTCCAGCTTGTCGAATCCGCGAGCAGGCCGGCTCAGGCTCCGGTCTCCGCTCCGCCGAGACAGCGGTCTTATGCCGCGTCCACGCGAGTCCCGGCGGCCCGGACGCCCAGAGCCGCGGCGAAGAAAAACGGCAAGGATAACGGCTTTTCTCTTGCAGTGGCAGAACCCCGCGACAAACTCGACCATGAGTTTGAACGCTATTGAGCGTTGAGCAAGGAGATCCCCATGCCTGTAGAAAGCATCACTGAAATGCGGCAATACCTAACGTTCAAACTGGGCGACGAAATCTTCGCACTGGATGTCGCCAAGGTCCGCGAGGTACTCGACTTCACCACTGTCACGCGCGTTCCGCGCACGCCAGCGTTCATGCGCGGCGTAATCAATCTGCGGGGCAGCGTGGTGCCGGTGGTCGATCTGCGACTGACCTTTGGCATGACCGGCACCCAGAAGACCGTGAACACCTGCATCGTGGTGGTGGAGGTGACTCTCGATGGAGAATCCGTTGTTGTCGGCGCATTGGCCGATTCGGTAGAAGAGGTGATCGATCTGGAACCGGATCAGATCGAACCGCCGCCAACCATCGGAGCAAGCGTGCGAACAGAGTTCATTCAAGGAATCGGGAAGCGGGAGACCGGATTTCTGATTATTCTCGATATCGACGGCGTATTCTCGGCGGGCGAACTCGGCTCGCTCAAGGCGGCTTAAGGCGCTATTTATCGCTGGACCATTTTTGACAAAACCAGGGAAAGAGCTTCATCCTGGTCTGAAACTGGCTGTTTACAATCGTTCTTGCGAGCTTGCCAGATCTTCTCGGCAAGGTCCAGGTTGGCCTCGGTGGCTTCGTTTTCCTGTCCCGGACGCAGCGGTGTATTCTGGCCGCTCTCCGGGGCGGAAGTGACGCTACAGCGGCTGAGGCTTTGCCGGGTAAGATCCAACAAATGCTGGGAGCGCTGATAACGATCCTTGGCGCTCAAGCCGCGCAACGACGGATCGAGAGCCAGCACCTCGCCCGACAACTCGAGTTGTTTCTTGGCCTCCGCATTTGCGGGATTGCGCCGCGAGGCCACCAGAAAATCGACGTGCGCTGCGCGGTAATTGCCCAACGCAAACTCGGCGGCGCCTAATCCGGCAAATGCATCGGGGTTTGAAGCGTTCTCATGCAGGATTCCGCGGTATAGCTCGGCTGCGCGATTGGGCGAGCCAGCCCGCAAATAAAGAAGCGCGATGTGCTCCCGCGTTTTCAAATCGAGTTTTTCGTTCGGCAGTGGCAGCAACTCAGCCAAAAGGTCCGGTTTGTCATTCTCGTGCGCCAGCAAATCGATCAACTCAAGGCGAACCTTCAGCCGTTCGTTCCCGGTATCTTGGGGCCAGTGTCCGTAAATCGCGCGGTGATAATAGGAGCCCGCATACTGGTCCTTCCTCTCCTTGGCGAAGATGCGAGCCATGGTCAGGTTAGCCGGGCCATCGGTCGAATCGCGCTCCAGCACAGCGCTCACAAGCACTTCGGCGTCATGGAGTTTCCCCGACTCAAGCAGCGCTTGTGCCAAGGCCAGTTCGTATCCGGGGTTCTCGCGCGCGAAAGTGAGCGCGCTTCGGAATTGCTCCACCGCATCACCGGGCCGGCCTTTCCGCAATAGCGCCTGTCCTTCGTGGTACAGCCGTTCCGCCTCCGCCATACTCTCAGCCTGTTCGGCCTTTTCGAGAAACGTGTCGAAGACGAAGAGACCCGCCATGGAAGCAAAGATCAGCGCAAATGTTCCGAGAAACGATTTAGTCATGGTCTCGCACCTGCCCGTCTCCGACCGCCTTCGACAACCCGTAGGCGTCGAGAATGTCTTCCAAAGTCACCACGCCCTCCAATTTATTGACGTCAGCCCGGCTCACAACCGGGAGCACGTTATATCCGCTGGTACCCATGCGCTCCAACGCCACAGCGACGCCGTGATCGGGGTGCACGTGAAGCAGCTTTGAGGAGCCCAACAGATCGGCGACCTTGGCATGCTCTTTACCTTGCGCAATGGCGCTCTCCAGTTGCCACATGCGCACCATTCCTTTCAGGCCTGAATCGTCGGAAACCGGAAAGGCCTCGCAATCGTACCGGCGCACTCGCGCGGCCGCTTCGCCGATCTCTAATTGCGGACTCAGGATTTCCAGCGGCGGCGTCATCGCCTGCTGAACTTGCACGCGTCCGGCCTGCGACCGCTCGAGCGAAGTCGGCAGGTGCACGCCATCCTGATGCGCGAGTGCTTCGTAGATCGGCTCCGGTTGCAGCCTGTATGAGATGAAAAATGCGATGAGATTTGAGATCATCAGCGGCACAATGATGGTGTAATCGCGCGTCATCTCGAAGATCATGATCACCGATGTCAAGGGCGTGCGAACGATGCCTGCGAAGGCGGTTCCCATGCCCACCAACGCATATGCGCCGGGACCGGCGGTATAGCCGGGCATGATCAAGTGCGCCACGCTGCCGACTGCGCCGCCGATGGTCGCGCCGATGAAAAGGCTCGGGCCGAATATGCCTCCCGCGTTGCCCGATCCGTAGGCGATGGCCGTCGCGAAGATCTTCATCAGCGCCAGGATTATAACCATCTTGAGAATCACGTCGCCATTCAGGACGCGCTCTACGTAGTTGTAGCCAACGCCCAGAACGTCGGGCACAAAGAAACCCATAATGCCGCACGCCAAGCCGCCAATGCCGGGCTGCCACCATACGGTCTTCTTCGGCCAGCGCATGAACCAGCCGCGCAAGCCGAGCAGTGATTTCACGAAGAGCACCGATCCAAGGCCACCCACCACGCCGAGCACCGCATAGACGCCGAACTCGGCCGGGTGGACCAACTGATAAGGCGCCACGTGGAAGAGCGGATTGTCGCCGAGAAGAAGGTGCAGGACCATCCAGGAGGTCGCGGAACTGAGTACGACGGAGCCGAGTATCGGAGCGTTCAGATCTCCCACAATTTCTTCGAGTGAAAACAGGACCGCGGCGATGGGCGTGTTGAACGCAGCCGCGAGGGCCGCGGAACAACCGACGGGCACCAATAATTTCACGAGCTCGGGACGCAAGCCGAGGCGGCGGCCGATCACGGAAGCGAGACCTGCGCCGATTTGCACCGACGGACCTTCACGGCCGAGCGCAATGCCCGTTGCGAGCGACGCCGAACAACAAAAAAACTTACCGAGGACGGTTCGAAACTGGATGCGGCCGTCCTCGATGAAAAGCGCGAACTTCGTTTGCGGAATGCCGCTTCCTCTCGCGAAAGGAAAATAGCGAAATAGCAGATAACCGGTGATCAGAGAGCCGAGCGTAGGTACCAGCAAGCGCCGCCACGCCGCGCCTCCATCCGCGGGATACATGCGCGCCGCGAGACGACCCGTCAGAAGAATGAACGCTACCACCACGAGCCCCACCAGAGCGCCGATGACGAGGCTGAGTATCAGCGCCATCTTGTTGTCGCTCTGCCGGAGCTGATCGATCCATTTTTGAAGCTTGGAGTTCGCTGGACTTGTCGCGCTATTCATCTCGTCTTGTTAGGGACACGAAACGAGCGTAAATGGTTGCGCGAAACTGGAGAATAGCCAATGATCGATGGCCCAATTTGGACACCAGACCCGGAGCGAGTAAGAGCGTCTCTGTTTGCCGCCTTCGCTGGTGAAGAAGAATATGCGTCGCTCCATCGGCGATCCATCGAAGCTCCGGACGCCTTCTGGCGGGCTGTTTGGGATTTCTGCAACATCATCGGCGACCCCGGCCTCGTCCCATTACTCGATAGTAACTTGATGCCGGGCGCGCGATGGTTCCCTGAAGCGCGCTTGAATTTCGCGGAGAATCTCTTGCGTTTGCGCGACGATTCCGACGCTATCGTTTTCTGGGGCGAAGATCGCGTGCAGAGACGTTTATCGCACAGGCAACTGTACGAGCAGGTTGCGCAGCTCGCAGCGGCGTTTAAGAAAGCGGGAGTCGCCGCCGGCGACCGCGTGGCCGCATGGATGCCCAACCTTCCCGAGACGGTTGTCGCGATGCTTGCTGCCGCAAGCCTGGGCGCCGTGTTCTCGTCGTGCTCTCCGGATTTTGGCGTCGACGCAGTGGTGGATCGTTTTGGACAGATTGGTCCGAAGATCCTGTTCGCTGCCGATGGATATTTTTATGACGGCAAAACAATTCACTCTCTTGAGAAGCTGGCATCAATCGCGGCGCGTCTGCCATCAGTGGAGCGAATCGTGGTTGTGCCGTACGTCGGCGGCGTCGAGCTGAAAATAAACGGGGCCGCGTGGCTCTGCGATTTCATTGCTCCTCACGCAGGTGAGACCGGGATCGATTTTGAGCGGCTGCCGTTCGACCACCCGCTCCACATTCTCTATTCCTCCGGCACCACCGGCGCGCCGAAGTGCATCGTGCATGGCGCCGGCGGCACGCTAATACAGCACCTCAAGGAGCACCAACTCCACGGCGATATCAAACCAGGCGATCGCTTCTTCTACTTCACAACTTGCGGCTGGATGATGTGGAACTGGCTGGTGTCGGGGCTGGCATCGGGCGCGACGATCCTGCTTTATGACGGATCGCCCCTAATTCGCGACAGCAGGGTTCTCTTCGATTACGCCGCAGCCGAAAGGGTGACTCATTTCGGCACGTCCGCGAAGTTTATCGATGCGATCGGCAAGAGCGGTTTGCGGCCGATGCGAACCCACGACCTGACGGCGCTGCGCACGATTTTCTCCACTGGAAGTCCGCTCGCTCCCGAAAGCTTCGACTACGTCTACGGCTCAATCAAATCCGATGTCCAACTCGCATCGATTTCTGGCGGCACCGATATCGTTTCGTGTTTCGTACTTGGTTGCCCAACTCTTCCCGTGTGGCAAGGTGAGATCCAGTGCCGCGGACTCGGCATGGCGGTCGAGGTGTTCGACGAGACCGGCACGTCCGTGCGCGGCGCAAAGGGCGAACTGGTTTGCACACGGCCATTTCCATCCTTGCCGCTGGGCTTTCTCAACGATCCCGATGGCTCGAAGTTCAAGGCCGCCTATTTCGAGAAATATCCCGGAGTGTGGGCTCATGGCGACTATGCCGAAATCACGGAGCATGACGGAATCATTATCTATGGGCGTTCCGACGCGGTACTGAATCCCGGCGGCGTGCGGATTGGAACGGCCGAGATTTATCGTCAGGTCGAGCAACTGCCGGAGATTCTCGAAGCGCTCGCGATCGGCCAGCAATGGAACGGCGACGTACGCGTAGTGCTGTTCGTCAAGCTGAAAGACGGTGTGGCCCTCGATGCCGCTCTGATCGCGCGGATTCGACAGACGGTGCGCGAAGGCGCCAGCCCGCGGCATGTTCCGCAAAAGATCGTGGCAGTCGGCGATATACCGCGCACCCGGTCCGGAAAGATCGTGGAACTGGCCGTTCGCGATGTGATACACGGCCGGCCGGTGAAGAATCGGGAAGCGCTCGCCAACCCCGAAGCCCTAACCTTTTTCGAAAACCTGACCGAATTACAAACCTGATGCGTAGCGCCAGTGAAATCCTTTTTCGTCTGCGGCAGGAAGCGGCCAATGCCGCCATGTTCGTGAGCGCGCCGTCTTGGGACTCGCTTCCTGGACCTGTTCCGTATCCACCGGGAAGGGAAGTTGCCGCGGCGCTCATCGATACGAACTACGCGCGGGAAGTGCAGCGGCTCGCCAGCGAGATTCGCGCGCACCGTTTTCCGCTGCTCGGCTTAACCGTCGACACTGGGCCGCAGATTCAATGGCGTCGCGATTACATCAATGGCAAAGAGACCGGCACGGATTATTTTCGACTGATCCCTTATCTCGACGCGGAGCGCGCCGGAGATCACAAAATCATCTGGGAGTTGAATCGTCACCAGCACCTGGTTCTGCTCGCACAGGCATACTTGCTCAGTGGCGACGAGAGTAATATCGAGGAGATTTTCAGGCAGTTCGAATCGTGGGAAGACGCGAATCCATTACAGCGCGGCATCAACTGGTGCAGCGCTCTCGAGGTGGCGTTTCGCGCGTTGTCGTGGATCTGGATTTATCATTTCGTAGGCCAAGAGATGCGGCCAGGGCTCCAGGCCCGCTTCCTCGAATCGCTTTTTCGACACGGCCGGTACCTTGAGAATAATCTCTCGGTCTACTTTTCGCCTAACACCCATCTGCTGGGCGAGGGCGTTGCGTTGCACGAGCTCGGGTCGCTGTTCCCGGAATTTCGCGATCTCGGTGGGCATGTCGTCGCCGAACAGATGGACAAGCAGGTTCGCGACGATGGCAGTCATTTCGAGCAATCGACGTACTATCACGTCTACGCGCTCGACATGTTCCTGTTCCATGCTCTCCACGCCGGCGTTTCCACGAACTATCGCGAGAAACTCGAGAGAATGGCGGAGTATCTGCATGCGTTGCTCGGTCCGCGGCATGAATTGCCATTCCTTGGCGACGACGATGGCGGCCGGTTCTTTCATCCCTACGGCACACGCAATCAATTCGGGCGGGCGACGATGGCGACATGCAGTGTTTTTATGAAGCGGCCGGAATGGCTCCGCGCTCCTGAAGATTTGCATGAACAGGCGGTATGGTGGCTCGGAAGCGAGGTGCTCAATGCTCCCGCCACGCTCCCAACATACGCCGCGCGGTTCTTTCCTGATGCCGGCACGGCGGTGATGATCGCTGGCGATCGCCAGATCACAATCGATGCCGGTTGTTTTGGACCATGGGGCTCGGGCCACAGCCATTCCGACACTCTGAGCCTTGCGATTTCCGGAATCCTGATCGACCCGGGCACTTACACTTACGTCGGAGATGCGGCCCAACGAAACTGGTTTCGCGGATCGGGCGCTCACAACACCATTCGAATCGATGGCGGCGACCAGGCAGTACGGGAAAACGCGTTTCGTTGGACTGGCCAGCCATCCGTGCGCGTCCATCGAGCGGATGCGGACTTTGTAGACGCGGAGTGCTCCTATCGCGGGTTCACGCATCGCCGGCAGGTGCGACTCGCCAAGCCTGCGTCGATCGTGGTTAGCGACGAAATCTCCGGACCGGCGGGGCTCCACGACATCGAACAATTCTGGCATCTCGATTCGCCGGAAGCCGCGCGGCATTTGATTCTCGATGGAGAACCGGAGCGCATGGAGGGTTGGCGGTCCGACGCATTCGGCGAAAAGCGTCCGTCGACGATTTTGCGAAT
>JBEKUT010000211.1:0-11670 GCA_049514735.1 Bryobacteraceae bacterium
GCCCCGCCTCACTCGCTCCATTACCGTGTTCATGGGCAATATGACGAAGAAGTAAATTGCGGCGGCGACCAGCAGGAACGATATGGCCGCGTTGATAAAGTCCCCGATCATGAACTTGCTCTTGTTCACCGTAAACACGATGGCGGCGAAGTCCGGCTTGCCGACCAACGCGGCAACCAGGGGAGTAATCAGATCTTTCACCAAGGCCGAAACGACGGCGCCGAAGGCCGCGCCGATAACTACCGCAACCGCGAGGTCAACCACATTCCCGCGCATCAGGAACTGCTTGAATCCTTTCAAGTTTTCCTCCAGGTAACAGTCTGGCACAGGCGGGCGTGTGCGTCTCGCTATGTCACAATGATTCCTGATGGAACAACCCATAATCCTGGTCGCCAGCGGCGACTTGCGATTGTCCGCAAATCGGAAATGCTGGCCGGCGCAGGAGCGCGTGGAAGCTGCCGTGATCGCCGCCATCGCGCGCGAAGGCCGCCAGGTAAAGCGCGGGCATCCCTATAATCCCGAAAAACAGCACGGATTTATCGACAGCCAGAAATACGGGATGGAGGTGTTTCGTCAAATCCCGCCCGAGGCGCCGCTGCTGGTGGTGGAGGCGGTGTGGCAGTACAGCCATCATGTTTTCCATGGGCTCTATTCGCATCGCGGGCCGATACTGACGGTCGCAAATTGGAGCGGCGAGTGGCCAGGTCTGGTCGGCATGTTGAATCTGAACGGCAGCCTGACCAAGGGCGGCGTGCGTTACGACAGCCTGTGGAGCGTGGATTTCACCGACGATTTTTTCCTGAATAATTTACGACGCTGGCTGCGCGGCGAGCCACTGGTGCAGGATACGTCGCACGTACACGCTCTCAACGGCGCTCTGCCGGACGAAGCGGAAAAAATCGGGCGCGAGTTAGCCGCCGATTTGCTCAAGAACAAAGCGATCCTCGGCGTGTTCGACGAGGGCTGCATGGGGATGTACAACGCCATCATCCCCGATGAATTGTTGCATCGCACGGGCGTCTTCAAGGAGCGCTTGAGTCAATCCGCGCTGTACGCGGAAATGCTCCAGGTCGGCGATGACGAGGCGGAAAAAGTGCGCCACTGGCTCGATGAGCGTGGCGTCCAGTTTAAGACCGGTCCCAATCCGGAGACCGATCTCACCGCCGCGCAGATCTTGGAACAATGCAAGATGTACATCGCGGCGCTCCGCATCGCCGACGATTTCGGCTGCGATGCGATCGGGATTCAATATCAGCAGGGACTCAAGGATCTGGCGCCGGCGTCCGACCTGGTAGAGGGACTGCTGAATAACGTGGAACGCCCGCCGGCCTATGCGCGCGACGGACGCGAACTTTATGCCGGCCGCGCGCTGCCCCATTTCAACGAAGTGGATGAATGCGCCGGACTGGACGCCGTCATAACGAATCGAATCTGGACCAAGCTCGGCTACGATCCGGAGACCACGCTGCACGATGTCCGCTACGGCGAGGATTACAACGGCGAGTTCGTGTGGGTCTTCGAGATCAGCGGATCGGCGCCGCCGAAACATTTTGTGGGCGGATACGCGGGCACTACCAGCGAACGCCAGCCGCCCATGTATTTCCGCTTGGGCGGAGGCACCGTCAAAGGAATCAGCAAGCCCGGCGAGATCGTATGGAGCCGCGTGTTCGTCGACGACGGTGTGTTGAAAGCGGACCTCGGCCGCGCCGGCGTTCGCGACCTTCCGCGCGAAGAGACGGAGCGGCGCTGGCGCATCACGACGCCGCAATGGCCCATCATGCACGCCGTCACATACGGCATTTCGCGCGACCAGATGATGGCGCGCCACAAAGCGAATCACATCCAGGTGGCGTACGCGCCTGATGCCGCCGCCGCGAACCGGGCCCTCGCGGTGAAGGCGGCCATGTTCCGCGAACTCGGACTCGAAGTTTCCATCTGTGGGACTCAAAACGGATTATGAAAGTTGGAATCATCGGCACCGGCGCAATTTCAGGCAAGCATGCACAGGCGTATAAGAATATCGGCTACGAACTCACAGTTTGCACCGATATCAGCGAGGAGCACGGACGGAAATTCGCGCAGCAGTTCGGGTGCGAGTTCGTTCCAACTTACGAAGAGGTCTGCCGGCATCCCAAAGTGGAGTATGTCGATGTTTGCACCTTTCCCGATTTCCGTTTACAGCCGCTGAAGATCTGCGCCGAAACGGGAAAACACGTGCAGGTGCAAAAGCCCATTTCAATCGATCTCGCAACTGCGCGCGAGATGATCGATATCGCCGATCGCGCGGGCATCCGACTGGGAGTCGTGAGCCAACATCGCTTCGACGATTCCATTCAATTTCTGAAGCGCGCCATTCCGGCGGGCCGGCTCGGAAAAATCCTGCAGGCCGACGCCTACGTGAAGTGGTATCGCACGGCCGCATATTATTCGCGATCGATCAAAGGCAGTTGGGCGACCGAAGGTGGCGGAGCGCTGATCAACCAGGCGATTCATCAGGTGGACATGCTGCTGTACCTTGCCGGCAACGTCTCCGAGTTGTTCGGCTACTGGCAGATCGGCGCGGTGCATAAGATCGAATCGGAGGACGTGGTCAGCGCGCTGCTGCGATACGAGAGCGGCGCGACGGGCGTGATTCAAGCGTCGACAGCATTCTGGCCCGGCTACACGGAGCGCATCGAGATCAACGGCGCCAAAGGAACGGCCGTCATCTCTGGCGACAAGTTGACGACATGGGACGTGCAAAATGATTCGGGCGAACCGGCCCCGCTGGAGCGCGACGTTGCCTCCGGAGCCTCGGACCCGATGGCCATTTCGCTGGTTCCATTTGAACGCCAGTTCAAGGATTTTGGAGAGTCGATACGGAACGGCCGCAAGCCCGTGTCATCGGGGTTGGATGCTTATAAGGCGCTGGAAGTTGTGATCTCGATTTACGACTCCTGCCGCCGCGGCAACAAGATCGGCCTCAATCAAACGATGACGGCGTAGATGACCACTGTACGCGTACCCGCTTCGAGCGCCAATCTTGGGCCTGGCTTCGATGCGCTTGGCATGGCGCTGGAGGTTTATCTGACGTGCCGGTTTGAGCCCTCGGACCGTCTCTCGATCCGCGCGACAGGCCGCGATGCGGAAATTATTTCGACGTCGGAAGACAATCTCATCTGGCAGACCGCGCTGCAAGTGGCGAAAGATGTCGGCGGTGTGTTGCCGCCCGTGACTCTGATTATCGAAAACGATATCCCGATCGGCAAGGGTCTCGGATCGAGCGCGGCGGCGCTCACCGCGGGGGTCGTGATGGCGGACCATCTCCTCGACTTACATTGGAAGCCGCTCCGGATTCTCGATGAGGCGGCGCGCATCGAGGGCCATCCCGACAACGTGGCGGCATGCGTATTGGGCTCCATCGTGGCAAGCGCCATGGATAGCGGTGGCGTCGCTCGTGCGGTGCGGCTCGAACTTCCATCGCGCTACGGCGTGGGCGTCGTGGTGCCGGATTTTATTCTGCCGACCTCGGAAGCGCGCGCCGTGCTGCCCGATTCTTATTCGCGTGCCGATACGGTTTTCAATGTGCAGCGTTCGGCATTGCTGATCGCCGCGTTGACCACCGGGACGACGAACGCGTTTCCTGCGGCGCTGGAGGATCGTTTGCACCAGCCCTATCGAGCCAAGCTGGTTCCGGGTCTCGACGAAATGGTGCGGCTGCGCGCTCCGGGTCTGCTAGGTTGCGTGTTGAGCGGCGCGGGTCCATCCGTTCTCGTGTTCTATGAAAAAGGCTGCGAACAGGTCTGCGATCTGGTGCGCCAGATCTTCGCGTTTCACGGTCACCAGTCGGACATTTTGTGGGCGCACATTGCGGATCGCGGATACGAAGTGCTACCGGCCGCGCTCGTTTCCCCAAATGTCGATGTGTAGGCGCGGGCTGTAGCGATAGCCGAACTCTTTGCACTTCTCGACGATCCAATGCGATCGCTCATAGATTGTTCCTACGTCGATACCCTCCGGCATCAGCAGAACATTTTCTTTCGCCGCGCCAATCTCTTTGACGATGCCGTTCAGCTCCGGCAGATCTTCCGGCTTGCGCACGACGAATTTTAGTTGGTACGGATACGCAGAGATGAGGCGCTTTAGAATTTCGGGCTGATAGCGGAGACGATCGTGCTGCGCGGCCCATCGTCCGCCGTCCCGCCGGGTTGGCGTGGAATTAGCCAGCTTCGGGCTGATGCTCATCAAATCGCAAGCGACAGGCTCGAAGACCGTGCCAGCGGTTTCTATAGTGATGTGCTGATCGAGTTCCTTCAACTTCTGCGTCAGCTCGACGATGCCGACGTGGATCATCGGCTCGCCTCCGGTGACGACCACGTGTTTGGCCAAGTAGCGGCGCACGTCGGAAAGGATCGCGCCTAAATATTTGTCTTCGCCTTCCGGCTTCCACGATGCGTACGGAGTGTCGCACCAGTCGCAGCGCAGATTGCAGCCGCTCAATCGCACGAAAACGGAGGGCACTCCCGCAAGCGTGCCTTCGCCCTGAATCGAATAAAATGTTTCGGCGACTTTAATGGGCAACATACTCGATCGGGTCCGTCAGTCCCGCTTCAGCGAAACCCTTCAGACGCAGAAAACAGGAATCGCAGCGGCCGCAGGCGCGCCCTTGGGGATCGGGATCGTAGCAGGAGTGGGTCAGCCTGAAGTCGACTAAAAGATCTCGAGCGAGTTCCACGATTTCGCGTTTCGAAAGCCGAATCAGGGGCGTGTGGATTCGGAGGTGCGTGGCGCCTTCCACGCCGGCCCGCGTGGCGAGATTGGCGAGTTTTTCAAACGCGGCGATGAATTCCGGACGGCAATCCGGATAGCCGGAATAATCGATGGCGTTCACGCCGATGAATATGTCGGACGCGGATAGCACCTCGGCCCACGCCATCGCGAACGACAAAAAAACAGTATTGCGGGCGGGCACGTAGGTGATCGGAATGCCTTGCGCCGCTGGTCCATTTTTTGGAACGTCGATTTCGGCGGTCAGTGCGGAGCCGCCGAAAGCGCGCAGGTCGAACGTGATGGTCCGATGTTCCAGCGAACCCAAAGCGGACGCGACTAAACGCGCGGCATCCAGCTCTTTGCGATGTCGCTGGCCGTAGTCGAACGAGAGCGTGTAGCAATCGAAGCCTGCGCGGCGCGCATAGGCTAGGCAAGTGGTGGAATCGAGTCCTCCACTCAGGAGACAGACAGCAGGCTTCACGTTTTATTGTAGATCGGCGGTTCGCCTTCCGGCCGCGTTTTCCAGCGCCGGTGAATCCACAGCCATTGATCCGGATACTCACGGATCACCTGTTCTAAAGCTGCGTGAATGCGCTGCGTATCGGCATGCGCATCGCCCGTGATCTCGACCGGCGGATAGAAATGCAACACGTATTTTTCCTCCGCCGCAGACCAGATGGCAAAGCCGGGAATAACGGTTGCCCCCGTGTGCGCCGCGATCTTGGCGAAGGCAACTCCGGTGCACGCCGGGCGTCCGAAGAAGTCGATGAAAACACCTTCGGCGAGCGATGTGTTCTGATCGATAAGAACACCGACGGCCTCATTGTTGTGAAGAGCCCGGAAAATCAAACGTGCGGCGTCGCGCTTCCCAATGATGCGGTTGCCGGAGAGCTGGCGGTGCTGCTCAATGACGGAGTCGATGGCGGGATTGTCGAGAGGCCGCACCACAATGTTCATGGGCTCTGTCATCATTGCGTGGGCAAAGGCGCTCAGTTCCCAGTTGCCCATGTGCGCGGTCGCAAACAGGACGCCCTTGCCACGCTTTTTCGCTTCCTGGAAATGCTCCAGCCCTTCGTAACGAATCCACTCAGAAACGTTTTGTCGATTGATCCCCGGGAAGCGGGCAAACACAGCGAGAAGCCGCGCGATGGAGGCGAAAACGCCATCAATGATTTGCGATCGCTCGTGTTCCGGCATTTCCGGATAAGCCAGTTCGAGATTCTGCATGCCCACTCTTCGCAATCGCGGGATCGCGCGATCCAGCAGGAACGTGTAGAAGCGAGCGAATCCCGGAGGCGTGTGGCGCAGCGTCCACAGAACGAATCTGGCTATGAGGTATTGAATGGTCTTAGTCTATCCAACCGCCGCCAAGAACTAACTCGCCGTCGTAAAACACGGCTGCTTGTCCCGGCGTGACGGCGCGTTGCGGCTCATCGAAGTGCGCTTCCACGCGCGCGGGATCGGACGACGGATACAGCGTCGCCGCAGCCGCGAGGTGCCTGTTGCGAATCTTTACTTCAGCCCGCGTGGGGCGGTCGATTGCGGCTATCGAAATCCAATTGATGTCTTTCGCGGTCAATCGCGGGCGCAGCAGATCGTCGTTGCGGCCCACAACCACTCTCTGATCCACAGTGCTGGTAGAAATCACGTAGAGCGGCTCGCGAGCCGCGATGCCAAGCCCGCGCCGCTGTCCGACTGTAAAATGATGCACTCCGGCATGCTCGCCCAAAACGCGCCCCGAAGTGTCGACAACTTCACCGCGCGTCCGGTCAGGCTCAATTCCCTGTTCCCGGAAATACGCGTCGATGAACGCCGCGTAATCGCCGTTCGGAACGAAACAAATTTCCTGCGAATCGGGCTTCTCGGCCACCGGCAAACCCAACTTACGGGCGAGTTCGCGGACCTGCGGCTTGGTGTAACCGCCCAGCGGAAACATGGTCCGAGAAAGCTGCTCCTGAGTCAGGCCAAAAAGGAAATACGTCTGATCCTTGCCGTGATCGACGCTCCGCTTCATCTGGTATCGGCCGCTTCCAGAGTCATAAGATATGCGCGCGTAATGCCCCGTCGCGATCCGTTCGGCTCCAACTCCCGCGGCCATCTCGAGAAACTGATCGAACTTGACGAAATTATTGCAGAGCGTGCACGGAATCGGCGTTCGCCCGGCGAGATACTCATCGACGAACGGCTTCACCACCTGCTCTTCGAAGCGCTGCTCAAAGTTGACGACGTAATACGGAATGCCAAGGTGCTGCGCGACGTAGCGCGCGTCATAGACATCGTCGAGCGAGCAGCAGCGGCCTGTCACGGTGCCTTCGGGCGCCAGTTCCGGCAGACGCCGCTGATTCCAGAGCTGCATGGTCAATCCGACAATGTTCTCCCCGTCGCGACGCAGCATGCCCGCAACGACGGAGCTATCCACTCCGCCCGACATCGCAACTGCAATGGGGTTATGCATACGTCGGCGACAGCTTTCTGAGATGGGCCGCGGACTGAGCGACCGCGTCTACCAATGCATCTACCTGTTCAACCGTGTTTCCATGGCCCAACGAAAAACGAACGCTGGACTTAGCGCGATCGCGGTTGAGTCCGATCGCCATCAGAACATGCGACGGCTCGACAGCCCCGCTCGAACACGCCGAGCCGCTCGAGACAGCGAATCCCTTGAGGTCGAGCGAGATCACCATGGCCTCGCCTTCAATGCCATCGAAATAGACGTTAGTCGTGTTCGGAACGCGTTGCGCGCGGCTGCCGTTGACACCGGCCGACGGCACGCGACCGAGAATACCCTGCTCCAAACGGTCGCGCATCTCCGAAGCTAACGGTGAAGCGAGTTCGGCCGCGCGGCCGAGGGCAACCGCTCCAGGAACATTCTCCGTCCCGGGACGCCTCTCCCGCTCATGACGTCCACCGAACAGCAGCGGACGCAGTTTCACGCCGGTGCGCACATACAAAGCGCCAATGCCTTTCGGCGCATACAGCTTGTGTCCGCTGATCGAATAGAGATCGACGCCAAGCGCCTTGAGATCCACTGGGATCTTCCCCGCGGCCTGCACTCCATCGACGTGAAACGTAACACCTGCCTCTTTCGCGATCGATGCGATCTCCTGAATCGGCTGGATGGTCCCCAGTTCATTGTTGGCGTGCATCACGGAAATGAGCACTGTGTCCAGACGCAAGGCGCGGCGCACATCGTCAGGATCGACAACCCCATCCGATCCCACGCCGACAAACGTCACATCTAGCTGCCCACAAACATTAAGCACGGCGGGATGCTCAATCGTAGTCGTAATCACGTGTCCGCCCCGACCGGCAACACCAAAGATCGCGAGATTGTCCGACTCCGTGCCTCCGCTGGTAAACACAATCTCGCGCGCATCGCAATGCAGAAACGCAGCGACCTGACGGCGCGCCATTTCGAGCCGCTGCTTCGCGATCTGCCCATGATGGTGGATACTGGAGGCGTTGCCATACACTTCGGCCATCGCCGGCAGGAGGGTTTCGAGAACCTCCGGAGACACCGGTGTCGTGGCGTTATGGTCGAAGTAAAAGCGATGCACCCTAATTATTAAGTTTATCAGTCATGCCAGCTCCAACCATCACTTTGACCACGGATTTCGGGCTTGTAGACCATTTTGTCGGCGTCATGAAGGGCGTGATTCTCGGCATCGCGCCACGGGCGCAGATCGTCGACATCACGCACGAAGTGCAACCGTTCGAGATCAACGAAGGCGCCTTCATCATTGCCGAGGCATACCGATACTTCTCGAAGAAGACGGTGCACGTGATCGTGGTCGATCCCGGCGTCGGGTCGGAACGGCGTCCGATTCTTGCCGAAATGGCCGGCCAATATTTCATCGCTCCCGACAACGGCATCCTCTCCATGATCTACACGCGCGAGGCGAAGAAGAAAGTCCGTCACATCACGAACGAGAAGTATTTCCTGCATCCCGTGAGCCGAACATTTCATGGGCGCGATGTATTCTCACCCGTGGCTGCCCATCTGGCGTCGGGAGTTTCACCGGCGCGTTTTGGAAAGCTTATTGAGGATTACGTCAAACTGTCCCTCGGCAAGCCAACGCGCACCGGCAAACGCGTCTGGACCGGCTTAGTGCTCAAGGTCGACCGCTTCGGAAACTTGATCACCAATCTGCACATTGACGATTTTCCTGAAATCAAAACACGGCGCTTCGAATTGAACGCAGGATTGCAACAGATCTCACGCCTCGCCGCGACCTTTAGCGAATGCCCGCCAGGCGAGCTTTTCGTCGTGAGCGGCAGCTCCGGCTATCTCGAAGTAGCGGTCAACCAGGGGTCGGCTGCCGAGATACTCGGAGTCGCCGGGGGATCTCCGGTGGAGTTAGTAATCTACTGACGATTCCACGCCTCAACTTCTATAACAGGCGCACGCACCCCAATATCTTTGGGATTGTAAGTCGCCGTGATCTTGCGTGTTTCACCGGGCATCAGCGCGAAATAATTGTCCTCCCAAAGAATGGGAAGAACCTCGTCATTGCCTTTGTTCAGCTTCAAATGCACGCCGAAAGCGAGCGACTTACCCTTGTTCGTTACAGTCACTATTGTGGAACCTGTTGAATCTTGCGACGAGACACTCAACTGCGCCGCAGGCAGTGTGTTCAGAGCCTGAAAATTCGCGTAAGATTGCGTAGGCGTCAGATACCACGTCGATTTCTCAAAATCGAGTGTTTCAGGCGCAGTCGAAAGCCAATAGAAATTCCGGCTCACCTCACTCCCGTCCGCCTGCTCCAACTTCAGATTCACGAAGTAGGTCGAACTGAGACCGTCGATATCCGGCAAAGTAAATACGCGGGTGCTGCTATCCGGATCGACACTCACCTTCATGCTTTTTGAAAACTTTGAACTCATGTCTAAGTTATAGACATTCGCCGTAACACTCAAATCGGCAAACGGCTTGTAATAAGAGTTCACAATAACGATGGAGCGGTCGTCATACGAAAACTGAACATGCAAAGGTTCACACGCCTTCTTAGCTCCGAAATAAGATCCGCCGGGCCGAAGATACCAATCGTACAAATGCCAGATCATGCTAGGCCACGCGTTATTTAACATCCATTGGATAACTCCGGTCGACGTATATTTGTTGCGCCCGAACGCCTCGAACATGGCGCGATGCGTCTCATACGCCATCATCTGCGATTTCCGCGCATATTCTTCCACTGACGAAGCCGCCCCGTAGCGCGCATCCAGAGCGTCCGTGAAAACTTTCAGATCGTGGAACGGGCCGCCGCCGGCGTGATATTCCCACCACGTGTCAGGAGGCCACAAATGCTCGGCCGGAAGCATGCGCCGCAGAGTCTCGATGGGAGGCGGCGATGGCCCCGGCCCGGTCTCCGTATTAAATCCATACGCGCCGCCGTGCGAGCTGTCCAGATACCAGTAAGACGGCGGAACATAATCATACGGCCCGAGCATCTTCACGCCCGACGGCCCGGTCACTTCAGTCGACCTCGCCGTCGCGGAAGACTGATGCGGATTCGGCCAATTGCATTCCTGCAGCACCTGCAAATACATCTTCTCGATTTTCGGCGGTGGAGGATTATCGCTGCCGTACATCCAATCGAACACAGCCGGATGCCGCGCCAGCCGGCGAGCCTGATCGCGCATAGATGCCGCCGCCACCTCTTCGTCTTCGTCGTCCCAATCGGCCCAATGCTCCCAATGATCGCAACAGCACCAGCCCGCCATAACTAAAATGCCGTACTGATCGCACAGCTCCAGGAAATGATCGTCCTCTAACTTGCCTTCGAAACGAATGGCATTCAGGTTCATATCGCGAACATATTGCAGCTCCGCTTCCTGGCGCTCCGGAGACGAGCGCAGCAACAGATCGAAGGTATATCCAGCGCCGCGAATCAAAATGTTCTTGCCATTGATTCGGAACAGCAGATGACCTTTCTCATCAAGCTGACCGGTCACCTCGCGCACTCCGAATCGAATGCTGGCGGTATCGGAAACCTGGTTCTTCACCTCGAACTGCAGATTCAACGGATACAGTTCCTGCGCGCCCGCGTGAAGGGGCCACCAGAGCCTCGGATGATCCAGCTTGACCTGCGGAAACGATACCTCCCTCGTCTCTTTCGCCTTCAACTTGACGGGCAGTGAGAACTCCAGCGATTCAATGGAGCCCTTGAGCACACCGTCCACTGGGCGGCCCGTGGCATTCGTAACTTCTGCCGACACGGTGAGCATCGCGGTATCCTGATCCAGTTTCGTAGTCACAGTCGGAAAGCGCAGGCGAACCGGACCGGTGGTTGTAATCGAAACATCGCGCCAGACGCCCATGCCTTTATCGGCGGGCATGGGGTTCCAATCGACGAACGTAATCGCAAGATCGTGCGGCGTGGGCGGAAAAACTTCGATCGCCAACGAGTTCGTTTCACCAGCCCGCGCAAAGTTGGTCACATCGAAATTGAACAACCGCCACGCGCCCTTCATGTCGGTAGCCGGCGCAACCTGCTTCCCATTCATCCAAACATTCGCGCGAAAATTGATTCCGTCGAAATTCAACCACAAGGTTTTTCCGCGATCCTCCGGAGGCAGCTTAAACTCCGTCCGATACCACCAGGAGTGCCGAAAAGGACTGTCCGGCGGCATCGGAATATTCGAATAGTTCATCGGAATCGGATACGCGGTGCCTCCGATGGACCGCAGATTCATGCAGGTGTACGGATCGGAATAGACGTGATCCTGGATCAGAGCGCTCAGGACAGTCGATGGAAGGGTCGCGCGATACCAATCTCGCGTCTTGTATCCGGGCGTGGAGATAGCATCGCCTTTCTCACGCACTTCGCCGGACGATTGGATGGCCCAGCCATCGCGCAGGAACAGGGGCTCGCCGGCGGCGCCGGCCATCAGGGCAAGTAGAACAGCGATAAGTTTCAC
>JBEKUT010000212.1:0-11664 GCA_049514735.1 Bryobacteraceae bacterium
CAACGCCCCGTGTTCGTTCACGACCCGCAACATTTGATTCCACGCGAATCGTACCCGCTCGATCTCGACATGCTCGACGACGATATGGCGTACCTGAACATTCCCGAATATCCCTACTTCACCTGAATGGAACGCCCCTCGCGATAGCGCATGAAAAAGGAAACAAAACCGCTTGACAACTTCCGTGGGTTGTCCTATATTTTACCTATCGGTTATTTAACCGACTGGTTTATCTCCGAGTGGTTTATCTAAAGATGAACGATCCACTGACCTCCACCTTCGCCGCGCTCGCGGACCCCACCCGCCGCGCCATCCTCGCCCGGCTAGCGCTCGGGGAAACCTCGGTCACCGAACTCGCCAAGCCCTTCGAGATGTCCATGCCCGCGGTCTCGAAGCATCTTAAGGTGCTGGAGCGCGCCGGCCTGATCGCTCGCGGCCGTGAGGCGCAGTCGCGTCCCTGCCGGCTGGCGCCAGACCCGCTCAAGGATGCCGCAAGCTGGATCGGAGAATATCGCCGGTTCTGGGAGGCGAGCTTCGACCGGCTCGAGGACTATCTGCGCAAAATGAAGCCGGCAAAGACGAAGAGGCCCAGAGCGACCAGATCGAAGACTAAATCCAAGGAGTAACATCGTGACCCCATCCGCCAATGCAGCAAACGCAGCGACAGAATTCATCTTCAACCGGACATTCGACGCGCCCCGCGAAGTTGTGTGGAATGCATTCACCCAGCCTGAACACTTGAAGCACTGGTGGGGCGCTCCCGGCAGCAGCGTTGAGATCGCGCGCCACGAGCTCAAACCCGGCGGAATGTTCCATTACTGTATGAAGTTTCCCGACGGCCGCGCGATGTGGGCCCGCTTCATCTTCCGCGAGATCGTCGCGCCGGAGCGCCTGGTGTGGCTCAATGGCTTCAGCGACGAGCACGGCGGCCTGACACGCAATCCCTGGGCGCCCAACTTACCGCCGGAGACGCTGAGTACCGTGACCTTCACCGAGGAGAACGGCAAAACGCTGCTCACTGTCACCGTAGTACCGTTCAATGCCAGCGACGAGGAAACCCGCATCTTCGCAGGCGGAATCGCAGGAATGAAGATGGGTTTCGGCGCCACCTTTAATACGTTGGCGGCTTACCTTGCGCGGCGGAGTTGAAGAAAGGACACATATGCAGATAGTCGACAAACTGATAAGATTCAAAATGGCTGTCAGCGATATGCCGAAGGCCAAAGCATTTTACACGGACAAACTTGGTTTAAAGGTCGCGTCGGATTACCGCAGAGACGACCACAACTGGTGGGTATCGCTTACCCTCCCTCAAGATGGGGCTTCTATTGTGCTCACCACGGCTCACGAAAACATGCAACCCGGCACCATGAGTCTGTACTTTTCGACTTCAGACGTTGCAGCGGCCCACAAAGAGCTCAGCGCAAAGGGCGCAAAAGTCAGCGACGTCAAAGACGACCTATATGGCCCGGGCTCAGGCGTAAAGTGGTTTAATCTTGAGGACCCCGATGCCAATCAGGTCTTCCTGGTACAGGCGTGAGTCCCGGACGGCAAGAATCCGATCGCTTTGGCGCCATCCAGGTCCGGGGCGCCCGCGAGAACAACCTGCGGAACATTTCCGTCGACATTCCCCGGCGGAGAATCACCGTGTTCACGGGCGTCTCGGGTTCGGGGAAATCGTCTCTGGTGTTCGACACCATCGCCGCGGAATCCCAGCGTCTGCTCAATGAGACGTTCCCGGCATTCGTGCAGAATTTTCTGCCACGGTATGGTCAGCCCGACGTCGACATTCTCGCGAATCTCTCGACGGCAATCATCGTCGATCAGCAACGCATGGGCGGGAATCCGCGCTCGACATTGGGAACGGCGACCGACATCTACACGTTGTTGCGCGTCTTGTTTTCGCGTCTTGGAAAGCCCGCGGTTCCGCACGCCCTGGCGCTTTCCTTCAACGATCCCATGGGCATGTGTCCCGAGTGCGAGGGAATCGGTCGCGGTTCCCAAATCGATATCGATGCACTCGTGGATAAGAGCAAGTCCCTTGCAGAAGGCCCAGTCCGTTTTCCAACGTTCAACGTGGGCGGTTACAATCTGCACACTTTCGTCAAGTCCGGATTCTTCGACGTCAAAAAGCCACTCAAAAAATATACGAAAGAGGAGTGGCACGATTTTCTTCACCGCGACGACACGAAGGTCAAGGTCAACAAGCAGGGGCAAAAATTCAGCTCGGGTTATGACGGCCTGATTCCGAAATTCAAGCGCCTCTACCTGAGCAAAGAAGCGGAGAAGATGCCCGCGCATCTTCGTGAAGCGTTTGAGAAGATTGTGACGCAGGGACCGTGCGGCGCCTGCGGCGGAACGCGTTTGTCGGAGGCGGCGCGCGCCTGCCGCGTCAACGGAAGGAACATCGCGGAATGCTCCGCGATGCAGGTGAGCGAGCTCGCCGCGTTCATGCACTCGTTTCGCGCGCCGAACGTCGCTCCGCTGGTTGCTCGTCTGGCGGAAAGGCTCGATCGTCTTATCGAGATCGGACTGGGTTACCTGAGCTTGAGCCGTGAGACCACAACACTCTCCGGTGGAGAATCGCAACGTGTCAAGATGGTGCGCCATCTGTCGTCTAGCCTGACGGAGGCGCTCTACATCTTCGATGAGCCGACCATCGGTTTGCACCCGCACGACATCCAAAGACTCAATAATACGCTGACCAAGCTTCGCGATGCCGGAAACACAGTTCTGGTTGTAGAACACGAGCCTGAGGTGATGGCGATCGCCGATCACATCGTCGATATGGGGCCAGGCGCCGGAACGGCCGGCGGGACAGTTGTGTTCGAAGGTCCGTTCAAAGAGCTCAAAAAGAGCGATACGCTGACGGGAAAACACCTTTCCAAGCATCAGGCGTTGAAAGAGAAACCGCGAGCCGGAAAAGGCCATCTTCTCGTCGAGAATGCGGCAATCAACAATCTCCGCAACATCACGGTGAAGATTCCCAAGAGCGTTCTTACGGTCGTCACTGGTGTCGCGGGCAGCGGGAAGAGCTCGCTGATTCACGGCTGTCTTCCCAAACATTACCCGGATGCCGTCTGCGTCGACCAATCGCTGGCGGCAGGATCGCGGCGATCGAACCTGGCCACATACTCGGGAATGTCGGACGCAATTCGGAAAGCGTTTGCCGTGGCCAACAAGGTTGAGCCGGCGCTCTTCAGCGCGAACTCCAAGGGAGCATGCCCCGCATGCGAAGGTCTGGGTGTGATCTACACGGACTTACAGCACCTCGATCCCGTCGCGGTTCGCTGTGAAACCTGTGAAGGCCGCTGCTTCACCGGCGAGGTTCTCACGCTGAAGCTGCGCGGGAAGAACATCAACGAAGTATTGAACCTTTCCGTCGTGGACGCCTTATCTTACTTTACAGAGAAACCGATTCTTGCGACGCTGAAGGCACTGAACGACGTGGGACTCGGTTACATCGCGCTCGGGCAAAGACTCAACACACTGTCGGGCGGCGAACGTCAACGGTTGAAACTGGCGGGAGAGCTCCAGAAGCCTTCGCAAATCGTGGTTCTCGACGAGCCGACAACCGGTCTGCACATGGCCGACGTGGCGAACCTGCTTGCCCTCCTTGATGCGATGGCCGACAACGGAACCACTTTGATAGTGATTGAGCACAACCTGGATGTCGTCGCGCGCGCCGATTGGATCGTCGACATGGGGCCGGGTGCAGGCGCCGAAGGCGGCACAGTTGTGTTTGAGGGAGCACCGCGCGAGCTGCTGAAGGCGAACAATTCGCTGACGGCGAAACACCTCGCCGCGCGATTGGGATGAACGTTCCTGAAGGGCTGAAAAGCCCGCATGTTAACCTGTGTTCATGCGAAGATTATCCTTGCTATCGGTGCCTCTTTGCTTTGCTGCGTCGGTGTTTGGCGCAAGCTTCCCCACAACTCAGCTTCGCGGTGAATATATTGAAGCCCGCACGGCGGACGTCTACACTGGACCCTGCTTCGCAAACTCCGAAATCGGGCTCGCCGGCGATCTCGCCGTGATGGGCTGGAAAATCGAAAAAGGTTCGTGGCAGGGCGTGAATCTGGACGGCCTGTCTGTAATGGGCGTCATTCATGCCAGCACAACTCTTGGCGACATCACTCCTGAAGTTTATCCCGTCAAGGCCGTTCTCATTGTCGATGAAAGCGCCAATGGAGAGCAGCGCCTGGCCCTCAAAAGCTTCGCTCAGAAGATGGGCGGCCAACTTCTTGCCGATGTGGTCCGCGTCGAATATCAGCCCATGAACTTTTCCGCTCAGGACGGCAATATTCATTCCATGAAGGCCACCATGACAGCCGGTGAAATCGCCAAGCTGGAAACGCGCGCGCTGAATCCCGGCGATCAGATTTGTCATAACGAAGCGGTCTACTATCAGCCGCTCACGAAGGTCGATCATGCGATGGCCGCGTACACGGTCGCGAACGACTACAACGGCGGCGGACTCGGGACGGTCTGGAATTACGCGGGAAATCGCGGGTCGTTTCTCGGGACGTTTCATTACGAAGAGTAGTCATCGCGGAGAATAATGAATTAGCGGGCGCCGCGGACGCCCGCATTCAGTTAACCGGCCGCTACTCTAGCTGCCAAGTCAGCACCGCCTCCGATCCTCCGGTTCGCTCGTAGTAATCCACCACGATCAGATGATTCCCCTGACTGAGCGTTAGAGGAATCACATACTCATACGGCGGCTGATCGTACCATCGATTCAATACCAGAACGCCGTCAATGTAGATCTTCATGCCATCGGACGTGACCGCTATAAATTTGTAGTTACCCTGGGCGAAGGTGAAGTTCCCTTGCCATTGAACGGAGAAGTCGTCGGCCGGAATCGAACTGGCCGGAGAGCCGTTTCGCCAGTCGAAGTTTATCTTGGGGTCGGTTCGCACCAAGACCGGAGTACCGCTTAGAGTAGTGTTGCTGTAATAACAGCCCGTGAAAACGCCGTTTCCAGGCGCGGCGCAGGAGGCTTGTGAAAGCGCCGGCGGCGTAGTGACTTGCATGCTATTGCTCGCCGCCGAGAGGTTCGCTGCCGCGTCGAAGGCCTTTACAGCATAAGTGTATGTGGTAGCGGCGGCGGCGCTGGTGTCGGCATAGGTTAGAGTAGAGCCGGAGACCGAAGTCAGCAGCGTTCCGTTGCGAAGAATCTGATAACCGGTCACTCCCACGCTATCCGTGCTTGCCGTCCAGGTCAGATCCACTTCGGACGAACTCCTGGCGACTGCCGATACAAGTGCTGGCGTCGTCGGAGGCTGCGTGCCGGTTTTGGCCGTCACAGTAACCGTGGCCTTGGCAGTGAAACTCCCGGCGGAGTTTGTCGCCGTCAGTGTGTATGTCGTGGTTTGAGTGGGAGTGACAATCTTGGAGGTCGTACCGGTGACAGACCCGATGCTGTTGTCAATCGCCATGGCCGTCGCTCCTGAAACGTTCCAGGACAGCGTGGACATCTGCCCCGCCGTTATGCTCGCGGGACTTGCCGTGAATGATGAGATGACCGGAACAGAGCCCGTCGTACCGCCGCCGGTCAATTGCCACACAACCTCGGCCGTCGCACCGCCCGTCTGCTCGTAGTATTCGACGGTAATCAGGTGCGTGCCCTGAGTAAGAGTCTGTTGCACCGTGTACTCATAAGGCGGTTGATTCTGCCAGTAATTCAATATCATCGTTCCATCGACATAGAGCCGCATGCCGTCGGACGTAACGACAGTGAATTTGTAAGTCCCCTGTGAGAAGGTGAAATTCCCCTGCCAGCGGACAGAGAAGTCTTTCGCCGGAACCGCTGGCGACGGCGAACCCGATCCCCATGCGAAATTGATCTGGTTATCGGTCCTTACTAGAACCGGAGTGCCGCTCAGCGTGGTATTGGCGTAGTAGCAACCCGTGAAGGCGTTGGTAGCCGGGGCTGAGCAACTCGGAAATACCGGTGCGGCAGGCGTGGTCACCGAGACGCTATTACTCGCGGCCGAATAATTTCCCGCGGCGTCGAAGGCCTTCACGGTATATGCATAAGTTGTGCTCGGACTTAATCCAGTATTCGCGTAAGTGAGCGTCGTACCCGAGACCGTGCCGATCGCCGCTCCGTTTCTTAGTATCTGGTAACCCGTCACCCCCGCGGCATCGGTGCTCGCGCTCCAGGAGAGATCTATCTCGGTCGAGGTCTTCGCCGATGAGGAAGTGATTACTGGCGCGGTCGGCGAGGTGCTGCCGCCCGACTTCGGATTCACGGTCACGGTGACTTGCGCGGTGACGCTTCCGCTAGTGTTCGTCGCGGTCAAAGTGTATATCGTGGTCTGCGCTGGCGAAACGGCTTGGGACGACGTCGAAACCGTGCCGACGCCATTATTGATCGAGACAGTAACGCCAGTTCCCGTCACAGTCCAAGCCAGAGTACTCGATTGGCCGGCAGTGATGGTCGACGGAGTCGCGGTAAATGCACTAATTGTAGGGGCCGATGTTGGATTCGTCGGGTTCAGCGTGGCATCCAGCACGCCACCGAAATCGGTGTCCCAATACCATCCGTAGGTAGAACTGGCGTTGTAGGCCTCGCCGATTCCAATCACGACGAAACTAGAGTTCAACATGTTCGCCCGATGCGCGTAGGTGCAGGCGCCCGTGGAATCCGGATCGCAGGCGTTGATCCAGCCAGTCAGGACGCTTTGTGCGGTGGAATATCCGCCCGCAATGTTCTCGCCCCATGGCGAATAGGGATAACCGAAATCCGCCAGACGCGTGGCGGGACTGCGGCCCAAACTATCGGTGTGGCTGCTGTAGTTATTGGCCGCCATGTCGTTGGCCATCCACGCTGACGAATTCTGAAGCGCAATGGAGACCTGCAGCGGACCTGCACCGTTCTGCGAACGATAGGTGTTGAGCAGCGACAGGAATGTAATTTCGTCAGCAGTCATAGTCGGCGTGGTTCCCGGAGCCGGTGTGGGCGTTGGTGTTGGCGTGGGAGTCGGCGTCGGGGACGTGCCATTTCCGTTGTATGCCGGCTCGTAAGTCCAGTAAGCTATGCCCTGAGAATAAATGCACGATACGCCCGCCACAGTCACTTCTTTATTGACCATAGGATCCAGGTGCAATGAATCCTGCCAAAGTGTGTACACGATATAGGCCGGACTCGTAGTCATGTACGCCAGGTCTTCGCTGTAGAGGTTATAGCCCAAACTTGCCGCAGTCGTGTTGTATCCCGTATGAGGATCGAATCCCGGCGTGCTGGGCGTATTGACAGCCATGTACGCGGCGAACTGTACGGCCCGCTCTTCGGCATCCTTCATGCCCACCGTATTGATTTGAATCGCAGGCACCCCATCCTGGGAGCGCAGTAGATTGATCTCCGAAAACAATCCATTGATGAGACTGTCGTCGCACCAGGTATCTCCGGACGGCAGGCTGATCTGATGGACGATCGCTTGCGCATAAGTTAGAGACGCGGATGATATCAAGACCCCCGATATGACCAAAGACACTGTTAGGCGACGTGGTAACTTCTGTTTCATATTTAACTTCCTTTTTTTCGTCAACGCTAAGCACACGTATATCCGTAATCGCGTACATGGAAAGAGCTACTAGTAGTGGCCACCCGCGACCAACGGGCGGATCTCAAAAAAGGCGTATGCGGCGCATAGGCCTTAAACTCTCGCGGCGATGCCGCGTCAAATCTCAACAAAGAGTGTGGTACGTAAAAGCATTCTCTCTGTGTTTCGAATCGACCCGAGAATAGTAAAAGATTACAGGACTAAGGCAAACTAAGGCCAGACGCGTACTAAGGAGGTAGTAAGGGTAAAACCGTAGTCCGCCCTCAGATGATAAACTGATCTTTCCCTATGTCCCACCGGCTCTGCATCATTATTTTCGCGATCTGTTCGCTGGCCGCCCAGAAGCGCCCTCTGACGCACCAGGACTACGACGCGTGGCGCAGCATCCGCAGCCAACAACTCTCTCGGGACGGCAAGTTTCTGGCGTACGCTCTTTTCCCGCAGGAAGGCGACGGCGAGTTTGTGGTGCGCAATCTCGCAACCGGCAAGGAATGGCGTCAATCCTGCGGCGAGACGCCGCCTCCGCCCAAGCCCGACTTCGCAAATCCCGAAGAGACCACGCCGACTCCGACGGGCATCACGATCGCCTTCACCTACGATTCCAATTACGTCGTCTTCTCCAGCTTTCCTCCATCCGCGGAGGTCGAAAAAGCAAAGCGCGCGAAGAAGAAACCGGATGAGATGCCGAAGAAAGGGCTGGTGCTGCTGGATCTCGCGAGCGGCGCGGCTACCCGTATCGAGAGCGTCAAGAGCTTTCAAGTCCCTGAAGAAGGCGGCGACGTCGTTGTATGGCTGCACGAGCGCGCTAAAGCTGCCGACAAGATCTCCACGCTGGTGGCGCACAACCTTGCCGCGTCGACAGATCGTAAAATCGAGGGCGTCTCGGAGTTCACTTTGAGCCGCGACGGCCGGACTCTGGTGTATGCGGCCGATGGCGTTTACTCTCTCGATCCCACAACAAATGGACAGGCGTCCACGCTGGCAGCGGCCAAGGCCAAATATGCGAAGCTCGCGTGGGACGAGAAGCAGGACGAACTCGCGTTCGTAAGCGACGCCGGAAAGCTTTACTGGTGGGACCGGCAAAGCGCGGCGGCCAACGAAATCGCGCCTGACGGACTGCGACAGGGATTCGCTGTTAGCGATCACGGGGATGTCTCCTTTTCAAAGGATGGGCGGCGCATCTTCTTCGGCGTTGCGCCACCGCCCGCAACCGCCGCGAAAGACGACACGCCCGACGACGAAAAAGTCTCGGTGGACTTATGGTCCTGGAAAGACGATTTTATTCAGCCGATGCAAAAGGTCCGCGCGACTACGGAGCGGAACCGATCCTATCGAGCCGTTTACGATATCGCGCAGAAGAAAGCGCTTCAACTTGCGGACCTGAACATGGCGGAACTATTGCCGAGCGACGATGGGCAGTGGGCGATTGGAAGCGACGACCGCGCCTATCGCCGCATGATCGAATACGACACACGTTATAGGGACTCCTATCTGGTCAATACGGCCGATGGGTCGCGCAAACCGATCGCGAAGAAACACGCTGGAAATATCGGCTGGTCGCCGGATGGCCGCTACGCGCTGCTGTTCGACGGTCACGATTGGAACAGCATCTCCGTGCCTGGCGGCCAGACTGTCAACCTCACCTCCAATCTTGGCGTGCGTTTCTGGAATGAAGAACACGATGTCCCCGGCCGTCCCGCGTCCTACGGTCCTGCGAACTGGACACGGGATGGCAAATGGGTGCTGGTGACGGACCACTATGATATCTGGCAAATCGCGCCCGATGGCAGCTTCGCCCGCAATCTCACCGCGGGCTACGGACGGCGGAATCATCTCATGTTCCGCTACGTGAAGCTCGATTCCGATCCGCGGGATAAGGGCATCGATCCAACGAAGCCACTGCTGTTGCGCGCCGAGAATGATGAGACTCACGACACCGGTTTTTTCCGCACCTCGATCGGAAGCACCGACGCACCCGCGAAGCTCATTTACGCCGCGAAGACTTTCACGGCGCCGGTAAAGGCCAAGGACGCGGACGTGCTGGTGCTCACCGAATCGACGTTCAGCGAGTTTCCCGATTTGCAGGTCACGGACGGGAGCTTCCGGGAACTGCGCAAGGTCAGCGACGCCAATCCTCAGATGAGTCAGTTTGTATGGGGCACGGCTGAAATCGTCCACTATAAGAACGCCGATGGGGTTCCACTCAGTGCGACTCTTTATAAGCCGGAGAATTTCGATCCCAAGAAGAAATATCCGATGATTGTTTACATTTATGAGCGTCTCTCGCAAAATGTGCATCAGTTTGTGGAGCCGCGCCCGTCGCACAATATCAATCCGACTTACTACGTCAGCAACGGCTATCTGATTCTGGAGCCAGACATCGTCTATACAGTCGGTTATCCGGGACAGAGCGCGCTGAAATGCGTGCTTCCGGCAGTACAGGAAATGGCGGACCGCGGATTCGTCGACGAGAACGCGATAGGCATTCAAGGCCATAGTTGGGGCGGTTACCAGATCGCTTATATGGTGACTCAGACGAATAGGTTTCGCGCAGCCGCCGCGGGCGCTCCGGTGGCCAACATGACCAGCGCCTATGACGGGATTCGTTGGGGTCCGGGGCTGCCGCGCCAGTTTCAATATGAGCAGGATCAGAGCCGCATCGGCGGGTCGTTGTGGGAATATCCGATGCGGTACATCGAGAACTCGCCGCTGTTTCAGGCGGATCGGGTGAAGACGCCGTTGTTGATGATTCATAATGACGCAGATGATGCCGTGCCGTGGTATCAGGGAATCGAGTATTATCTGGCTCTGCGGCGTT
This sequence comes from Bryobacteraceae bacterium, assembly GCA_049514735.1. GTDB lineage: Bacteria > Acidobacteriota > Terriglobia > Bryobacterales > Bryobacteraceae > JAICMB01. The sequence goes on from JBEKUT010000212.1 coordinate 10,390, forward strand.
TGGGCAAGGAAGTCTATCTCTTTTCGTATAACGGAGAGCCGCATGGTTTGAGGCGGCGACCGAATCAAAAAGACTATACGGTGCGGCTGCAGGAGTATTTTGATTATTTTCTCAAGGGGGCTGCGAAGCCCGGGTGGATGGAGCGGGGGATTCCTTATATTGAGTCGCATGGGGAGGTGGTCAGTACTCCATGAGCGAAGAGGACAGGCCACGAAAAGCGATGGCCTGTCCCACCGGAGGGGGTGAGTACGCCGTAACCGCTCCCTTCCGGTCACGGCTCGGAAGCGCGGGTTATTCGTTCGGAATGAGCACAGGTTACTCTTATTGGTATGGGGTTCAATCTTGTCGTCGATTATCGTCCGCGGGGCGACCAGGGCCAAGCCATCGAAGAGCTGTATCGCGGAATCCTGGACGGCGATAAACACCAGGTGCTGCTGGGCGTGACGGGATCCGGCAAGACGTTCACGATGGCGAAGGTTATCGAGAAGACGGGCCGTCCGGCGCTGGTGCTGGCGCATAACAAGACGCTGGCGGCACAGCTCTATCACGAGTTCAAGTCGTTCTTTCCGTCCAACGCAGTCGAGTATTTCGTCAGCTATTACGATTACTACCAGCCGGAAGCCTACATTCCGTCCGGGGATGTTTACATCGAAAAAGAAGCGACCATCAACGATGAGCTCGATAAGCTGCGGCTCTCGGCCACCAAGTCGCTGTTTGAACGGCGCGATTGCATCATCGTTGCGAGCGTGAGCTGTATTTACGGCTTGGGATCGCCGGAAGCTTATTACGGGATGCTTCTGATGCTCGAAAAAGGGCAGAAGATCACGCGGGAGCAGATTACTTCGAAGCTGGTTGAGATCCTGTATGAGCGCAGCAATACCGATTTCCGGCGCGGAACGTTTCGCGTGCGGGGCGACACGATCGAGGTTTATCCGACCTACGAAGATAACGCGTATCGCATCGAAATGTGGGGCGATGAGGTCGAGAGCCTGAGCCAGATCGATCCGCTGCTGGGTCAGGTGCGGCAGACATATTTGCGCCTTCCTATTTATCCGAAGACGCACTATGTGATGACGCCGCAGAGCCGAGAGCAGGCCCTGCAGAGCATTGATGAGGAGCTGCTCTTCTGGCATGCGGAGCTGGAGAAGAACGGAAAGCTGATCGAGGCGCAACGGCTGTATCAGCGTACGCGGTTCGATCTCGAGATGATTCGGGAGATCGGGTATTGCCACGGCATCGAAAATTATTCGCGTCATTTTTCGGGACGGCTGCCGG
>JBEKUT010000213.1:0-11661 GCA_049514735.1 Bryobacteraceae bacterium
CTTTCCAGATCAACTCGCCGCTCTGCGCATCCACGGCGTACGCGTTCGCCTGCCCGTCGCCAAAATACGCGACATATCCGTTCTTGCCAGCGCCCAAAACAATTGGCGACCGCACTGTTGTAGGCGCCTTGAACATCCAGTAGACGCAGCCCGTACGAGCGTTCAACGAGTAAACCGTGCCGTCCGCGCTGCCGAAAAACAACCGTCCTCCCGCAATCGTCGGCTGCCCGAACATCGTCAATGTGTATGGGATGCCGAATGCCCACGCCAGCTTAAGGTGCGGAACGTCGGACGCCGTCATGCCCGCCGCTTTAGCCGGCTGGTATCGCGAATTTACCAGGTCGGCGCCCCAGCCATTCCAACCTTCGATGCTCGTCAACGCGCCACCGGCAGAGCAGACGTTCGAAGCCGCCGCCGTCTGCGTCACTCCTGCATCTTTAGATAGAAAACGGGCGATCGCGACCCGCTCGGCCGGAGTCAACCCGGCGCCTTGTTGCTTCATCGCTCCCGTTTCGAGCGCCGCGACAATCCCCTGTTGTGAAAGCTGCGCGAGCGCCTCCGGCAGCGGCGTCCGATTCTCCGCTCCGGCGCGATGGCACACCGCGCAATTTTTTTCGAAAAGCGCTTTCCCGTTCGGGCCGGACGAATTCTGAGCGGTTGCGCACAGGGCAACCAGGCATGACATAAGAACACAGCGGCGCATGTAGGGGTATTATAGTCAGATAATGACTCGTCGCGAAATGTTTCGAAATTCGGCCTATGCAGCCGCGTTGTTTGGCGTTCCTGCTTCGGCCGCAACAAATCGGCCTGCTCCTTCGCTTCCCGCAAGCGACATCCTGCAACGCGATCCAGAGGCTTATTGGACCAAGATCCGCGACGATCAGTTCATGCTGCCCGGCTGGCGCGCCTTCATGAACAATGGAAGTCTGGGTATCGCGCCGCGTCCCGTTGTGGACGCCGTAACCGATTATCTCAACCGCTCGGCCGCGCTCGATCTCGAAGAATACCCGCGCTGGGGCTACGAAACCCTCGACGAGCTCCGCACGGAGCTCGCCGCCTACCTCGGCTGCAACAAAGACAACGTGGCCATGATGCACAACGCCACCGAAGCGCTGAGCACGGTCGCCGCCGGCGTGGATCTGAAAGCCGGCGACGAAGTCGTGATGACGGACCAGGAACATTCCAGCGGCAAATCGGGTTGGTACATGCGGAAGGAGCGTCACGGAATTCAAGTCCGTGAAGTAAAAATTCCGCTGCCTCCGAAAGACTCCGGCCAGCTCGCCGACATCATGATTTCCGCTATCGGCCCGCAGACCCGCGTGCTCCTCGTCAGCGCCATTCTGTCACCCACCGGCCTGATCATGCCCGTGCGAGAGATCTGCGAAGCCGCGCGCGCCAAAGGCGTCATCACGCTCGTCGACGGAGCCCACGTCCACGGCCAGATCAATATGCCCATCTCCGCGCTGGGTTGCGACTATTTCGTAGGCAGCCCCCACAAATGGATGTTCGCTCCCGCCGGTTGCGGCTTCCTCTACATCCGCGAAGAGAATCTCGACAAGTTGTGGCCCAACACCGTCACTTCCCAGTGGGCCGACAGAACCATCAAGGCGGCGCGTTTCCAGATGTTCGGCACAAATAACCGCTCCATCTTTGAAGGCCTGCAGGCCGGCATCAAGTTCGCGAATCAGATCGGCCCCGACCGCATTTACGATCGTATCCACTACCTCGCGCGCACGGTCTACACCAAAGCCGCGGCGATTCCTTATCTCGAGTTGCTGACACCGGAAAACGACGCCCTGTACGGCTCGCTTGTCACCTTCCGCATCAATAAGAAGCCCGACGCGTTTTTCGAAGCCTGCAAGAAGAAGCGCATCTGGACCACCGGCAGCCAGCAACTGCGTGTCTCCACGCACATCCACACCCGGCCGCAGGACATCGATCTCATGTTCGCCACCATGCGCGAAACCCTCGGTTAGCTGGGTAGGGCAGACCATCGCCTTCTGTGGTCCGCCTTCTTGATTCTATGCGGATCGCTCTAGTTTTGTTCCTCTGTGCAGCGGCCCGCGCGACCAATCCGAACGCGGTAAACGAAGCCAACACCGGACTGTCATTCGCTCACGATGGCAAATACGGCGAGGCCATCAAACATTACCGGGCAGCCATAGCAATTGACCCCAGACTGCCCGGCATCCAACTCAACCTCGGACTCGCCTACTTCAAATTGAACCGGCTCCCCGAAGCTGCCACTGCTTTTGAACAAGCCATAAAATCAGATCCTACCAGCTTCCAGGCGCGCGTCCTCCTCGGCATGAGCTACTACGGCTGCCGCCGTTTCGATGCCGCGGCAACCGAGCTAAAGCGCGCGGCCGGCGAGCAGCCCGGTAACACCGAGCTCAGATTCAAACTAGCTCAGAGCTATCTCTGGTCCAATCAATACGACCAAGCCAAAGACGAGTTCCGTTTTCTCTTAACGAAGGATCCCGAATCGGCCCAGGTCCACATGCTGCTCGGCCAGGTCTACGATGCCGCCAACCAGCAAGACAGCGCCACCACTGAGTTTGAAGCTGCGGTGAAAGCCGCGCCGCGCGAGCCGGAAGTCCACTTCGGCCTGGGCTATCTATACTGGAAACAGAAAAAGTACGAGGACGCGAAGAAGGAGTTCCTGGCCGAGTTGGCAAATCAACCTCAACACACCCAGGCCCTGACCTATCTCGGCGACGCGGAATTAAACACCAGCGGCAATGCGCGCGAGCATTTGGAAACCGCATTGAAACTCGATCCCAACCTCCGCTTAGCCCGCCTCGATCTCGGAATCATCCTCGCTGAGGACAACAATCCCGAAGCAGCCCTCCAACTGCAGGAGGCGATCCGCCTCGATCCCTCAAAACCGGACGCCCACTATCGCTTGGGCCGGCTGTGGAAATCGATGGGCCGCGAAAAAGACGCGGCCGCCGAGTTCGCCAAAGTAAAGGACCTGGCGCAAAACGAACACCAGGACCCGTTGATCAAAGTCCGCCCCGGCGAACCCGCGCCATGAAACGGCTGCTGCTAGTCCTGGCGGTAACGGCCGCCGCCGGACAGGGCCCTCCCTCGCCCATCCACTTCGTCTACAAACCCATCGACTTCAAACTCGAAAGCTGTGAAACGCCGCGCCGCCACGCGCCGGAAACCATGGCCGGCGGAGTGGCCGTCTTCGACTTCAACAACGACGGCTACCTCGACATCTTCTTCACGAACGGAGCCGACATCGAGACTCTCAAGAAAACAGATCCAAAATATTCCAACCGGCTTTTCCAAAACGACGGCAAAGGCAACTTCACCGACGTCACCGCGAAATCGGGACTGGCGGGCGAAGGCTTCGACAACGGGGTCGCGATCGGCGATTACAACAACGACGGATTCAAAGACATCTTTGTCGGCGGCGTCCACGGCAATCGTCTCTACCGCAACAACGGCGACGGAACCTTCACCGACGTGACCATGAAGGCCGGCCTCACCAACAAGCCCGACGCCCAATACGGTCCGCTGTGGTCGGTCGGCGGGGCGTGGGTCGACGTCAACAACGACGGACTTCTCGACCTATTCGTAGTCAACTACCTGGCCTGGGACCCGGCTACTGAACCCAAGTGCGAAGCGGCGCCCGGCCGGCTCGATTACTGCCATCCGAAAATGTACAAGCCGACGCCGAATCAATTGTTCCTCAACAATGGCGACGGAACGTTCCGCGACGTATCGGCCGAATATGGAATCCGCGCCCACCCCGGAAAAGGGATGGGCATCGGCATCGCCGATTACGATCTCGACGGCTGGATGGACATCTTCATCCCCAACGACAAACTCTACAATTCGCTGTTCCACAACAAGGGCGGCCGCAAGTTCGAAGAGGTCGCCTTCGAATCGAACGTGGCGCTCGGCGACAAAGGCGAATTCATCTCCGGCATGGGCATCGACTTTCGCGACATCGACAATGACGGCTATCCCGACATTGCGTTTGTAGCCCTCGACAACGAGACATTTCCGGTTTTCCGCAACACCGGTAAGGGCGATTTTTCCGACGCGACCCAAGCGAGCGGAATGGCCCGCCTCAGTCTGCCGATGGCCGGCTACTCGCCCACCATCGCCGACTTCGACAACGACGGCTGGAAGGACATTTTCGTAGCGCGCGGCCACGTGCAATCGCTCGACTCCGCGCCGCGAGTTCAAGTGAATCAGAATAACAGCGTATTCCGAAATCTTGGCGGCATGAAATTCAGCGCACTGACCGCCGAAGCGGGATTAACCGCCCAACCTGCGCGCCGCCATCGCGGCTCCGCCATCGGAGACCTCAACGGCGATGGAAAACTCGACGTCGTCGTGACCGCGATTTCAGAACCCGCTGAAATCTGGACGAACGACAGCCCCGGCACGAACCATTGGCTCGAATTACAATTGCAAGGAACGAAAAGCAACCGCGATGCCATTGGCGCCAGAATCAAAGTAACTACCGGAAAAGCCACTCAATACAATCACGTCGCCTTCGCGGCCGGCTACGCATCTTCCAGTGCCGGACCTCTTCACTTCGGACTCGGCCAGAACAAGACGGCAGATAGCATTGAAATTCACTGGCCCTCCGGGATCGTTCAGGAATTGAAGAACGTCCCGGGGGACCAGATATTGAAAATTAAAGAGCCTCCAAAATCGGTTTCACCCACGCAACCGATCAGAAGTGCAACTTCACGCCCATCTGAAATACTCGAGGGTCAAAGGCGGAAGTGACTGCGCCGAAGTTGCTCGAAGTATATGTGGTACTGACTCCGTTGAACTGCGTGTGATTGAAGGTGTTGAAACTCTCGACGCGGAGTTCCAGACCGCGCTGTTCCGTAAAGGCGAAGTTCTTGATCAGCGAGATGTTCCAGTTGTCGCGGCCGGGACCTCGGATGGCCCCTTTGGGAAGGGTGCCCCACTGACCGGCTGCTGGAAGAGAGAATGCCGCCGGGTTAAACCACTGGGCAACCGTTTCCGGGTAAGAGACCGAACCCGAATAATTGGGACGGTTGGTGGCGTTGGCAAGACCGTTGCTGCCTTCCGGTCCGCCGAGATTGATGTTCAGCGGCTGTCCGGTTTCCATAATCCCGATAGCCGAGATTTCCCAGCCGCCCAACACGCTGTGCGCGAAGCGATTGGTTGAATTCCGCATAAACGGAATATCGTAGATGAAGTTGATCAGCCCAATATGGAGCCGGTCGGCGGCCATTGGCCCGATATCGTAAGCGCGGTTGTAAGGATCGGAAACGGTGGCGAGGTCGCCGCCGGCCGATCCCGCCGGATCGATGGAGCGGGACAGCGTATAAGCGACCTGTAACGTCAGGTCCTTCCGCATACGCGAGTGGAAGTTGACCTGGAGACCGTTGTAATGCCCGTTCTCCGCGTTCTCAGCCAGGGTGATGGAATGGTATCCGGCGTAAGGGACCACAGTGTTGTACGAAACGGTACCGGCAATCAGGGAAGGCAGCACGCTCGGGCTTGGCAAGTTGATATCGCGGTAATCGTTCTGGTGGCGATTCTCATTGCCTACATAGGAAACCGCGAGAACGGCATCGCGCCAAACTTCGCGTTGGACACCGAAGCTATATTGGTAGCTCACGGGCAGCTTGTAGTCGGTGTAAGAGAGACCCGTGATGCTGCCGACCGTAATGGGCGCGGTAAGCGTCTGGCCGGTGAGAAGGCTGGTATTCGGATTCGAGAGTGCAACGTTGTTGAACGTGACGCTGGCGCTGAACGGCTGATTGGGGCCGGCGTTATACATGTCGTTGCCCTGGATGCGTTCGTACATGGTGCCGAAGCCGCCGCGCAAAACAGTCTTGCCATTTCCGGTAAAGTCGTAGGCAAAACCAAGACGCGGACCGAAGGCGGCCCAATGATTCTGAACCAATCCGTCCGGAATCCCGTTCTTTCCGGCGATTCCGATTCCGTTCAAATAGAACTGAACGCCATTGAGGATCGGATTCGGGCTAACGCCCAGTCCGGGACTGTTGGGACTGATGTTGCCGCTTGGCAGAATGATCGCCGCGTCCGCCGAATTGTATTGGCCGGGATAGAAGTTCGACATGCGGTTGTTGGCTTCATAGGTGTGCGGGACGCCGTCCCAACGCAGGCCGAGATTCAAAGTGAGGCGGCTGTTGACGCGCCAGTTGTCCTGCGCGTAGGCTGCCCACGAAACGTTGTTCCAATATCCGTGATCCTGCACCGCCAGTTCCGTGTAGGAGTTGGCATAGCCGAGGAGGAAATCGGCGAAGTCGTTGCCCGTGTAATTGCCGTTGAAGCTGAACTGCCCCTGCGTGTCGCCAAACAGATCCTGGACCTTCTTGTAGAGCGCCCAGCTTGCACCGAACTTGAACTGGTGGGAGCCTTTCGTCCAGGAGATGTCGTCGCGAATCTGGTAATCGTCGGCTTTGTTGTGCCACGGCCAACTGGAGACGTCGTAATTCGATCCAGTGGAGCCGCCCAGCGAAATCCCGGGAATTCTGTCGAGATTATTACCAGTGAAGAGTTCGGGAACGCTGAATCCGCTGGGACGTGCAAGCACGCCCTCCGGAACGATATTGATACGGTTGCCGTTGTAGTTGAACGCTGTTTCGTTCAACAAGGTCGGGCTCACGGAATAGGTGGCGTGAATGACGCCGCTATAAGCCGGGTTGCCGAAAACGCTACCTACCGTCGGCACGTTGTCGCCGCTCCACAGCGACGTTCCGTAGGTCTGGCTGATCTGCTCGGAGACGAAGTGACCAAAAATCCAGAACTTGTCGGAGAACTGATGATCGATACGGAAGAGTTCCTCGCGAACGTCGGTGGGCAGCTTGTTTCCACCAACGAACTGAGCGCCGTTATTGGGAGCCGGGAAAATGCCGGCGGAAAGAAGAGCCTGCGCATTGGGATCCAAGAGGGCCGTCGGAATGGTGTTGTTGGGGAACGGTTTTCCGGGTACCAGGCCCAGCCCGGTGAACTTCGAAAGCAGCGCCGGAGAGACTTGGGTGGCACTGGGAACGTTGATGGGAGTGGTGAAGACGCCGCCATACTCACTCTTCAGCGGCACGGTCTGATTGACGAGACCGCCCTGGACCAGCTTGCGCCATTCCATGTTGTAAAAGAAAAATGTCTTGTCGCGATTGCGGTTGTAGACCTTGCCCAGCGTTACCGGCCCGGAGCCATTGAATCCATAAGTGTTGAAGCGCAACTCGGGAGGTAGTTGGCCGGCTGCGTTGGAAAAGTAGTTGCCGGCATCGAGGGCGTCGTTGCGAAGGAACTCCCAGGCATTGGCGTGGAATTGTTTGGTTCCCGACTTGAAAACGATAGTCAGGGTCGCGGCTGAGGAAAGGCCAAACTCCGCGCTGTAGTTCGAAGTCAAGACGCGGAACTCGGCGATCGCGTCGACCGAGGGCATCACGTCGATGCCGCCAGCGCCGCCGCGGTCGGAATCTTCGCCGCCATCCACCATCCAGAGATTGTGGTTCTGGCGCTGCCCGTTGAAGCTGACTCCCGCGTCGCCGCCAACGGGCGTCGGACTCTGGAAGTCGGCCATATAGCTGGAGGCTCCGGCAGTCAGGCCGGCCAGCGAATACACGCTACGGCCGTTGGTAGCGAACTGCGATACCTCCTGCCCATTAATCACGTCGCTGACCTCGCCAGAATCCGTCTGGACGGCGATGGCTGTCGACTCGACGTTCACGCTTTCGCTGGTACTGCCGATTTGCAGTTTGAAATCGACGCGGGCGCGGTCGCCAACATTTAATGCAATATCTTTTTGCTCCTCGGCTTTAAAGCCGGAAGCTTCCGCGCGGACGTTGTAGTGGCCGATCGGTAGATCGGGAACCACAAACTGACCGAGCCCTGTTGTTTCGAGGTGGCGGGCTTGGCCGGTCTCGGTGCTTGTGATGGTGAGTTTGACGTTCGGAACCGGGGCCCCGGAGGGGTCCGTAATGGTTCCGACGATAGTTGCTTCCTGAGCTAACGCCAGGAACGAGAACGCAAACAGCAGCAGGCAAACTACCAGAACTGTACGCAGTTTAAATGGATTCATGGTTTCCCTTTCCCAACTTCCCAAAGCGCCGGGACGTTCGAGTACACGGCGAGACAAGCGCTATCGGCTGATCATACTCGCGTCAAAGACGCGCGAACAGGCTAATGGGGTTATTCTCCTTACAACTTGTTTCGTTTCAGCAGCGTTAACGAATTAATGCTAGAGTGTTAACAATCGGAAGAGCCCGTTAATCTTCTCGCTTGCGTTGGGGATTGCGCCAGCGCGGGAGTGACAGGTATACTTCCAACCATTGGGTGAAGTTGACGAGGGATTCCATGTCAGTAACCACGTCTATCGACCACGAGAGGTCTGAGCTGGATTCGATTTTAGCCTCCGGCATTCTGGACCGTGCGCCAAGTCTGGCGCAACTCCTCACTTATGTCTGCACCAAATATTTCGAGGGATCGGCCGAGCAAATCAAAGAATATAATATTGCCGTCGAAGCGCTCGGCAGGCCACCCGATTTCGATCAGAAGAAGGACTCGATTGTCCGGGTGGAAGCGCATAAACTGCGTAAGCGCCTGCGCGAGTACTACGAATTGCAAGGCGCCGGTCATGTAGTTCGCATCGAAATTCCTCCTGGACAATACGCGCCTCGTTTCGTTAGCCGGACACCCGAAATTTTGCCGGCCCTCCAGCAACTTCACGCTATCCCGCGCACGGAAGCGCCGGCGCGCAGGCAGCGAGCGCTGATCGTATTCTTCACGCTCGCGGCGGCTTCGGCCGCAATCGGCGGAACGGCCTACATCGCGTCGCTCCGTACGCATAGCGGAACTCCAGCCGCCGCCGACATTCGCGGATCGCGGCAAAGCGCCGACGACATTCGCATTCTGGCGGGCGTCGAGAACGGGGCGTATGTCGACGGATTCGGGCGCGGCTGGCAAACCGATCGTTTCTTTAACGGCGGAGCGGCGGTTCATTCCTCCAATCTTGCTATTCTCGGCACGCGCGATCCGCATTTATATCAGAACCGGCGGGAGGGAGCTTTCAGCTACGACATTCCGCTCAAACCGGGCGTCTACGAATTGCGGCTGCACTTCGCCGAAACGCTTTACGGCGATGGCAACGCCGTCGGCGGCGGCGGCGAGACCAGCCGGCTTTTCGACCTTTGCATCAACGGCCGGCGGATCTTCAAGAACTTCGATGTGATTGCCGACGCGGGCGCTACAACCGCCGACGTCAAAGTGTTCAAAGATATTTCTCCAGCGAGCGACGGCAAATTGCATCTGAAGTTCGATCCGGTGACGAATCCGGCGATTCTGAATGCCATAGAGATTACGCCGGGAATCCAGGGGCGCATGCATTCGTTGCGGGCCGTCGCCCAGAGCCAGGCGTTCACGGATAAGGACGGCACCTACTGGGAACCGGACCGCTCCGCCAAAGGCGGACAACTTGTTCTCAGACGAGATCAGCAAATAGCGAATACCTCCGATCCCGAACTCTACTCTGGCGAGCGGTTCGGCAATATTACTTATGTGATCCCGGTAGCGGCCGGGCGCTACGGGGTCACGTTTCATTTCGCGGAAACGTGGTTTGGTCCGGGCAACGCCGGAGGCGGCGGAGCCGGGAGCCGCGTGTTCGATATTCTATGCAACGGCGTCGCGCTGAAGCGCGATTTCGATATTTTCAAAGAAGCCGGGGGCGCTAAACGCGCTTTAAGCTGGAGCGTCCACAACGTGGAACCGAATCATCAGGGGAAGCTGGTGATCTCGTTGGTGCCGGTGGAAAATTATGCGGCGATTAACGCGTTTGAGATTGTGGATGAATCGTTGTAAAAAGCGTGCTGCGTGCTGCGTGCGGCGTGCTGCGTGCTGCGTGCGGCGTGCTGCGTGCTGCGTGCGGCGTGCTGCGTTCTCGATTTGCGTTGTTGGTTCGTGGTTCGTTGTCATGGGGTTGCTCCGATGGTTCCGATTAATTCGTTCAAGTAGGATTGGCTGGATACGTGGGTCAATTGTTCGGTGGCAAAGACGAGGCGGGCGGGGACATCGACTTGGCCGGCCGGCAGGCTGCCGTTCAGAAACGCTTTGAGGGCGTCGCAGCGGCGGCTCCACAATGCAATATCGACAGTCTGTTTTGCGCACAGGCGCTGTTTGTACCAGTCGCTTGCTAACAGCGACTCGCGCGTGAACATGGCGCGGATGCACTGATCCGTTTCTGTTTTCCCTTGATAGTGGCCATGCGCCATGATGTGGAGCAGAGCCGCGATGGGAGGACAGGCGGCTTCCACGCTGCCATCCTCGAAATAATTCAAAGCCACGGTGCGCTGCGCTTCGACAATCGCATCGACACCTTCGACGAATACCGCAATGTCCTGTTTTTCGGGGCGCAACAACTCTTCCGGAAAGACCGCGCCTGGCATCTCGAAAATGCGGCCTAGAAAGCGATCGACAAACGACGCGGTGATACGGTACCCGAGACGGCTCGCGAGCACTTTGCGCCCTTCAAACTCGAGGTCTTCCACTTTTTCCAGGTAACCGTTCGGGATCAGGAAACCGGGATCGCGTTCGAAGACGCGCATGCGTGACCAGACTTCCGGAACCAGCATGCTGTTGTCGTGATCGACGCGATATTTCGGTCCAACGTGTCCGGCCGCGGTGGTGAAACCAGCGTATCCGGTGACGATCGCGGAGACCAGCGCGTTGTTCAGATCGATGACGGGCGGGAGTGCGTTGAAGGGACCTTTGGTAAGAGCTCCCTCGCTGCCGAAACCGGTTGTCGAGGGCGATTTACCAGTGAGACTGCAGACGAAATCCATGAAGAGCTCGGGCAGTTCCTGATAATGGATGGGGCTGTACACTGCGAGCGGCGGGGCGCCCAACTTGCGATCGGGAGGGTTGTTGCGGCGTCCGGCGAGAACGGCGTTCACCGGAAAATGCACGCGACTATCCGCGGGAATTTCACGCGCCAGACGCGTTCCCACCTCGCCCAGGTATTTATCCCGAGGATTGACGAGGTCGGAGCGGCGCTGCAGGTAACGGGGATTCTTGGACGGGCTGCCATCCACGATGCGGGGGTGCGACGAGGAGACTACATACTCCGTTTTCGGATTGGCGACAAAATCGCGCAGCAACTTCTTCATGGGATCGGTGTATTTATCGAATTCCACCACTTCGTCGACAATGGCGCGGGCTTGCTCCAGATTGAGAGGTTCGAAATTCGAGAAGAAATTTCCCTCGGACGCGATGTCTGCTTCGGCGTCTTTATCGAACCCACGATGGATGGCGTCGTCGGGACGCTGGAACAGAAAAGTCTCGCAGTTCTCGATCAGCTTGACGCTTTCGTTGGGGTATTCCGGGTCGAGATTGTTGAGGCTGGCGCGCGGCAGGACGACGGACGCGGTGATGTCGTCTTCCACCTGGACTTTATCCGCGGGATGGAAATCGGGACGGAGTTTGTAGATGCGCCAGGAGCCATTCGGATCGAAACCGACGCGAAGATAATTGGCGACCAGAGTTTGATCGTCGAACTTCAGTTCGTGCCCGAGGAAGCCGTTAATGCGGTCGACGCTGAAGTGTTCGCGCCAGTTGTCACCCCAGTCCGAGCGGTAGTAGCGCTTAACGGTAATCAGGAGTTGGCGAATGGTCTGCGGAATGGCAGTGAGCCAG
>JBEKUT010000214.1:0-15538 GCA_049514735.1 Bryobacteraceae bacterium
CCCCCCCCCCCCCGAAAAATTCTGGACGCGTGACGGTCCTTGCGCAAAGAGGCTGTAAAGCAACCGATATGAAGAGGTGGTGAACCAGATGGGATTACTCGCTCCGCTTTTCGAACCTCGCCTAATCGAAACCGATCCCGATCCCGAGCATAGCTGGTTGACTGCTTTGCGTCAACAGGAACAGGAACTCTGGAAAGCTGTGAGGAATCATGGCGGCCAACGACGCAATCATTTATCGGAGACGTCGAGCTATATCCTCGGCGATGCCATCGAGTGGCTAGCAGACCTGCCCGCCAACTCGGTCCACGGCGTCCTTACGGCATCGTTGAATACGAAAAAAAAGACCATCAGAAACTGCGCCTGGGCCGCGGCGGGGTTTGGCGGATTCCACCGGCTTTCGATGGAGCGAAACGGCAACCACTTCCACGATTCACTGTGCTGACACAAGGGGAGATCACGGCCTTATATAGTTTTTTTAGCGCCGTCGCACATAATCTTCTGCGGGTTCTTGTACCGGGCGGACACGTCTTGAAGCATCGAACCCACTCCTGTCCACGATGACCTTCCATGCGTTACAGGCATCGGGATTCGAGAAACGCGGCGAAGTCATTAGATTAGTTCAGACCTTGCGAGGCGGCTTCAAACCGAAAGGGGCAGAAGAGGATTTTCCAGATGTGTCGGTAATGCCGCGCTCGTGCTGGGAGCCCTGGGGAATCTTTCGTAAGCCGTTCCCAGGGACCATGGCCGTCAACCTTCGAACATGGGGTACAGGAGGTCTGCGCCGTATCTCACGCGCGGAGCCGTTTAAAGACGTAATCGTCTGCTCTCCGACCCGTGGCAGGGAGAAACAGATAGCTCCGCACCCCTCGCTTAAGCCTCAACGATTTTTACGTCAGATCGTGCGCGCCGTTCTGCCCCTGGGCGTCGGCATCGTCTACGATCCCTTCGCTGGAAGCGGGTCGACTCTGGCCGCTGCTGAAGCCGTGGGCTACCGGTCAATTGGAACGGATCGGGACCCGAGATATTTCAGCTTGGCGCGCTCTGCGTTTCCTCAATTGGCCGCATTGCAGGCCGTTCGGGACTGATGACTGCCCAGGAACTTTACAAAGAATTCGAGTCCGGATTTCGTAAGCGGAAATTCTCGGCCGGCCTGCTTGTCGCCTTTATCGATTTCCTCAAAGATCTTAATGTACCTGGGCAAAGCTTCAAGAGTCTTGACGCGATGCTGAAGAAGTACCCGCGTCGGCAGACACTACCGCGGCCGGCCACCACGCGAACACCTTGATTATCGATCGCGGCGGCTCGGAAACAGTGAGTCTTCGCCCCTTCTACAACGATGCCGAACACTTTTTTCGCGCCGAGACTGCTAACGTAAGGTAACGGTTCAACGGTCCCCTCCCTGCGAAATAACCCCGCGCCGCTTGCCGCTGGACGTCGGAGTTTGTGCGGGCTCGCACGGTTTAACAATTGTTTGAAACTGTCGCCTTAGAGAGTATAATCAAGGCCGAGTAATAGGTACTCATGTGGATACTGGCCATCAAGACTGCGGGTCACTCTGCCCAGTCGCGAGTTCCTCTTTTGTATGGCGCCGCGAGCTCGCGGCCTTTGCGCTTGTAATTCCCTTGTCTATCTTGACCTCGGCGGCTCAGTCACCGCCGTCTTTCCCGGGCGGCCAGGCCGGCTTTAAAGCCGAAACGAATCTGGTGCTCGTCCCGGCAGTTGTGCGCGACGCTGACGGTAACGCCCTGGCAAACCTGAGCAAAGACGATTTTCAGCTCTTCGACAATGGCAAGGCGCAGGAGATTGCAAGTTTTTCGATCGAGGAAACCTCCGGGCGTGTGGCTGGAGACAGAAAACTTCTGGGCACGGGCGAGCCGCCGTCCGCCGCGCCCATTGTGATTCCGGAGCATTTCGTCGCGCTGATGTTCGACGATTTGCACATCTTGGACCCTGCCGATCTGCTGTTCGTGCGCCGCGCAGCCTCGAAATTTGTCGAGACTCTCAAGCCCGCCGACCGCCTCGCAATTTTCACATCGTCCGGTCCGCTCTACGCCGATTTCACCTCCGATCGAACCAAGCTCAGCGAAGCGTTATCGAAGCTTCAGAAAGGAGCCCCCGCATCTTTCGCTACCAGCAGCCTGGAAGAGAGAACGCGACAGGTGCTCCTCCACTGCGACGAAATCGTTCGCCGCATGTCGAGCCTGCCGGGTCAGCGGACCCTCGTTGTTATCTCACCAGGATTGCCGCTTTACGGGGACAATTGGACGTCCGTGCCGGAGACCAGGCGATTAATCGACAACGCCATCCGGTCCCGCGTGGTAATCGGCGGCATCGACGCGGGCGGCCTGACTGTGCAACACAACCAGAACCTCCGCGAGTTTCAGGCCCGGGTGAGCGACGGTACCGGAGGCACGTTCATCCGCGACACCAACGATTTGGACGGAGCGGTTCGCCGGCTTGCCGCCACGCCGGAATACATTTATGTTTTGGGCTTCGCGCCACAAACGGCCGAGCACGACAACAGCTTTCACCGCCTGACCGTGAAGCTTCGAAAGGGGCTCAAAGTTGCGGTTCAGGCTCGCCAAGGATATTGGCCGCCGGACGCCGTCGAACCGGTGCAAGAACCGGACCAGCCAGTGGCCGCCGTGAAGGCGGATGCTCCGCGCGTTAGCGAGGCGGAAACGAAGGAGCTGGCGCGGGCTTTGGACATCCAGCCCGCTAACGCGCCGCCCCGCGAGCCGCCCATTAACGACGAAGTCGTAACGTCCGAACAGCCCGTGACATTCAAGGCGCAAAGCAATCTGGTGGAGGTGCTGGTGGTCGCGCGCGACCGCGCGGGACACGCCATGGGAAATTTGCGCCAGGAAGACTTTAGAGTTCTCGATAAGGGCAAGCCGCAGGAGATCACGAAATTCTCCGTCCAGAAGAGCGCCGCGGCCGCGGCCATCGCGAACGCGCCAGCGCACGGGACGCTCCCGTCCGGCGTGTCCAACCAAGGGCCGGCGCCGGCCACCCGCTATGTTGCGTTCGTCTTCGACGACTTGCATATACGGTTCGAGGACCTCCCGCAGGTACGCGAAGCCGTCCGCCGCTATCTGCGTTCCTCGCTGCACCCGGAGGATCGCGCCGCGCTTTTTACTACTTCGGGCAAGATCGCCGTCGACTTCACCGCCAAACCTGAGGCGCTGGACGAGGCGTTGCTGCGGATCGTCCCCAACCCGCTGACGCCCTCGGCCTTGCATTCCTGTCTCTATATCAGCTACTCCCAGGCAGTACAAATCGAGCAGCAGGTCGGGCTGCATCCTTTCATGAGCGACCTGGCCCGCTCGATTCCGCTGAATACCGCCTACTACGACGCCACACAATGTTTGCACCTGCCGGACCAAAAGGCTGTCTTCGATACGGCGGTCGAAGAGGCGCGGCAAGAGTACGACAACGGCGAGCAGGAATCCCGCGCAACTCTCGCGACGCTTAGGGACGTAATCCGCCGCATGGCCGTGCTGCCCGGACAGCGGACTATCGTTCTGGCTTCGCCCGGATTCTTTGTGCCACCCGGACTTCAGAACCAGGGATCCGATCTGATTGCGCAAGCGATCCGTTCCAAAGTGCTCATCAGCACGATTGATGCGCGCGGCGTATGGGCCAATCCGGTCTTCGATGCGACCATGTCCGGCGGGCCGCCTCCGCCGCAAGTGATCGCCTATCGCCAACTCGATGGAGACATGGCCGCCGATGAACTCATCGCCCTGGCGGAGGGCACTGGCGGAATCGTGAATCGCAACAACGATTTCGACGGCGGAATACGGAAGGCCGCGTCCGCGCCCGAGTACACTTATATACTGGGTTTCTCGCCTCAAAACCTGAAGGCAGATGGCAGCTTTCATGCCCTGAAGGTGACAGCGCGCTCCACTGCGAAAGTGAGCCTGCAGGCACGGCGCGGATACTGGGCTCCGAACCACGCGGAGGACGAACTGGCGCTATCGAAGGAGGAGATCGAGAATGCGGTCTTCTCTCGCGACGAGATCCACAGTCTTCCCGCGGAAATGCATACCCAGGTGACGAAAGATGGCGAACAAGTTACGCTGAACGTCCTCACCAGCCTGGACCTCAAGCTGATCCAGTTCCGGAAGGCGGATGGCAGGAATCGGAACGACGTGACAATCGTGGCAGCGCTGTTCGATGTAAATGGAAATTTTATAGCCGGCAAGCAGAAGCTGCTGAAGCTTCGGCTGCGCGACGAAACCGTGCGCGGGTTGGAGCAAAAACCTCCTATCGTTATCGCCACGGGATTCGAGGTTAAACCCGGCGCATATCTGGTGAGACTTGTGGTGCGCGACGAGGAAAGCCGGGAGATTACCGCCGAAAACGCCGCGGCGCAAATTCCGTAGAGGTCGATAATGCGTTTACATTTTCTATTCGCTCCGATATTCATTACGCTCTCCGGCGCGGCTGCCCAGGAGCCTCCCGGCGAGACGATCAAGTCCGATGTGACCATGATCCAGGTCCCGGTAGTCGTCCGGGACCATGATGGTCATGCGGTGGCCAATCTCGGCAAGGACGACTTTCAGCTCTTCGACAATGGGAAACGGGTCGATATCGCCAGCTTCTCGGTTGAGAAGCCGGGTAGCCAGGTCATCCCCGACAGGTCGCTGCCCGCGCCAAATTCTGCGGCGGCAGCGACGCCCGCGGCCGGAAACGCGATTGGCATTCCCGAGCGTTTCACCGGGTACTTTTTCGACGATCTCACCATCCGCGATCCGGGCGATCTGTCGCGTATGCGCGATGCCGCCGCGCGCCAGTTCGGCGCACTCCAACCCGGCGATCGCGTGGCCATCTTTACGTCTTCGTGCCGTGTGGCGCTGGATTTCACAAACGACCAGCCGCAGTTGCAGCAGGCCGTAGCGCGGATAGAGTTGCGTCCGGCAGCGGTATGCCGCGTCTCGCCAGTGCAGATACTTCAGGTGGAATTGTTAAAGGGCCTTGTCCGCAGGATGTCTAACCTGCCCGCGCGGAGGGAGATCGTAATCGTCTCGTCCGGATTTTTCGTGGACCACGACCGTTCGCAGGAACCAGCGATCCTCATGGATGCCGCTATTCGCTCGAAAGTGGTGATCAATGCTTTGGATCTGGGCGAGTCGGCCGGAAATGGCGGAGGCATCCGCGACAATGTCGGCTCCACCATCCGCGGCCAGGACCAGCGCCCCAACATAAACACGGCGGATCCTCAAGTTCTGGTCGAACTGGCGCACGGGACCGGCGGCTCGTATTTCGTTGGAAACGACTTCGGCTTGAGTTTTCGCAAGCTGGCGACCCCGGAGAGCCACTACGTGTTAGGTTTTGTTCCCACCGCAAAGGCTGACGGCCGGTTTCATCAAATAAAGGTGAAGCTCGAAAACGACCGCAAGCTCAAGGTCGAGGCACGCGCTGGCTATTATGCGCCACAACGATCCGAGTGAGGCGAGCTTTTCTCTGCGCCAACTCCCGTCCGGCACTTCGCCGGTTTATTTCATGGCGTTCCAATTCAACCTGGCCTGCTCCCCGGACAGTGCAAAGTCGTCCGGGCGATCGAAACCCCACAGCTCAAAGAGATCCTCGTAACGCCGGTAAATCGCCTGCCTAAAGTCTGGGACAATGAGCCGCCGCCAAAGTCCCGGCTCGCCCCGCCAGACGTGGTGATGCGGCAACGATTTCATTTGACCTACCGAGTACTCCCGCACCGCCTCGCCGGACAGTGCGGCTGGTTTGCAGTCTAGAGTTCGAACGGCTAATTCCAGCGTCCCTTGCGGATCGGCAACAAGTTCTTCGTACCGGATCACTGCTCTCGCCGCGGCGTGCCATTCGGCGCTCACGTGCAGCAGCAACGACGCCCTGCGGCTCAGAGCGTAATTGAGGAACGCCGGGCTGGTTGGATCGAGGCCGTGAAGTTGCGTCTCGCCGCCGGCTTCCCCCGATAACCAGCGCGCTGTTGCTGGCTCATGCTGCGAAAAATGGAGAATCGAAAGCAATACGTCCAGTGGATTGCGGACCGTCACGATCGTTTCAAATCCGTTTTCAGCCAGGACCCTGCGCAATTCGGGTGTTCTGTGCCAGTGCATGGCGACGATGCATCGCGATTCCACTTCATGCCAGGGGATCTCGTCCGGACAATGGGCGGCCAATTCCTTGCCGCCGATCGCCCGGGCCAGCATTTTGCGAAACCAGAGATTGCCTGTGCGCGGGGTACAAGCAACAAAAATGGGGTTCACTGAGGAGAATGTTACTGCATGCCGATGGTGCCGCTAAAGGCCCCGTTGCTACTGTTCCCCGCGAGCCGGTTGTTTCCGGACGACATGATAGTGCCGCCAGCCGATGGCGAGAGCCCAGTTTCATTGTCGACAATGGTGGAGTTGTTAACACGCACCGTGGCGCCATTCAAAGAAATAATGCCGGTGGCGCTCCCGCTGACTAAAACATTATCCAGGTCCACCGTCGTAGTTCCCCCCGTACCGTCGGCGCGGATGTTCGCCAAACTTGTCGCCAAACCGTTGTCGCTGATGGCGGAATCCCGAACGATAACAGAGCTTCCCGCTGTAACGGACAGCCCGAAGTTGGTGTTCTCCGATATCTCGACATTGTTGAGAGTCACTTGGGCATGGATGGAACTGCTAGCAGGCGCCACCACGATACCGTTCGAAGCCGATCCTTTAATGCGTGTATTCGAGATGAAAACCTGGACCGGATTCGTCGACGGTTCGACGCTGATCCCTCGCGGCGTAAATCCGTAAATCTGGCAATTTTCGATTTGCACCTTCCCCGCCTGGACGATCTGAATGCCCTTCGTTCCAGTCCCGAGGCCGTTGAAATCGAGACCGCGAATTACAACGAGGTCGTTCGCGCCCGCATTGACGACAAAACCGGCTGTTCCCGATACGAGAACGCCCGCAACTACGGGAGTGCCGTCGATGGTGATGGCCTTAGTAATGGTTAATGCGCCGAATCCACCGGGATCCAGCACGTCGATTTCACCGCTAGGCGCGGTCTTGCTGATGGCGCCCGCAAAGGTCTTGCAAGGAGCGGTACGACTGCAAGGATTTGCATCGTCGCCTACCCCGGATACCCAGGTTCTGGTTGCCTGCGCGTACGCGGCTGGAGCCAATGCCCACAAGACTGGTATGGTGAGAATTGGCAAGAACTTCTCAAATTTCGACACGTTTCCTCCGATTGTTTTTGGATCTTAGTCCATTGCTTAGCCGTGGGGTACTATGCCACAAGGTAATACATCGGCTGCCTGAATGAAGGTCATTATAGCCAGCACCATTGTTCCGTTCATTGAGGGCGGCGGGACGTTCATCGTGGATTGGCTGGAAACCATGCTTGCCGAGTTCGGCCACGACGTCGAGGTGCTCAAGATCCCGTTCGTTTCCTCTTACCGGGAATTGCCTTCGCAGATGCTGGCCCTGCGTCTGCTCGACATCACACAGCACGGGGATCGTCTGATCGCGATTCGCCCTCCGGCTCATCTGCTGCGCCACCCCAACAAAGTGATCTGGTTTATCCATCATCACCGCGGCGCCTACGATCTGTGGGGCACGATCTACCAGGATCTTCCGAATACTCCCGAGGGCCTGGCCTATCGGGAGGCGATCGTTAAGAGCGACCATCTCGGATTTAGTGAGGCGCGTAGAATTTGTTCGAACTCCAGGGAAACGGCGCAGCGTCTTAAAACATTCAACGATATTGATGCCGAGGTACTCTATCCGCCCGTGATCCGGCCGGAGCGCTATCGCTGCGAATCGTATGGAGACTACATTTTGTATATGAGCCGCATCGCTCATCACAAACGCCAGACTCTTGCCATCGAAAGCATGCGTTACACCCGAACCGCTGTCAAGTTGACGATTGCCGGAAAGGGAGACGACCCGGCCGACGAGGAGAGATTGCGCGCGGAAGTGGCGAAACACGGCGTGGAGGACAAGGTGGTTCTGCATTTTGGCTGGATCTCCGAAGAAGAAAAGATCGATCTCTTTGCGGATTGCCTGGCCGCAATCTACATCCCGTTTAATGAGGATTCCTATGGATATCCCTCACTGGAGGCGCACCACGCCGGCAAGGCAGTGATCACCACTACCGATGCGGGGGGCACTAAGGAATTAATTGTGAACGGAGAAAATGGTCTTGTTGCCGAACCATCCCCGCCGGCTATCGCGGAATGTATGGACCGCCTCTATCTGGACCGGCCTTTGGCCCGGGAACTCGGGCAAGCAGGAATTCATCGCATAGAAAAACTCGGGATCTCCTGGCCGCACGTAATCGACCGGCTGATCGCATGAATATCGCGGTCGTCGATACTTGTGTGCCGTTCGTCAGAGGAGGCGGGGAACATTTTGGAGAAGCTCTGCGGGAGCAATTAGCCGCGCGCGGCCATAACGCCCTGCCCGTTCGCATCCCTTTTCGCTCGGAGCCGGCCGAGCAGGTTCTGGATCACCTTCTCGCTTGCCGCTTGTTGACGCTCCCCAGAATCGAACGAGTGATCGCGTTGAGGTTTCCGGCCTATTGCGTACCGCATCCCAATAAAGTGGTGTGGCTCCTGAATCCATTCCAGTTACTATATGCGGACGAGGACATACGCCAAGTCGTGGTGAACGCCGACAATCTTTGTCTTTCGCAAGCGCGGAGGGTTTTCACGAATTCCCAAGCCGCCGCCGAACGGCTGGGGAAGTTCAAGGGCATCGCGCCGGAAGTTCTCCACGCGCCGCTGGCGCGCTCCGAACATTTCTTCTGCTCAGGATATGGCGATTACTTCTTGTTTCCCGAATGGGCGGCCGAAGGCAAACGACAAGCTCTGGTGATCGAGGCCCTGAAGCACGTTAAGTCCCGTGTCCGCCTCGTAAAAATCCCCTCGAATGAGGAGGAAAAAGCACGGCTTTTCGCCGCGGCTCTGGGCTGTATTTATACTCCGTATAATGAAGATTCCTGTAGCGATTTAACGCTCGAAGCTTATCATTCCCGCAAACCCGTTATCACTTGCCAGGATTCGGGCGGGGTGAAGATTCTGGCGCGCCACGGCGAAACGGGCCTCGTTGTGGAGCCCGAGCCGTCCGCCATCGCCGATGCCATGGACGAACTGTTTCACAATCGCGATCGCGCAGCGAAAATGGGAAATACGGGATTTGAACTGATGATGGCCTCTGGCATCCATTGGGATAATGCGATCGAGAAGCTGCTTGCGTAGATGATCCGCATAACTGAACAGCTTATGAAGGCCCGCATCACGGAGCTCCTTAAGGCGCCGAACATCGTCCCCGCCGAACCTGAGCGGGACGATTCGGAATTTGTCCGCGCCGCATTCCAACAGATCTTGGGAAGACAACCCGAACTGGATGCTCTGGTGTATTTCACCGAAGTGTTAACAACAGCGCCTCGTGACGCTGTGGTCGAGTTTCTGGAGCAGTCGGAGGAAGCTCGCGTACGAAACGCGCCGGAAAGCGATCCCGCCGAACTGAAAGATCTCTGCAGCATCGAGCCGCATCGCAGGTTCCTGATCGCCGCCTACGCCCGGGTATTCGGCCGCATGGTGGATCAGACCGGGCTTGAAGCATACCTTCGCAAGTTTGAGAATGGCGTCAGCCGCGAACAAGTCCTCATCGAATTGTGCACCAGTGCCGAGGGGCGCGCTCAACAACGGAAGATGACGCTGCATGGCCAGCCAATCGAAGAATTGTGCCAGACAACTGCAACGGCCGAACCCGCCGAAGACTTCATCGCCGACGTGACGCCTTTCACCTTGGATGCAGACGAACTCCTCGAAATCGACGATCCGGCGGATTTCCTTCAAGCAGTCTATCAAGGAGCTTTCCGCCGTGACCCCGACGCCGAAGGCTCCGCCTACTGGCTGGCCACCCTTGGCCAGACCTCCAAGTACAGCGTGCTGCTTGAAATCTCCCGCCAGGCTGAGGCGAAGCAGCGAGGTGTTTCGTTCCGTTTGCGGGGCGTGCCGATCGAGCAGTGGGATCTTTCTCAGCTCGACACTCACGCGTCCCAGGGCCGCTTCGTCTGGGAAGCGTTTCAACGTATCTTAGGCCGCGACTGTACTGTGGACGAATTCGCCGCGCTACTCGAACTGCTGCGCCTCGGAGTATCCAGAATGCAGGCCCTCGCGGCGATCACAGCTTCATCCGCAGCCGCCCGCGGCCCGTTTTATTGGCACGGACAGGCTTTGCCCGCGCTTGACCTCCCGTTTTCGGTACGGCTGCGCGCACGCCTGCGGCGTTTGCTGGGCCCGCGCCACGCGGATGTTCTGGAGCACTCGATGTGCGCCCAATTCGCCGCCATGGAGAAACGATTCGTCGAGCTCCACGACTCGGACCGGACGCGCTTCGCAGACTTGGAATCCGCGATTGCATCCGCCCAGCGCAGCACCATCCGATTGCATGAGAAGTTAGACACCGTGAGGAGCGAACTTAAGATCCGTCTCGAGTCTCTGGAGCGCGCTCCAACGGCAGGCCATCCCCTCTTCCCCGTACTTGCCGGCCACGACGTTTTCGTAATGAAAGTGGACGATTTCATACTCGCCGTTCCGAGGGAGGACTGGCCGCATGCAGCCTGCTACGCGTATTGGGGCACCGTGGAACGCGGGCTCGGACAAACGTTTCGAGAGTCTTTGAGGCCCGGCATGACTGTAGTGGACGTCGGCGCCAATATCGGCATCTATACTTTGCATGCCGCGCGAGTGGTTGGGGACACGGGCAAAGTTTTCAGCTTCGAACCGACTCCGAGAACCTTCGGCATTCTGCAGGGTAATGTCGACGCAAATGGTTTCAACGCGCGCGCCGATCTGCGATGTACCGCCGTCCTGGACAAACGTTCCACCATGCCTTTCTACGTGCAAGATGTGCGTTGCGGACTGAACAGTCTGTACGGTCCTCAGGGCGGCCGATCCGTGATGGTTGAAACTGTTTCCCTGGACGAGGCATTGGCCGACGTTGCGTCCATCGACTTGGTCAAGATCGACGCCGAAGGGTCGGAGCCGCGAATTTTCAGGGGTATGCGGCGTATCGTTGAAGCAAACCCCGCGCTTCAGATGTTCGTCGAGTTCGCCCCTTCGCTCCTCTTGCGCGCGGGGACGCAGCCGTCCGATTTCTTAGACGAGCTCCTGGCCTGGGGCTTCGACATTCAAGTGGTTGACGATCTCAGCGGAGAATTGCTGCCATTAGAGCGTAACTCATTGCTCACGGCGGTCTCGGTCAACCTGAGTCTTCGAAGGGCGGTCGCCTGATGGCTGGGCGGGTGGAACAGACGATCGGTTTTCGTCGTCTGTTTTCCGCTCGATCGACGTCGCGGCCTGATGATATCTTCGACGGGCTCGTAGCCTGGGGCTTCGATATTCAAGTGGTCGACGATCTCAGCGAAGAACTGCTCACGGGGCGCGTGGAACAGACGATCGGTTTTCGTCGTCTGTTTTCCGCTCGATCGACGTCGCGGCCTGATGATACCTTCGACGGGCTCGTAGTCTTGGGCTTCGATATTCAAGTGGTCGACGATCTCAGCGAAGAACTGCTCACCGGGCGCGTGGAACAGACGATCGGTTCGTTGGCGACGGCGGGCACGCTAAAGTAATTGTCGACATATTCCTCGACGCTGGCGTCCAACCCATCGGCTGCACGGGCGTCGATCCTGCACGGCACGATCTCCTCGGCGTCGAATTTATCGGCGGCGACGACCAACTGCCCCGCCTCTTCGCGGCCGGAGCGCGGCAGGCATTTATCGCGTTAGGCGACAATCGCAAACGCCGCGCGATCAGCCTTGCGGTCCGTAAAATCGGTTTCCAACTTGTGAATGCGATTAGTTCTCGCGCGTCGGTTTCCCGCTTCGCAAGATTGGGCGCGGGCGTTGCGATTATGCCCGGCGCGGTTGTGAACGCCGCAGCCGAGATTGGCGATGGCGTCATCGTTAACACCGGCTCGACTGTAGATCACGATTGCGTGATCGGTCCGTTCGCTCACATTGCACCGGGAACAAATCTCGGCGGCTGCGTTCTGGTTGGGGAAGGCGTCCTTCTGGGAATCGGAACGCGCGTCATTCCCGGCGTTACGATCGGCGATTGGTCGGTCGTAGGCGCGGGCAGTGTTATCATTCGAAACTTGGAACCGAACATCGTCGCTACCGGGGTCCCGGCATCCATACTAAAGCCGGGCGATCGGCTATGAACCGCCCGCGAATCCATGTTGCTCAACCATGGTTAGCTGGAAATGAAAAGAAATACGTCAACGAGTGTCTCGATTCCGGCTGGATTGCGGCCGGCCGTTTCGTCGCCGAATTCGAAGAACGATTTGCCGAATTTTGCGGCGTTAAACATGCTATATGCTGCGCGAACGGGACCAGCGCTTTGCATGCGGCGCTCCTGGCTCTGGGCGTTGGGCCAGGCGGCGAGGTGCTTGTCCCAACTTTGACGTACGTCTCCACCGCGAACGCCGTCCACTACTGCGGCGCGACACCGGTCTTTGTCGATTCCGAACCTCTCACGATGAATATCGATCCGGCGCGGGTTGAGGCCAAGATCACGGCTCGCACCAAGGGTATCATCCCCGTCCACTTATACGGCCATCCCGTTGACATGCTGCCGATCAAAGACGCGATGGCGCGCCGCGGCCTTTTCGTCCTGGAAGACGCCGCAGAGGCGCACGGGGCCGAGTATCGCGGAGAGCGCGCGGGGAGCCTGGCCACTGCCTCGATATTTAGCTTCTACGGCAATAAGATCATCACCACCGGCGAAGGCGGGATGGTCACAACTTCCGACAGTCAACTGGCTTCGAGAGTGCGTATGATCGCGGGACAGGGAATGGATCCGGAACGCCGCTACTGGTTTCCAATGGTTGGCAACAACTTCCGCATGACCAACCTTCAGGCCGCGATCGGCGTTGCGCAACTCGAGCAAATCGATTTGCATCTCGCCAAACGGCGGCAAGTCGCCGGCTGGTATAGAAAGCATCTGAGCGGCCTCCAGGACATGATCACTCTTCCCGGCGAAGCGCCTTGGGCGAAACATTCGTTCTGGATGTATACGATCCTTCTTTCCGAAAACTACCCGCTTAGCCGCGATGAGTTCATGGAAGAACTCGATCGTTCGGGAATTGAGACCAGGCCAGTGTTTTATCCGATGCACGTCATGCCGCCCTATCGTGAGCCTAATGGTAAATATCCCGTTGCCGAGTCACTAAGCAAGCACGGAGTGAATCTGCCGACTCATGGCATGCTCACGGAAGAAGATATCTTTTTCATCGCCGCCTGCATCCGCGAGACCTGTGTGCGGCGTCCGGTTGCTGTCGCTTCGCTCTCATGACGGCCCCGACGACGAGCGTGGCGTGGTTCACGCCTTTTCAAAAGAAAAGCTCTATTGGACAATTCAGCCAGGCGGTGACTCAGCAACTCTCGACCCAAGCGCGTGTCGATTTATGGGTCGCCGAAACGGGTGACTTGCTCGATACGTCTCTGCGCTTGATCCCGTTCGCAAGAATTTCCCGTTATGAGAACTGGCTCCAGGAATACGATTACGTCGTGTACAATCTCGGCAACCAAACAGAAGATCACGGCCATATCTACAACGCATCCCAGCGTCATAAAGGCATCGTAATTCTCCATGATTTTGTCGCGCCCGAGCCAGTTGTAGGAGCCGAGGGAGTAATCGTGCATTCCGACTTACTCAGAGATCGGGTAAGCATGATTACCTCCGCGCCGGCCGCGAAGATCCAATTCCCGTATGCGGTCGATCGAACTTCGACGCGGAGCCGGAGCGATTTGGGTGTTCCGAATGATCGGCTACTTGCAGTTACCATCGGGGATTTTAATGAGAACAGGTACATTGAAGCGGTGCTGCGAACCATTTCCGACGACGACCTTAAGAACCGGATTTATTACATCGTCCTGGGATCCTTCGATACGCCTTACGGCCAACGCATGTTAGAACTGCGCCACGAGCTGTGTCTTCAGGACGCCGTACATTTTGCGGGTCTCGCCAATGAGGATTTAGTGCGCGCCGCGCTCACGCACGCCGATATCTGCATCGACCTCCTTTACAGTGAGATTCCAAGCGACGCTTCGTTGAAGGTGAGGCCAGATTATGAATTCGAGGATCTCAGCAGAAACCTCCGTGCTTTGGTATCGGATGAAACTCTGCGGCGCGCTTTGGGGCCAGCGGCAGTGCGTTTCGCGTCGCAGCATTTTTCTCCCGAGGTATACGCATCGCAATTTCTGCACTTCTGCCGCGAAATAGCCGTATATCAGCCTGCGTTCCGGCTCGCCGAACTTGTCGCCGCCGAACTTAGAGCGATTGGCGTGACGCCGGATATGGCGATCGTGGACACCGTTGCCCGGCAAGCTGCGGCTTTGCTCGATGGCGGATGGGATCCTCCAATTCTTAGAAAAACGAGAGACATGACATGAGAGATGTGGCTGCGGGAACGATCAAACCTCTTCCTCCCTGCGAAGACGTGAAAAGCAACGTTCGTCTGGTATTATGGTGGAAGGACAGCGTACGGAACTCGAGCGGCAGCAACGCTTCCAGCACATGAACGTTTGGGGCGGCAGGGTTAAGGTGTGTTTAGCACAGCACGAAACAATCGGCTTTTCACGACCCTGTAGGTTTCGGTATAAAGGCAAGCCACCCTAGCTCAGTTGGTAGAGCGGCTGATTCGTAATCAGCAGGTCGCCGGTTCGATCCCGGCGGGTGGCTCCATAATTTTCAGCGACTTGCGGTTTTTCCAGTCCTTGCACAGCCGGTTCTGACGACAGTTTTGACGACAACGTTCGACTGATTCGGGGGCCAAGTTGCCCTGGTATCGAGAACCCCAGAACTCAGTGCTTCCATTCGGGTGTTTGAGAACTGGGCCTGCTTGGTTTGAGTGCAGACAGCGCCCGTTCCATCGCTTCCGCCGTCTCACTCATGACTTCGGCAACAGCGTGAGTGTAACGATCGACCATGCGGGAATCCTTCCAGCCCATAAAGTGTTGAACCGCTTTCGGATTCACCCCGGCCGCAATTAACATCGTCGCGGCTGTGTGACGAAGATCGTGGAAACGGTGGCGCTTGACTCCTGCCAACGCGAGAAGGGCGCGAAGCCGCCTTCGCAGATTGGTGTCGAAGTGCGGCGTCCCTATCGTCGTCGTGAATAGGAACTCGACTTGTCGTCCATCCATGACTTTGATCGGGCCGCGCCACGCGGATGCGGCGAGCTTGCGAGTCTCCTCGCGCAATTGGACGTGCTCCTTGAGAACGTCACGAACCGTGACCGGTAGTTTGACTGTTCGCTTTGCGCGCTGCTTGGTTTCTTCGAGCGCGAGCATATTCTTGCCGTAGCGCTGAAGCTGCTTGTCGATGCGAAGTGTACCCGCTCCAAGATCAAGGTCATCCAACAAGAGGCCAAGCACCTCACCCATGCGGAGTCCAAGGCAGAGTCCGGTTACCACGGGACCAGCCCACTGGCCGTCACCCTTCGCCAGTTCGAGCAACGCGCGGGCTTCGTCAGGGGTGAGTGGCTGGACCTCAACATCGACGGCGCGGGGC